>NZ_JBEOWJ010000002.1:0-448093 GCF_040295965.1 Streptosporangium sp. NPDC002544 | reverse complement strand
GTCGAGCGGGCCCGCCACTGGCTGCGCCGGGTCGGTATCGACCACTTGGAGCACGCCGAGGCCCGGGCGTTACCAGGGCGGTGAGCTCATCGATCGCGCCGGACCTCAGCTCTCCTCGGCGACCGCCCTGCGACGGAGATGGCCGGCGACCAGGTAGGTGGCACCGCCCGCGGCGAGCACTCCGACCAGGGCCAGGGTGGCGGCCGTGGTGGCGGAGGGACCGGCCGGGGTCGCGGCCGCCACCGGGGCGGTGGCGCCCAGGTCCCGGACACCCTGCTCGGCGGCCTTGGCATCGGCGCCGGACAGGGCGACCGGCTTGGCGGCGACGATCGCCCCGGGCGCGGTGAGGGGCTCGGACATGATCTTGGGCTTGGCGAACGTCTGGCTCACCTGCTGGGCCTTCACAGCCTTCTTGGACTGCTCGGCCTTGACCAGGACCGTCTGCGGAGGCTTCGCCGGGTTCGCGTCCCGGTAACGCCAGGCACCGGTGGAGAACGCCACGGGGTGGTTCTTCTTGCCCACGCCGTCACCCCACTTGGTGACCACGTACTTGACGTCGATGTGGCCCATGCCGCCGTTACCGTCCACACCGAGCGTGGCGGGGTTGAACCGGCCACCGGTCAGGTCGGCGAAGGTCTTGGCGTCAAGGTCGATCATGACGCCCACGTTGGAGGGCACGCCGGGACCGCGGTCACCGACGAAGAACTTGGCCTTCTTGCCCTTGTAGACGACGTAGCCCTCGGTGAACAGGGGCCAGCTCGGGCTGGCGATCATGCCCTTCTGCATCGGCTTGCCACTGGCCGGCAGACCGGTGTCGCCGGCCCGGCCCGAGGAGTCGTCCCAGAAGTAGGAGGCCCTGGTCGAGCCCTTGAGGAGCACGACCTCGTTGGCGGCCACCTCGGTGTCCGCGCCGGGGGAGGCGGCGGAGGCGGGGGCGGCGACGGCGGGGGAGGCGGGCAGCGCGGAGGCGACGCCGGCGGAGACGAGCACGCTCGCGCCGACGAGGGCGGCGGTGGTGAGACGGTTCTTGTACGAGAGGTTCTTGATCAGACCGTTCTTGGGCAGGTCAAAGGGAAGACGCATGAAGAAGGGGCTCTTTCACGAGGGAACGGGGCAGCCAGCTGCGACACACGGCAAGGGGTGCACTGGCGGGGACGCGCTCTTCGGAAAAGCGGCGTGGCGAGATCAGCGGTTCGCTACACGGAGCACGGTCCAGGTGCCGCGCTCAGGCGCGGCGACGAAGGACGGAGATGAAGTTCAGGTGGTCGGCACGGGCAGGACGGGCACCGACGCGGTGACGCGGTGATCCATGAGGGGGATCTCCTCTCCAGCTCGTCTACCGGGTTAGCTGACGGGTTCGGGCGATGGAGTTGCCCTACCGCCGCACGTTCGCGGCGGATTCACCCCGGGAAAGTGGTTCCCCGGCTCCCTGGGCCCCGCGGGCCCGGTGGGATTCGACGTCGGCCGGCCGCTCCCTCTTGTGAAGGGCAGGTCGCCAACCGATATCCGTGGACACTACCCACCGAAACCGGACAAAGCAAAGCAAATGTCATGAAAACCCCAGAAGATCTACCTACAAGCTTCAAGAAAGCCCCATCGGAGACCCCGTCCCACCAACAACCGCCCTACCAGCGAGAACGTCTTGCCGATCTCGGGTTTCACACCCCGGAGACCCGCATCCGAGGGCCTTCCGCGCCCACGAGGGGCCCAGTCGCGCGAGGGTGATCACACCCCGCGCCCCGTGCCCGAAGCCCTTCCACGCCCGAGGGGAGAGCATCCCCAAGGTAGATCCCCCTCAAAGATCCACATTGGGGAATCCGCGCTCCCCGAGGAAGCCCTCCCTTGACGAAGGGCACCCCGGGGCGGGCTCAGTCCCACCAGAACGACCAGGCGTTCCTGCCCTTGATCTGCTCGGCGTAGTCGATGAGGTTCCCCGCGCCCTGGATGATGCTGTCGGGGCAGAACGTCCAGTGCTCCGCGGCGACGTGCAGGGCGTGTTCCGAGGTCGTCGGGGGCGCGGCGACGCTGAGGTCGAGGGTGTTGAACCCCATCCCGACCAGCCGCACCCCGAACCTGTCCTCCCAGCTCCGTACCACCGCCGCGAGCGGGACCATCCACTCGTTGTGGTTCAGGGCGCCCTGCCAGCCCATGACGGCGAGGGCGTCGGCCCCGCGCTCGACCGCGACGAGTCCGAGCGGGGTCCTGCGCTCGGCCACCAGGCCCGCGTACCAGTCGGCGACCACGCCGGGATCGGCGGCGAGCCTTCCCGCCGGGGCCGGACCCGGGCATTCGACTCCGAAGGGGTCAAGGATTTCGAGCTGGTCGATGTGAGCCTTGGCGATCCAGTCGGACCAGACCTCGGCCATGAACGCGGCGGCGTGGTAGTTGTCGATCTCGACGGCGGTGTCCGGGGCGATCTGGCCGGCCGACCAGGGCTGCACCGAGTCCTCCAGCAGCACCGGCCACAGGCCGGAGTGCTCGTGCTGCGCCCGCAGCCGTGCCCAGTACTCACCTGAGACGGCCACCTCGCTGAGCCAGAACGCCGGACGGCGACGAAAGGAGAGCTGAGCGTAACCGGGGTCGGGCCACACCACGTCACCCGGTGGCAGGTCCACCGAGAGCCTCCGGCCCTCACCCTCGCTGCTTCCGTCGGCCCTGTCAGCGAACAACTGGCCCAGAACTGGCGGAAGCCTCCCACCCTCGCAATCGCTCATTCCTACCGATCCGATCCTGACCACGGACCAATTTTGGCCTGTCAACCATCCCGAGGGACAGTTCTGCCCTGGTCCAGGCAAAAATTATCGGTACAGAGGGGAACGGAGCCCGGCGGGTGTCAGTCCTTCACCGCCCCGCCCAGCCCGGCCACCAGCCTGCGCTGGACGGCCACGAAGAAGATCAGCACAGGAACGGTCATCAGCGTCGAGGCCGCCATGATGCCGCCCCAGTCGTTCTCGTCGGGCTTGAAGAAGACCAGCAGGGCCGAGGGCAGCGTCTGGTTGTCCCTGGCCGAGATGATGAAGGTCCTGGCGAAGATGAAGTCGTTCCAGGCCGTGATGAACGAGAAGACGCTCGTGGCGACCAGTCCCGGTGCGACGAGGGGAAAGAGGATCCGCCACAGGATCACCGGCCGGCTCGCGCCGTCGATCATCGCAGCCTCCTCCAGCGTCTCGGGCACCGCGGCCACGAACCCCCTCATCATCCAGACGGCGAACGGCAGCGAGAACGCCAGGTGGACCAGGACGAGCGAGCCCAGGGTGTTGAGGCCCACGCCGGGCACCACCCCGCCGAGGTCTCGGACGAGGAAGAACAGCGGGATGGTGAGCGCCTCCACCGGCACCATCTGCGCCACCAGGAACATGATCAGCACGGTGGTACGGAACCGGAAGCGGAACCGGGTCACCGCGACCGCGGCGAGAAAGGCCACCAGCGCGGACAGGACGACGACGGTCAGGGCGACACCCAGGCTGTTGAGAAGGTAGCGGCCGAAGTTCTCGCCACCGAGCACCCGCTGGAAGTGCTCGAAGGTGGGTGCCAGGGTCCACGGGCGCACCTGGAGTGACTGGATCTCCCCGGCGGGCTTGAGCGCGGAGAGCACCATCCAGTAGATCGGGAAGAAGGTGACGAACGCGGTGACCAGCGCCACGGTGTTGGCGACCAGGCGGGACCTGCTCACAGCTTCTCCCCCGTACGGTAGAGGGCTCGGATGTAGAAGAGGGTGACCGTGAGCAGGATCAGGGTCATGACGACGCCGATCGCCGCGCCGAGCCCGTACTCCGACGAGCCGAAGGCCGTCTGGTAGGCGTAGACGTTGAGCACCGAGTTCTGCCCCGCTATGCCGCCGCCGTTGGTCATCACATAGATCTGCGTGAAGATCTTGAAGTCCCAGATGATCGACTGAATGACCACGATCGTGATCAGCGGCCGCAGCATCGGCACGATGATCCGCCAGAACGAGTTCCACGCGGAGGCGCCGTCCAGGGCTGCCGCCTCCAGAACGGAGACCGGAATGGCCTGGATCCCGGCGTAGAGGGTCACCATGACGAAGGGGAAGGAGTGCCAGACCACCGTGGCACCGACGACCCCGAAGGTCACCCATTTGTCGTAGAACCAGTTATAGCCCTCGATGCCCAGGAGCTGGTTGACCAGGCCCAGGTCGGCGTCGAAGAGGAACATCCAGACCGTCGAGCCGGTCATGGCGGGCGCGGCCCAGGCGGCCATCGCCGCCAGCGACAGCAGTAGCCGGGGCACCCGGCCCGCCCTGGTGAGCACGACGGCGAGGGTCGCGCCGACGGCCAGCGTCGCGACCACCAGGGCCGCGGCGAACACCAGGGTCTGCGCCAGCACCGACCAGAAGCGCTGGTCGCCCAGGAGCGTCGCGTAGTTCTCGAAGCCGATGAACCTCGTCGGCTCTCCCCCGCTGACCTGGGCCTGCCGGTAGTCGAACACCGACAGCAGGCCGAGCATGTAGATCGGGTAGCCGAAGAGCGGCAGCAGCACGGCAGCAGAGGGCAGCAGGTAGAGCCACGGCCTGAGCCCGCCGCCGGGGCGCGGCACCGCCCGGCGGACCCCGGCCCCGGAGCCCGCCGTCGTCGTGGTGGCGGTGGTCATGACCGGCCGAACGCCGCCTTCACCGCCGCGGCGGCCTCCTCGGTGGCCTGCTCGACTGTGGACTGCCCCGTGGCGATCTTCTGCAGCATGGTCGGGATGACCTTCTGGTTGTCGATCTTCACCCAGGCCGGGTCGATCGGCACGAAGCGGGTGCCCGCCGCGACGGTGTCGAGGAACGGCTTGAGGAAGGGGTCCGAGGCCGCGAGCTCGTCCCGCGCGGAGGTCAGGGTGGGCAGGTTGCCCATGGCCTCGTACATCTTGGTCTGGTATGTCTTGCCACCCAGCAGCTGGACGAACTTGACGGCCAGCGAGCGGTGCCCGCTGTTCTTCATGACGCCGAGGTTGTTGCCGCCGGAGAAGGCCGGGGCGATCGTCCCCTCCTCGGTGCCCGGCAGCGGCACCACCGCGTATTTGCCCGCCGCCGCGCCCGCGTCCACCGCGGACCTGCTGAAGTTGCCCAGGATGCCCATCGCGGCCTTGCCACTGGCGAACAGTTCGACGGTCTTGCCGCCGGTGAGGCTCGCACACGCCTGCGGCGGGCAGTTGTCATCCTTGAGCAGGTCGGTGTAGCTCTTCACACCCTTGCGGGCGGCGTCGCCGTCGAGGCTCTCGATGTCGCCTCCGGCGTCCCAGACGAAGGGCAGCGCGCCGAAGGTGTACTCCCCTCCGACGGCGACGCCGTACAGGTCGGGCTTCTTCTCACGGATCTCGCGGGCGGTCTCGGTCAGGGCTTTGATCGTCGTGGGCGGCTTGAGGCCGAGTTCCTCGAAGACGTCGGTGCGGTAGTAGAGGGCCCGGATGCCGATGTACCACGGCAGGCCGTAGACCTTGCCGTCGACGGTCGCGGACCCGAGCAGGTCCGTGCCGATGTCCTTGCCCTCCGGCCAGCTCGCGAGGTCGGCGCTCAGGTCGGCGAAGCCGCCCGCGGCGGCGTACTCGGCCAGGTCGGTGTTGCCGTACTCGGCGACGTCGGGGGCGCTGGCCGGGTCGTTGAACGCGCCCTTGAACTTCTCGTGCCGGGCCGGCGTCGTCGGAATGTAGGTGACCTCGACCTTCACCCCCGCGTTGGCCGCGGTGAACTCCTTGATCGCCTCTTCCACCACCTTCTCCTTGGGAGCACGGTTGGGCTCGTCGAAGAGCCAGACCCGCAGGGTTCCGGACTTCTCGTCGCCGCCGCCCGCCGACGGGGCGATGGACGGCGCGCACGCGGCGAGGGCCAGCAGGGCCACACCCGCCACTGCCATGTTCAGGAACTTCAAAGCGCCTCCTCCTGTTGGCGGCAGACCCTAGGAAGCCCCGTCCGCCACGGGAAGCGGATCACCGATTTGTTGTGCAGTGCAGAAGGTTGTGCTGCAAAGTGGCGCGAGGTGGCGTGCTCGCCTACCTTGACCTGGTATTCGATCTGCCGGAGCAGCATGGAAAGCCGTGATGAGTGAGCCCGCCCCGGAACGCAACCAGTCGGCCTCGCTCCGGCGTGCCCTCGCCGTCCTCGCGCACGTACGCGACCACGCGGGCGCGGGCCACGGCCTGTCGCTCACCCGGCTCGCCGAGGCGCTCGGCATGTCCAAGAGCACTGTGCTCCGGCTGGCCACCCCGCTCATCGAGGCCAGGCTGCTGGAACGCGACCGCAGGAGCGGCGCCTACCGGTTGGGGAGCGGCGCCCTCCACCTCGGGCAGGCCTACCTGGCCACGCTCGACCTGCGGACCGTGGCCGCCGAGGAGTCGCACCGGCTGATGACGGAGGCCAGGGAGACAGTCCATCTCGTGGTCTACGACCCGCCCGACGTGGTCTATATCGACAAGGTCGAGAACGAGACCAACGTGCGCATGGCCTCGCGCATCGGCAGCCGCGCTCCCGTCTACCGCACCGCCGTGGGCAAGGCGATCCTCGCCTGGCAGCCGGAGGAGGCAGTCGAGGAGATCGTGGCCGCCGGGCTGCCGTACGTCACCCGGCACACCATCACCGACGCCGCGCGCCTCCGTACCGAGCTGGGCCGGATCAGGCAGCGGGGCTACTCGGTCGACGACCGGGAGAACGAGCCCGAGGTGCGCTGCGTCGCGGCGCCGATCTTCAACCACAACGACGTCGCCATCTCGGCGATCTCCATCTCGGGTCTCACCTCCCGGATCACCGCCGCGAGGGTACGAGAGCTGGGACCCCTGGTGGCCGAGACGGCCCTGTGCATCTCCAGGAAGCTCGGGGCGACCCGGTGACCGGCGGAATCGGACACGGTCCGCCCGCCGACGCCAGGACCGGTGTCGACCTCACCACCGGCACGACCCGTTGACCGGCGAAACCGGCACCGACTCCCTAAGGACGACTCCTCTCCCATGACCAACCTGGTAACGCTCGGCGAGAGCATGGCGCTGTTCAGCGCGCGGCGTACCGGCCCGCTCAGGCACGCCCGCGACTTCGGGCTCGGCGTGGGTGGCGCGGAGTCCAACGTGGCCATCGGCGTCTGCCGCCTCGGCGGGCGCGCGGCCTGGATCGGCAGGGTGGGCGCCGACGAGTTCGGGGAACTGCTCCGCTCGACGCTGGCCGGCGAGGGCGTCGACGTACGGGGAATGCTGGTCGATCCCGAGGCGCCCACCGGCCTGATGATCAAGAGCAGGCGCACGTCCGAGGTGGTCGACGTGCGCTACTACCGCTCGGCGAGCGCCGGATCCCGGCTCCGCCCCGCCGACCTGGACGTCTCGCTGATCCGCTCGGCACGCGTGCTACACGTCACCGGTATCACCCTCGCGCTGTCGGCGTCGGCCGCCGAGGCGGTGCGGGCCGCGATCGTCGAGGCCCGCGACGCGGGCGCGATCGTGTCGATGGACGTCAACTACCGCCGGGCCCTGTGGACGCCCGCCGAGGCGTCCGCCGCGCTGCGCGAGACCGTCGCCGCCGTGGACGTCCTGTTCGCCACCGAGGCCGAGGCCAGGCTGATCGTCGAGGGCGACGACCCGCTCACCCTGGCCCACGCCCTGTCGGACCTCGGCCCGCGCCACGTCCTCATCAAGCGCGGCGCCCTCGGCGCGGTCGAGCTCTCCGACGGCGCCGTACGGCACGCGGAGCCCCACCGGGTCGCCGAGCTCGACCCGGTGGGCGCCGGGGACGCCTTCGCCGCCGGCTGGATCGCCGAGACCCTCGCCGGGGCGACCTCCGAGCGGCGCCTCGCCACCGCCTCCGCCGCCGGGGCCTTCGCGGTGACCGCCGACGGCGACTGGGAGAGCCTCCCCCGCCGCGCCGACCTCGACCTGCTCCGCCCGTCCGACGGGGTCAGCCGCTGACCGTGGCCGACGCCGATCGAGAACGACGCCGTCCGGCTGTCACGGCGCGGAGAGCAGGTCGCGCAGCCCGCGGCACTCGCGGATGACCTGGGTGGAGCCCTTGCGCCCGGCGACCGCCGTGACCTCGGGGATCTCGCCGGTCGCCTTCGCCTGCCAGGCCACCCGGCGGGCGAAGGCGAGGAAGTCGACCAGTTCCTTGGGGGGTCGCCCGCCAGAAACGGCCAGCAGGCCGGGCAGGGCGGCGGCGATCATGGCCCACGCCTCGCGGTGGGTGCCCACGCAGACGGCGTCCTCCATGATCGTCCGGAACGTGGAGATCGAGAGCCAGGACCGGCGTATCCGCTCCCCGAACTCCGTGCCCAGCTGGGCGGCGGGCAGGTCCCCGGTGGCCAGGAGGTACTGCACGGCCCGGCGCCGGTACACCGACATGCTCAGGGCGAGCCGTTCCACCAGCAGCAGGGCGGTCGCCTGCCCGACCGGTCCCTGCGCGCACGCGAGGTCGGTGAGCCGCGGCCCGTCGACGAGGCCACCGGTCCAGTCGCTGCGAAACCGGAGCGGGACCATGTGCGCGGCGATCACCTCGCGGTGGGACGGCATGACGCCCGGCCACCAGCCGATCAGCTTGCCGTGATGGCCGCGCCCCTCCTCCAGGAACCGGGGCGGCGAGACCAGGAGTTCGGCGATCAGCGACGCCGCGGCACGGACCGTCCGCTCACCGGCCGGTGCGCCCGGGGTGATGTCACTCGGGATGATGTCGCCCAGGGTGATGTCGCCCGGCGTGATGTCGCCCGGCGTGATGTCGCTCGGCGTGATGGAGGCCACCGCCAGGGTCTGCCACGCTTTGAGAGCCCGCTGCGGCTCGCGCTCGTCGAGCCAGTGTCCGGCCGGATCCTCCGTGAGCTTCCAGCCCGGCTTCGCACCGGGAGAGCAGAACCGGCGGACGGTCACCACCGGATCGGGCAGCCCGTTCCCCGCCAGCCGGCGGGCGGCCTCGCGCCCGGCCGCCGAGGTCAGCGCGGCGGCCCGCGTCACCGCGGCGGGGTCGGCGGTCCTGGGCAGCCTGAGCAGCGCCTGCGCCAGATCGGCCGGGAGCGGCTCCGCCCCCGCCGCCTCCAGCTCCTCGATCCGGGCGACCAGCTCCACGGGGTCGAGGTGGCCGGTGGAGAGGGTGGGCGTGGCCAGCAGCAGCGGCGGCAGGACACCCTCCTTGAGAGCGGCCAGGATCTCCGCGTGACGACGCAGCACGAGCCACTCCGGCGCGCAGACCTCATCCCGGCCGGGAAGCCTCGTCCACGGCGACTCCGGTCGCGGGTCGGCAGGGCGGATCCCGCACCCGGGTCTGGTCTCCTCCGGGGAGGCGAGGCCATCCGGAAGGGGTTCCGCGCCGGGATCGACGAACTCCGCCGCGATCGCGGCACCCCAGCACTCGGGACTCGTCCAGCTGCCTTGCGTCGGCTGCCTCGCGGGGTGTGCCGCCAGCGCGTCCCGGAGCCCACCGGGATCTTCGGCGGCGAGGCGGACGAACCCTCCGAGAAACCCCTCGGCCTCGACCCAGTCCTTCTTCCCGCACAGGGCGGCCACCTGCTGGGGCGTCCGCGGCACCGGGAACGCAGTGGCGGGCGGCGGCGCGGGGAGCACGCCGGGCTCCTCCGGCTCCGGCTCGGGTTCGGGTTCCTCCTGGAGATCTCCGCCGAAGACCGCGACCAGCCTGTTGGACAGGCCGGCGGGCAGCTGCCCGGCCCCGTCCCGTACGGCCTCGGCACCGAACGGGCCGAAGGCCGCCGCGTGCCCGACCAGCAGGCGCACGGCCCGCTCCTGGACGGCGGGCGCCTCGTGGCCGAGCACCGCCGCCAGGGCCGACGACAGCTCGTCGGCCCGTTCCGGCTCCCGCTGGAGGAACCGGTCCAGCCAGGCCAGCCCGGACCTGACCAGCCCGCCCTCCGCGCGGAACAGCAGGCCGGACAGGGCCTCGCTCACGTCGTCGGAGTCGAGGTCGTTCGCATCGTCCCGCGGGAGGGAGTCCAGGTGGCGCAGGTGCCTGAGCGACAGTTCGGCCACCGGCCCCGGCGCCGCCGGCAGCAGCCGCAGGTAGTCACCGGCGCGGGAGGCCACCTCGGCGGGAGACGGTTCGAGCAGTTCGTGCAGGCGGGCGAAGAACCGCAGGTCGGTCGCGCCGCCCCCGCGCAGGAACCGGCCCACGCAGCCCTCCAGCAACACCTCCCGGCTCACCCTGCCCTCGGCGGCCAGGGTGCGCAGCGCGCCCAGCCACGACTCGGCGGCGAGCGGGTCGGCCCGCTCCTCACGCAGCGCGCGGCCCACCCCCTGCGCCTGGAAGAGCCTGGGCAGCAGCACATCGAGCAGCGGGTCCTCGCGCAGCCGCTCCGCGGTCGGCGGCGTGTCGGCCCAACCGACCACGAGCGGGTCGTGCTCGGGCGGTGTGGCACCGGTGTGGCGCAGCAGCGCCAGGGCGAGCGGCAGGTTCCGGTCTCCGAGGTCGCCTTCCCACCGCCTGGGCCGGACGCGGATCCGCAGCGCGAGCCGGACGGCGAGATCGGCCTGCCACTCGGCGGGACGCGCGGCGACCACCTGGAGCACCGGTTCGACGAGATCGGCGGATTCCCCGACGCGTTCGAAACCGCGCCGGGTAAGCCAGGAGGCCGCAGCCGCGCAGGGGAGCGTGCCCGCTCCCGCGACGCGCATCGGGTCGACCCAGGCGTCGTACTCGGACCTGTCCGGGTATCCCGCGCCGTACTCCGGGGTGGCCGGCCAGGGATCCTCCCAGGTGCCCTCCATGTCGCCGCCCCAGCCGTCGGTCATCGCCCACTGGCGGTGAATCTCCGCATCGGACATCCCGCGCTCGCGGGCGAACCGCTTGTACGCCTCCCCCCGGGTCCTCCGGGCCCGGTCTCGCTCGTTCCAGCGGTCGGACCGTCGCTTCTCCACCGCCGCCCTCATCTCCTGCCGGGCCACCGGGAGGTGGCCGGGCAACTCCCGTGCCACCTCCGCGCGCCCGGCGTCGTCAAGGGCGGCGACCCTGGCCGCGACCTTGAAAGCATCGCCGGTGCCGATGAGGTCGCGGACTTCTTCCCACACGGTCATGACGGCATCTCCCGAGAACCGGTCCGGATCGCCCGGACGCAAACGTGCGGCGCCTTCGCCATGAGGGACATTAGGCAGCGGCCCGGACAAGAACGGGCCGTTGAAGCTCCGGCGGGCAGAAGATCAGTCGCTGGGCGGACACCGTCTCCCCCTGAAGGCGGACGCGCGCCGGACCTACGGTTCGAACAGCACCAGAGGATGCCTCAGGGCCAGCTCCAGCACCACGCGGCACACCTCTCCGGCGCGTGGGAAGACCGCGTCCATCAGCACGAACTCCTCCCCCACGATCAGCGGTGCGGACCACGGTGAGACCGCGTAGTTCTCGGCGGTCAGGTCGGGGAAGAGCGAGGTCAGCTCCTCGTAGAAGGCCGCCGTCTCCGGGCTCGGCTCACCGGGGACGGCGTCGCTCCGGCTCCAGACGAGATACCTGCGAAGCGCCTCCTGCGCGGTGATCGGCTCGGCCCCGAGCCAGACTCCGAGTTCAAAACTCACGCCACGTCCTCGCACTCGCCCCGGTTGTCCGGCTGTCGGATCCTACGCGCCCGGCGGATGCTCGGCGGCGTCGAACGGGTTGACGACCGACACCCCCGTGCCGTCGAAGCCCCTGACATTCCGGCTGACCAGGGGCCGGCCGTTCACCCTGGCCGTACCGGGTTGGCGGCAGTGCGGTCCGAGGCTCGGCGCACTACCTTTGGAAGAAAGGAGTTCGCGCCATGACCGAAAAGCCCATCCTGCAGCCCGGCCCCGATCACCCGATCACGATCGAGGCGAATCCGGCCCGGATCGTCGTCTCGGTGGGCGGCCGGGTGGTCGCCGACTCGCGGCGGGCGTTGACCCTGCGTGAGGCGACGTACCCGCCGGTTCAGTACATCCCGATCACCGACGTCGATCGCTCGCTGCTGGAGCGGACCGGCACCGCCACCTACTGCCCGTTCAAGGGCGACGCGAGCTACTACACCGTTACGACGGACGGGAAGCGGTCGGTGGACGCGGTGTGGTTCTACGAGTCGCCGCACCCGGCCGTCGCCGAGATCAAGGACCACGTCGCCTTCTATCCCGACCGGGTCGACTCCATCGTCGAAGAGACCACCGGCTGAGATCCGGGGACACCCGTCCCGCCGAGGGCACGACCGGCCGGCCACGAGCTTCCGGATTCCGTCGTGGTCGGCGCCCTCGACCGAGGTGACCGCCCGGCGCCGGGCACGGCACGGAGGCTAGAGATGCTCGCGGTGAATGAGAAGACGGTGCGACTCCTGCATCTCTTCCGGCAGTTCGTCCGGGGCGAACCATCTCGCCTCCAGAATCTCGAAATCGTCGATTTCGAGCGTGCCACCGATGAACTCGGCCTCGTACGCCACCTCCAGGCGCAGCTTGTAGCCGCTCTTCAACCGAACGAGTTCTCCCACCTGGACCTTCAGCCCGGTCTCCTCCCGCACCTCTCGGCAGACCGTGTCCTCGAAGGTCTCCGACCTGTTCGCACAGCCGGTCGGCAGCCCCCACTGCCTGCCCACCGGCCAGAAGCGATGCTTCAGCAGGAGAACGTTGCCGTCCGCGTCACGCACGACCCCGGTCACACCGACCGTGAACTTGGCGTGCCGGAGCCAGAGGATGCGCCACTGGAGCGAGCCGTTGACGAGCCTCCAGAGCCGGACGATCAGCTTCTTCACGGTGAGTCCATCCACGGGTCGGCGCCTGCCTGAAGATCGGACGCTACCGGGGAATGGCAGCATGGCACGACACGCCGACACACTCGGCGAGGAGTGGACGACCTACGCCCAGCCCGTGCTCGATATCGAGGAGGTCGGCCCCGGCGCGCCACGCTCTCATCCGATGCTGGACTTCGTGCAGCTCAGCGCCAAGGTGGATCGTTCACTTCGGCTCGGCGACCACGCCCGGCTCAGCGAGCTCGTCCGCCTGTCCGGCGGCGAGGTCGACGTCGTCTCGGCGCACGACCCATGGGAGTTCCAGAGGTCCGCCCGCTGAGCGGCCACGGCCGGGTCGAAGAGGGACCGCTACCCCGGTATCCGGGCACGCAAGGCCTGGATGAACCAGTCGAACACCCGCGCCAGGCTTTCCGGGGCCGGCCAGCCGTTGATCACTGCGAGCAGCCGAAGGTACAGCTCCCTGCGAGGGTCGTTCGCGGTTTCCAGCCGGGTCAACAGCCGGCGCCGAAGGTCGACGTCGTCCACGCAGCCGAAGACATCCGCGTACTGAGCCGTGACCGCCGCGACGACCGCATCGGCTTGGGGCGAGGCCGGGTCGATGCCGGCCACCAGGGCTGGGCCGACCTGGTCACGGACCATTGCGGCAGAGTCGCGGCGCAGGACCGTGGTGTCGCCCTGGACACGCTCGGCCGCATGATGCTCGGCCATGCGCCGCACGCTGGCGCGAAAATCCGGGTCCTGGGACAGTTCGGCCAACTCCACCCATGCCTCGACCTGCTCGGCCTCGGGATTGTCGGGCAGCTCGGGGGTCATCGAGCGCATGATCCCCACGAATCCGGCGTTGGCCTCCAGGCCGCCGAAGGCGGTGTCGAGGAAATCGCCGATCAGACGTCGACGTTCGTCCTCGGAAAGCTTGGCCAGCTGGTGCATGAGATCCATCTCCTCGGGAGTGGACCCGCGCTTGGCCACCGCCGTCAGCACCGCGCGCCGCAGGCGTAGCACTTGGATCTGCGCCGCCAGTGCCTCGGCGTGCGCTGCGGCGACCTCGGGAAGCGAGATCTCCCGGTGCACGACCTTCCGGATCGTGGGAAGGTTCAGTCCCAGGTCGCGCAGCGTCCGCACGAGGTCCAGGCGTGCGACGGCGTCGATGCCGTAGAGGCGGTGGCCGGCCGGGTTACGGTCGGTCGGCGGCACGATCCCGCGATCGGAGTAGAACCGAATGGCCTTGACCGTCAGCCCGGTCCGCCGGGCCAGATCACCGATCGAGTAGAGCGTGTCGCCGTTCATGCCCTCACCCTTGCGCCTCCCCCTACGGGAGGCGCAAGCCGGCGGCGAACCATCTCATCCACGAGTCCTGAAACTCCTCGCCTGTGGGGCAATGAGCTGTTCAACCAGAATCGCGTGGGTGATCACGTCGCCGCCGCAACGCTCGTTCGGTGCCGGACAGGACGGGGCCGAGCACGGGATGGAAGCCGGTGCCGCGTCAGGCGGCGTTCGCCCTGTTGGCGATCTTGCGTAACCGGATGCCGGTAGCGTGATCGATTCCGCGTACGCGTACGCGTTCCGCCGCCGAGACGGCCCGACCGTGCTGCGCCCCCAAGATCACCATCAGGGCGACATCTCACACCATAACGGGGCGAACATCGCTCGACACGGCGCTAGACTTGTACTATTCGTTGTCTTGTACAGTTCGTGTTTATGACGTTAGGGTTTGGCACCATGACCGCACCCGGGACTCCAACCACCGCCGAGGAGCTACGCGGGGCAGGCCTGCGAGTGACGGCCGCCCGCGTCGCACTGCTCGAGACCGTCCGGGACGGTAACCACCTCGACGTCGAGGCGATCGCCTCCGGGGTGCGCGATCGCGTGGGCCACATCTCCCTGCAAGCCGTGTACGAGGCCCTCCACGCGCTCACCGCGGCGGGACTCGTACGCCGTCTCGAACCAGGCGACAGCCCGGCCCGGTTCGAGGGACGCGTCGGGGACAACCACCACCACGTGGTGTGCCGGTCATGCGGTGCCGTCGCCGACGTCGACTGCGCGGTCGGCGAGGCGCCCTGCCTGACCACGTCCGACCACCACGGCTTCTTGATCGACGAGGCCGAGGTCATCTACTGGGGCCTGTGCCCCGGCTGTTCCACCACCCGCGGTTCCTGAGCACCGTGATCCGCATAGTTCGGAAGGATTCCCATGTCTGAGAACCATGATGCAATCGTCGTAGACGCGAAGACGGAGGGCGGAGGCGGTTGCCCGGTCGCGCACGAGCGCGCCCCGCACCCGACCCAGGGTGGCGGAAACCACCAGTGGTGGCCGGAGCGGCTCAACCTGAAGGTCCTCGCCAAGAACCCCGCCGTCTCCAACCCGCTCGGCGAGGAGTTCGACTACGCCGAGGCGTTCAAGAGCCTCGACCTCGCGGCCGTCAAACAGGACATCGCGGAGGTGCTGACCACCTCGCAGGACTGGTGGCCGGCCGACTACGGCAACTACGGCCCGTTCATGATCCGGATGGCCTGGCACAGCGCGGGCACCTACCGGATCAGCGATGGCCGCGGCGGCGCCGGGGCCGGCCAGCAGCGCTTCGCGCCGCTCAACAGCTGGCCGGACAACGTGAACCTCGACAAGGCCCGCCGTCTGCTGTGGCCGGTCAAGAAGAAGTACGGCCAGAAGATCTCCTGGGCCGACCTCATGATCCTGGCCGGCAACGTCGCCCTGGAGACGATGGGCTTCAAGACCTTCGGCTTCGCCGGCGGCCGTGCGGACGTCTGGGAGTCCGACGAGGACGTCTACTGGGGTCCCGAGTCCACCTGGCTCGACGACCAGCGCTACACCGGCGACCGGGAGCTGGAGAACCCCCTCGGCGCGGTCCAGATGGGCCTGATCTACGTCAACCCGGAGGGCCCGAACGGCAACCCGGACCCGCTGGCCTCGGCCCGCGACATCCGTGAGACGTTCCGCCGGATGGCAATGAACGACGAGGAGACGGTCGCCCTGATCGCGGGCGGTCACACCTTCGGCAAGACCCACGGCGCGGGCCCGGCGGACCACGTCGGCGCCGACCCCGAGGCCGCCCCCATCGAGCAGCAGGGGCTCGGCTGGAAGAGCACCTACGGCACCGGCAAGGGCGCGGACACGATCGGTAGCGGTCTGGAGGTCACCTGGACCTCGACACCGACGAAGTGGTCCAACAACTTCTTCTGGAACCTGTTCGGCTACGACTGGGAGCTGACCAAGAGCCCGGCCGGCGCGCACCAGTGGCGGCCGAAGCACGGCGCCGGTCGGGACTCGGTGCCCGACGCCCACGACCCGTCGAAGCGTCACGCGCCGTCCATGCTGACCAGCGACCTCGCGCTCCGGTTCGACCCGGTCTACGGCCCGATCTCGCGGCGTTTCTACGAGAACCCCGACGAGTTCGCGGACGTCTTCGCCCGCGCGTGGTTCAAGCTGACCCACCGCGACATGGGCCCGGTCGCGCGCTACCTCGGCCCGGAGGTCCCGACCGAGACGCTGCTGTGGCAGGACCCCCTCCCCGCGGTGACGCACGAGCTCGTCGACGCCGCGGACATCGCCTCCCTCAAGGAGCGGATCCTCGCCTCGGGCCTGTCGGTGTCCGAGCTGGTGTCCGCCGCGTGGGCGTCGGCCTCGTCCTTCCGCGGCAGCGACAAGCGCGGCGGCGCCAACGGCGCGCGCATCCGCCTTGAGCCGCAGAACGGGTGGGAGGTCAACGACCCCGACCGGCTCGCGACGGTGCTGAGCACCCTGGAGGGGATCGCCGAGGCGTTCAACGCCGCCCAGACCGGTGGCAAGCAGATCTCACTCGCCGACCTGATCGTGCTCGCCGGCGGTGCGGCCGTCGAGCGGGCCGCCAAGGAGGCCGGTGTCGACGTCGAGGTCCCGTTCAGGCCGGGCCGGGTGGACGCGTCGCAGGAGCAGACCGACGTGGAGTCGTTCGCCGCGCTTGAGCCGACCGTTGACGGGTTCCGCAACTACCTCGGGAAGGGCAACCGGCTGCCGGCCGAGTTCCTGCTGGTCGACCGGGCGAACCTGCTGACCCTGAGCGCCCCCGAGATGACGGTCCTCGTCGGTGGCCTCCGCGTCCTGGACGCGAACCACCAGCAGTCGCCGCTCGGTGTCCTCACCGCGACCCCCGGGGTGCTGACCAACGACTTCTTCGTCAACCTGCTCGACATGGGCACGGCGTGGAAGGCGACGGCCGAGGACGCGAACACCTTCGAGGGTCGCGACGCCGCCACGGGCGAGGTCAAGTGGACCGGCAGCCGCGCCGACCTCGTCTTCGGGTCGAACTCCGAGCTGCGCGCGCTCGCGGAGGTCTACGCGAGTGACGACGCGAAGGAGAAGTTCGTGAACGACTTCGTCGCGGCGTGGGACAAGGTGATGAACCTGGACCGGTTCGACCTCGTCTGATCAGGTGACGTCCAGGCCGGCCCGCGCCGGCCGGCCTGGACGTCCCCGGGCGGCTTCGGCGGCCTCTCCGGCCGGGGCGGCGGTGGCCGATGGCCATCGCGTTCCCGGCCAGGCCGGTCGCCGCGATGACGGTTTCCGGTGACCCGCCGGGCGGCGACGGTCCCCCGGCAAAATCGGTCGCCCCGCCGACCTTGATCACATTAGCTTGGCGGCATGTCCGAACTACGTACCGATCGCCTCCTGCTCCGCCACTGGCGGGACTCCGACCTGGACCCCTGGGCGGCGATGAACGCCGATCCCGAGGTCCGGGAACACTTCCCGGACCTGCTGACACGTGAACAGAGTGCCGCTTCGATCGCGCTCTTCCAGGACGGACTCGACCGCCGGGGTTATGGGTGGTGGGCGGTGGAGGTCCTGGCGACCGGCGAGTTCATCGGCTTCACCGGCCTGGATCCGGCGGACGAGGGCATGCCGTTCACCGGGATGGAGATCGGCTGGCGGCTGACCCGCTCGGCGTGGGGCCACGGCTACGCCACCGAGGCCGCCCTGGCCTGCCTGGACTTCGGTTTCAAGACCCTGGAACTGCCGGAGGTCGTCGCCATCACGACCACCACCAACCTGCGTTCCCAGGCGGTGATGCGCCGGATCGGCATGACCCGTGACCCGGCCGCCGACTTCGACCACCCGAACGTGCCCGACGGGCCGCTACGTCGGCATGTGCTGTACCGGATTCGCCGGTAACCGGTTCATCCGGCTTCTCGCCAAGCTCCCCGGCATCGGCGCCTCGTAGCAGGGCGCTGTTCGATTCTCATCAACCGACAGACAGAGGGTGACCGGCCGCTGCCCGCGGGGCAGCGAGCAGAGTCACGCGGGTGATCGCGTCACCGCTGAGGTGCCACGCAGGACGAGAGCAAGCACGGGACCGGGGAAGGGCAGTGCGGCGCCATTGCTTCAGCTCTTGTTGCGCCGGTTCCGGGCGACCGACGTCATCCGCGCCTGGTTCACCACATCTGGATGAGGATCCCGGGCCAAGATCTCCAGGATTTCATCGGAGGTGGCGTGGGAGGTGGCCAACCACCAGCGGACATTGACCGATCGGTCGTGGGCCAATTGCCGCAGGTCCTCATCCGGCAGCAAGGCCGAGATGATCAGCGCGGCCCTCACGTCGGCGACCGGATCACGCGCCAGCCGACGGCGCTGCTCAGGTGTGGTGTGCCGGTTCTGGGCGGCTCCCGCGCGTACCTTCGCCTTTCCGTCCGCGACGAGTACCGCGAGAACGTCCGGATCGGTTGTGTGCTCTGCCAACTCGGCCCGGACCGCAGGAGAGGGATCCACGAGCAGCGCCGCGCTGGTCTCGCCGTCCAAGCCGGGAGTTCCAGCGAGCAACCGGCGAAGATCCTCGTCTGGGGACGCCGCGACCGCTCGACGAACGGCCAGATCCACTGCCGGATGCGCCGGAACGTCCCATCGCACCGACCAGTGTGGATCTCCGGCCAGCAACGCCAGCACCTCAGGCGGGCACGCGGGATTTCTCACCAGGACCTGCCGGGTCTTCAGATCGGCGTCATCGGCGAACGCGCGCAGGACCTCCGGCGGCGCATCCACCCGCGCCGCCAGTGCCCTTCTGACCGAGGGGGAGGAATCGGTGACCATCCTCACGATCACATGAGCCGGCGCCTCCGGATCGGCCGCCACTCCTACCCGGACTCGCACTCTCCTGTCCCGCGTGAGCTGGACGAACTCCTCATCACGCCGGGGAGCACCTTCCCTGGATAAGTCGTTTTCTCCCACCATGCGGTGATTCTTACAGTCCAGTACGACAAACCAGGCGATTCCATGCCTGTCTCACCCCCTTGGGGCAACGTCCGAGCCCCCGGAGGCAATCAGGTCAGCCGATCGAACTCTCCGGACTTGATGCCGCCGACGAAGGACTGCCATTCACCGGGGGTGAAGAGCAGCTTGGCGCCATCGGGGTTCTTGCTGTCACGAACCGCGACAGCGCCGGGCAGGTTGGCGGCGACCTCGACGCACTGACCGCCGTTCGGGCCGGAAAGCGATGACTTCCGCCATATGGCGGCACTCAGATCCATTCCTGATCTCCTTCCGCTGGGCGGTCTCCGAACTTCCCGAGGAGGTCAGACCAGGCGGTCGAACTCGCCGGATTTGATGCCACCAACGAAGGACTGCCATTCACCGGGGGTGAAGAGCAGCTTGGCGCCATCGGGGTCCTTGCTGTCACGAACCGCGACAGCGCCAGGCAGGTTGGCGGCGACCTCGACGCACTGAGCACCGTTGTCTCCGGAGAGCGATGACTTCCGCCATACCGCGACACTCAGATCCATTCCTGCCTCGCTTCCTCGATCATTTTGAGGGACATGTGCTCAGGATAAGCCCACCCACGTATCGCTTCATAGCGATTCCATATCGGGGTTACGACGCTAGGGTCGGCCGAAATCTGTCCCTCCGCTGAAGAGTCCGCGTAAATCGCGTCCGGTTGCCCGTCCGGAAGTTCTGCGATCATGAAAGCGCCCAGCACGCCGGAGAGGCAGAGCCGATCAACGAGTTGGATGGAGATGGAGGGGCGCTGGGCGATCTCCAGTAAGTAGCCGAGCTGTTCCCACATTACTTCGGGACCGCCGACATTACGGCGCAGCACACTTTCGTCGATGAGGGTCAGAAAAAGTGGGGGATTGTCCCCATCAAGGATTTTCTTACGAAACATCCGCCCCTTAACCCGCTCCTCTATCTCCTCCGGGGTGATCCGAGGGGCATGCTTGAAGATCGCTCGGGCGTACGCCTCGGTCTGCAGGAAGCCGGGGACGAGGAGCGGTTCCCACGAGCGCATGACGAGGGCGAACGGCTCGACCTCCTGTGCCCAGCTCATGAACCAGATCGGGGCGCCATGGCGGGCCACGATGTGTTCGCGCAGGTCCACGAAGTACGTGCTGCCGTTGGTGCCGAAGAGGGCGTCCAGGCGCTCGGCGTCGGACTTCGACGGGGTGCGGCTGGCGCTCTCCAGGCGGCTTATCTGGGTCTGGGTGCAGCCGAGGCGTCTGGCCACAGCGGTCTGGGAGAGCTGGGCCGCCTCGCGCAGGCGGCGCATCTCGGCGGCGAAGCGCGCACGGGGGGAGCCCGGGTCCGGGGGGATCTCGTCGCTCATCGCATTCCTCCTGAAATAGAGAAAAACGGATTTTTGGTTATAGCGGCAATTCCAGACCCTGGTATAGGGAAACCCTCACCCGACATTCCAGAGCATCCACCGGGGTGCCAATCCAGCCATGAATCCACCTGCCATGCGGGCAATCTAATCACACGTCTTCTCGGTTCGACAGGACGGAAAAGAAAGCATCCTCATACCTTTAAATCAGGAACGAGAACGAGTGATGAATGATCAGAACGGTGACCTTTCACGCCTTGGTCGTGCCCGCCGGGGGCATCCGGAGGACCGGAGCGTGACGGCGGTCGAGCGGCGTGCGCGATTCGTTCATCTGACCCGGCTCAGCTGGGATCTGCACGGCCTCGGGGTGTGCACCTCGCTGGTCCTTCCGGTGGCCGGGCAGCCGATTCTGGAGATCCGGTCGGCGACGGGCACGGCACTGGTCAGGATCACGGTCGTCCGGCGCTACTGCGGCTGGGCGTTCGTCTGGCGGCCCTGGTGGGCGCGGCTGTGGCAGCGCGGTGAATGGGTTTGGGCGGAGGCCGACAACGCGGCCGACATGATCATGTCGGCGGTGACCGCATGAGATCCGAGCCGGAGGCACCGAGGGAGGAGGACCACTGCCTCGGACACCGTGGCAACGGAGCCTCGAAAACGCCGAGGGAAGAGGACGTCTGCCTCGGACATCACTGTGACGGAACTTCGACGACGCCAGGGGAAGAAGACAAACTTCCCGGACATCACGACACGATGCCGTGGGCGGGTGGGCCGTACAGCGCGTGGCGGCAGGTCTTTCCCGGCCGGGTGGCCTCCGTGCCGGAGGTGCGGGCCTGGGCGCGGGACCTGCTGGCCGGACGCGTCGCGGCCCCGCTGCTCGACGACGTGCTGCTCCTGCTGAGCGAGCTGGCCGCCAACGCGGTGGCCCACTCCGACTCCGGGCGTACCACGGACGGGCGCCTGACCGTCTACCTGGCCCGTACCACCACGATGGTCCACGTGGAGGTCACCGACGACGGCTCCGTCACGAGCGCGCCCGCCGTACGCGTACCGGAGACCGACGACGACGGCGGGCGGGGGCTGTGGCTGGTCGACCTGCTCGCCGCCGAGTGGGGATTCCACCACGACGGAGCGGGCAGGTCGGTCTGGTTCCAGGTGGCGGGGTAGTCTCCGCCATCGGCGCCCAGGTCGGCAGGACTCAGATCAGCACGTCGAACGGGTTGACGACGGACACTCCCGTGCCGGCGAAGTCCTTGGTGTTCCGGCTGACCAGGGTCCAGCCGTTCACCCGGGCCGTCGCGGCGATCAGGCCGTCCGTCGTGGGGAGCGGGCGGATGGCGTTCAGGCGTCCCCACTCCTCGGCGGCCTCCACGGTGACGGGGACGATGCGATCATCGAATTGCCGCTGAAGGCCGTGCAGCCAGCGTTCCAGCACCGTTGCCTGGTCGGGGTCCCGGCGTCTGCGGAGCTCGACTCCGCAGCGGATCTCCCCGACCGTCAGGCTGCTGATGTAAAGAGTGGGTCCGTGCGCCGCGGCGATCCAGTCCTTGACCTGAGGGCTGCCGTTCCGCTTGCGTGCTTCGGAGACCACGTTCGTGTCGAGCAGGTAGCCGATGCCCATCAGTCGAAATCGACTTCCCGGGGAAGGTCCTGGTTCCGCGGGAACTCCACGTCGTCGTCCCAGTCAGGGTCGGCGAGCAGGAACTGCCCGAAGTCCGGAGCGTCGCCTTTGAGTCGGCGGTATTCGGCGATGTCGATGACGACGGCCACCTCCTCTCCGTGCCGGGTGACCACCTGAGGACCCTCGCTCACCGCACGCCGAACGACCTCACTGAAGCGCTGTTTCGCCTCCTGGACCTGCCACCCACTCATGGACATCACCCTGTCTAGTCTGTCTAGACTTAGAGTAGCTCCAGTTCAGAGTGTGTACGGCAGTTGCCTTCCCGATTCCTTTCAGGTTGAGGGGGCGGCGGAGCGGGCTATGGACGTCGCGCCGTAGCGACTGGACTTCGGCCGAATGCGTTCGCGGTCGCGGGTGCGGCCCGGCGTGATCATGTCATCGCCGGGCCGCACCCGCTGAGTGCTGGAAGGCGCGGGTCAGTCCTGGAGGCCGTAGTAAGCAATCAGGTAGTCGATGACCTCGGCGGCGTGCGGCAGCAGCTCGGGCAGGTGCTTGGCGAGCGCGACCCGGGTGGCGTTGGCGAGTTCCGAACTGCTTGCCGTGGCGGTGCGGGTGTAGGGGGCCAGGCGTTGGATCAGTTCGTAGTTGCTGGCGATGTTTTCGGAGCGCATGGCGCGTTCGATCGGGGGGGCGCCCGGGGCCGGGATGGGTGGGAGGAGACGGCTGATGAAGGTGACGCGGTGCATGACTCGCCAGCAAGGGGGTTTGGCGGTGCTCTGGCGGGTCTGGCGTAGGGCGGAGGCGTCGGGGGCCGCGCTGTTCGAGAGCCAGATCGGGTCGACGACCTTGTTGAAGAAGTCGTCGAAGTTGGCGCTGCTCTCGCCCAGGTAGAAGGTGAGGAAGCGGTAGGCGTCCACCTTTCCGGGGACGAGGATGGGCTTGCCCTGGGGGGTGAAGGCGGGTTTGCCGTTGTCGTAGCGTTGCAGGTCGCCGGAGGGGGCGCAGTCGACGGTGAGGCCGAAGGTGCGGCTGACGTCCTTGGCGCGGGAGCGGGTCACGGAGGTGCTGCCGCCCAAGGAGGCGTCCATCTCGGCGGTCATGCCGGCGCCCTCGACCTTGAGGCCGCCCTCCATGCCGAAGCCGAACTTGCCCTTGAAGCTGTAGGAGCCGTTGTGGGTCTGGGTGACGGCGTCGGTGGCCTGGGTGGTCTCGGCGAAGAAGCCGCCCTTGGCCGTCCAGACGTAGGTGTTGACCAGGTCGCGGTGGGAGTAGCCGCTGGGGGCGGAGTTGCGGCCGGCGTCGCGGTCGCCTCCTGAGGGAGGGTCGGCGGTCACGCCCATTTTCCGCAGGAGCTTCTGGGCCTGCGCGTGCGTCGGATCGGGGACGTGGGTCTCGGTGGAGATGGACTCGTAGTAGGCGCGCAGCCGCTGCTGGTCGCGGATGATGCGGCGTTTGAGCGAGTACGCCTCGACGGGCTTGTAGAAGCTGTGGTAGCCGTAGGTGCCGGCGGCGGGGTAGTCGGGGTCGCGGACCTTGCCGTTGTCGTCGAAGCCGACCGTGCCGTCCAGGGTGCCCTGCTTTGTGTAGCGGGGGTTCACCGGGAAGGAGATGATGTTCCAGTCTTTGGGGATGTCGGGGTTGGCCACCATCCGGTAGGCGACCAGGGCGCCGGTGTGGGCCAGGCGCAGGGAGAAGATGTCGGCCGTCTCCGACTGCACCAGCGCGAAGCCCGTATTGGCGGGCACGTAGCGGCGGCCGACCGCGGCGTTGAGCAGCTGGGTGGGGTCTTCCAGGTGGCCGGTGAGCCGCAGTTTGGCTGCGCGGGTGGTGTTCTGGCCCTGGGAGAGCTTGGTCTCCTGCGACCAGGCGTTGGAGAACTCCAAGTTCAGCGAGTACGAGTTCTTGTAGGTCACCTCCATCATCGGCCTGGCGACCCCGGCGCCCATCGGTGCGGTGATCATCATCACTTTCGCGTTCAGTTCGCCGGTGAACTTCGCCTTGTAGGAGGCGTCGACACTGCTGTTGCGGTTGGAGGACATGCTGTAGGAGACCTGGTCGGCCTCGGTGAACTCCACCGTGGAGGCGCCGGCGAAGGAGTTGGCGCCGGTCAGGTTCTCCGACGGCACCGGCGGGGCGCTCTCGATGTAGCCGATGAGCTGCGGGTCGAACTGGGCCTGGCCCACCCACTCCGAGACGAGGTTGCCGACCTTGTAGCCGGTCACCAGGTGCCAGCGGCCCTGGCGCAGGTAGCCGTAGCAGCGCTTGAGCACGCCGAACGGCTCGCCCTTGACGGTGTGCTGCATGTCGGCGTACTCGCCGACGGCCGGGGTGGCGCTGATCATGTCGTGGAAGGGGGTGCGGATGGCGGCCAGCGCGGAGCGTACCTGGGCGGTGTCGGTGGCGATGGGGGCGTTGGAGAGCATCGGGCGCGGACGCGCGGCGGGAAAACCGAGGTGGTTGCCGCGCAGTCCTTCGTCATAGACCTGCGTGGCGGTGAGGGCGGTGGAGTCGCGGTCGAAGGGCCAGTAGCCGATGAGGTCCTTCTTGTCGCCCTTGAGACGGGTGAAGAGGTTGTCGAGGATCTGTTCCCCGGTGCGTGCCGTGCGCCAGAGGCGGACCTCCTCCAGCATGCCGCTGAACGGCTCGGTCACCGCGCCGGCGGCCAGCCGGGCGGCCAGGCTGAGCTGCCGGTCGCCATAGTCGACCGGGGTCGTGACGGGTTCGGTGACGAGCGGCACGCCGTTGCGGAACAGGCGGAACGGGCTGGCGATCGGATCGGGGTCGCGCACCCACTGGGTGCCGCGCAGGCGCGCCGGGTAGGAGCCGTCGGCGGCGAGGGTGACGTTGCCGGTGTTCTCCTCGAAGGCCCAGCGGGCCACCAGCCCCTTTTCCCGCCTGGTGACCGGCTGGCCGATCTGGGCCGCCTCGCGGGCCGTGTTCCACAGGCGCACCTCGGCCAGCACGCCGGAGAACGCGGTGCCGGACACCGTCTTGCCCATGGTCAGGATGCTGTCGTTGCCCTGGGCTCCGGGGCCGGTGTAGCGCTCGGCGCCGGCCGGTTGCCCGTCGATGTAGAAGCGGATGTCCGCCCAGGTCTGGGTGTCCGGCGGGGTCGTGGCGGTGGTGGAGGTCTCCGTCTGGCGGCCCTTGCGCACGACGGCCACCCGGTGGAAGGCCTGCGCGGCGATGGCGCGGGTGGAGGTGTAGCGCACGACCTTGCCGTCGGGCTCCTCGAAGGCGAACTCCAGCTTGCCGTCGGGCCGCACGCTGAGTTGGTACGGCACACCGCCGGAGAGGTACAGATCTCCCTTGGAGACCAGGCCCATGGTGCCGCCGAGCCGATCGGCCTGCAGGAACACCTCCAGGGTCAGGTCCTCGACCACGTTCAGCGCCTCGTCCTTGGCCACCTCCAGGTGGGCTTTGCCGTCCAGCCGCAGGGCCCAGGACTGCCGGAAGGCGGCGGCCAGGTGCGTCCACTCGCCGCAGGGGAAGGTCTCCTGGCTGCGGAAGACGCGGTTGCCGACTCCGGCCACCATCCGGTAGCCCTTGATCGGGGAGGCTGCGGCCGACGAGCCGGGGAAGGTCCAGTAGCCCAGCAGGCCGGGCTCGCGGCCCGACAGCCGCTGGTTGCGCTCGCTGCTGATCTCGTACGGGGTGCGTATGCGGTTGAAGACGCGTACCTCGTCGATCTGGCCTGCCAGGTAATGGCCGGCGAAGGGCTTGACGCCCAGGAGCAGGGGGCCGCGCCCGGTGTAGGGGGCGTTGGAGGCGCGGCGGCCGACCTCGTTGCCGTCGATGTAGAGGATCTGGGTGCGGGTGGCGTGCTCGTACACCGCCGCCCAGTGGTGCCATCCCAGGTCCGTGGAGCCCTGGGTGACGTAGAGGTCATCGCCGTAGAAGCTGAAGCCGTAGCTGGTGTTGTCGCCGTTGATCTGCAGGTGCAGCGTCTGATTCTGCACTCCGCCCAGGTTGCCGTGGATCAGCAGCGGCTGGGTGTTGGTCTGCCCGGGGTCGCGCCGTGCCCACAGCTCGATCGTGAAGTCCCGCCCGGCCAGCTCGATGTTCTTGCTCAGTTCGAGGAATTCCGATCCGTTGAACACCTTCGCGGTGTTCAGCGGGGCGTCCGCGAGCGACAGCGTGTACTGCGACTGCCCGCTGTTGGCGTGCAGGATCCTGGCCCCCGCACCCGTCATGGACGAGGCGTTCACCCAGGCCTCCATGGTCAGGTCGCCGGGAGTGGTGACCTGCTCCAGTTGGGCGGCGGGCAGTGTCAGGTGCTGCTGGCGGCCGTCGAAGGAGTAGGCGCGGCCGGGCATCTCGCCGCGCCAGCGGCAGGCGTGCCCGGTGACCAGGCGTTTGGCGCTCCCGTTCGCGAGGGAGGTGACCGTGCCCGCGGTGAGGAGGACCAGGCGCGAACCCGCCGACAGCGGCACTCCGGGACGGGCGCAGGTGGCCCGCTGGTAGTCGTAGACGGCCAGGGTGACCAGCGCGCCGGGTGTGATCGTCTGCTTGACGGCGGTCAGGGTGAGGCTCTTGGCGCCCACCGCGTGGTCCGCGTCGGCGCTGTAGCCGTCCGAGCCGATCATGATGTGGGCGGCCTTCGGCACGACGGCCGTCAGGGGCTCGGTCAGCTCCACCTGCGTGCCGTTCACCTTGGCCACCGTGCCGAGCCTGACGGGCTCGCCCAAGGCTCCGGCCAGTACCGCGGTCAGCCGCTCGGTGTCGCGCGGCAGCGAGCGCCAGGTCTCGCCGTCGCGGCCGCCGGAGATGGTCAGGTCGCACCGGCCCGGCGCGTCGCCGTCGCTCACCGTGATGGTGAGCGCGCCCAGGTCGAGGGCCGCGTCGCGGGCCGTGAAGACGACCGCGCTGCCGTTGACGAGGAGTTCCTGGGTGGAGGGGATGACGAAGGTGTCGAGGTAGGCGGCGAAGAACTGGTCGTTGACGCCGTGGAAGTAGAGCACGACATTGCCGGTGGCGCTGTCCAGCAGGGTGGGCGCGTCGTTGCAGCGGGCGAAGGCCAGCAGGGCGCCGGCGCAGCTCAGCCCGGTGCGGTCCAGGGTCAGCAGTGGCATGGCCACCGTCAGATCGGTCGCGCCCTGGGCGCCGCCGGTCTTCAGGGCGAGCTCGTTGCGCGCCGTGTCCAGGTCGATCAGTTTGGCGGCCAGTTCGCGGCGGAGCACCGGCAGTTTGATCTGCGCCGTGCGTGCCTCCTCCAGGGCGATGCGGGCCTTGTCGAGCGCGATCTGCTCGTTCTTCAGGTCGGTGTCGACGCCGTTGAGCATGCTGACGGGCACCATCTTGATCAGCCCGGAATCCTGCGTCAGGGCCGCCCGCGTCTGGACCACGGTGCTGCCGGTGCCCTCCGAGGAGACGGCGAGGCCGCTGTTGAGGTTGATGAGCCTGACGTGGTCGCCGTTCTTCTCCATGGCGAACTGTGAGGGGCCGCCGCTGGTGCCGCGCTGCTGGATGATCCACGCCATGTCGGTGGTGGACGCGCCGTTCACGGCCATGAGGCCATTCGATAGGACGTTGAGGATTTGATAGACGGGGTTGCCGTTGTACGTCACGCTGCCAAGGCGGATGAACAGCCACAGGCTGCTGGGCGAGTTGAAATCGGGGTTTCTCACCAGCTCCGCGCCGTCGTCGGTGCGGTCGCTCCTGATCGCGATGGTCGGCCGGGTGGGCGACCCCTTCAACTCCAGCCGCCACCGCCAGGCCGCCAGGTTGCCCTTGGACCCGTCGACGATCCGCTGGAGGTAGGCGACCTGGGCGGCCTTCGCGTCGTAGGCGCTCTGGAGCGCGGGCATGTTCCCGGCGGCCTTGGTCAACCGGTCGATCTCCCGGGGCAGGTCCAGCACCTCACCCTCGAGCGTCTTGATCTTCTGTTCCAGCGCGGCGATCGCGTCCAGGTCCTGGCTCTGCTTCGGGCGGTCGATCAGCGGCAGGTCCAGGATGTCGGGCACCTGGGCCAGCCGTCCGTCCCGGCCCACGCCGAAGTCCACGGTCGCCACCTGGCCGCCGGAGTCGGCGGCGGCCTTGGTGGTGAAGGCGAGCAGTAGTCGCGCCTGGCGCTTGGCCGGTTTGGCGGTGGTGCCGTACCCGACGGCGGCGGACTGCTGCTGGTGGTAGAGGGCGGCGGCCATCCCGGAGATCACGCTCCGGCCCGCGATGGAGAAGCTGTCGCGGCGCACGCCTGGGTGGTCGCCCACCGGGGCTTGCGAGCCCACCCACCGCACGCCGCCGCGGAGCGTGCCGTTGACGGCGCGGTCGCTCTGGTCGTAGGCGGTCGTGCCCGACCCCTCGTCGAAGCGGTAGTACGCCACCAGCCCCGACTCGTTGCCGATCAGGCGATGGCCCAGCTCCCGCCTCAGCTCCTCGGTCGTACGGGCGCGGTCCCAGAGGCGTACCTCGTCGATCTCGCCGTTAAAGAACTTGCCCGGCTGCCCCGCGGTGCTCTGCGCGCCGATCAGGACCGGTGCGGCCTGGTCCGCCTGGTACGGCAGGTTCACGCTCTGGCTCGCCCGGCCGTTGACGAAGACGGTCGCCTTGCTTCCGTCGTAGACCCCGGCCACGTGGGTGTACTCGTTCAGCGAGATCGGCTCGACCGAGGCCACCGACCAGGGCGCGCTGTTGTGGGCGAGGAACACCGTGCCGTTCGCGTGCACCCCGAGCCGGCAGGCCGCGCCCTTGGCCAGCACGGTCCCGTCGAAGGCCGACGGCTTGATCCACGCCTCGATCGTGTACGGCCCGGCGCCGAACTGGAGCGCTCCAGGAGTGCCCAGGTCCACGTGCCCGGCCGTGCCGTCCAGCAGCAGCGCGGTCTCCGCGTGCCCCGCGACACCCGCCACCGGGACCAGATCCAGACCGGTGAACGGGCACTTACCAGGGGCGCGCTCGAAGACGGAGTCGCGGTACTTGGCGTCGGGGCTGGTGTAGTAGCGGGTGCCCTGGGTGTTGAACCCGCCGTCGGCGTCGCGCTCGACGTTGAAGCAGTCGACGCGGCCGGTGGCGTCGTTGTGCGCGAAGAGCTGCCAGCGCCACATGTCGTTGATCGCGGTCGGCACCATCACCGCCGCGAACCGCCCGCCGCTCAGGTTGCGGATGAACGACAGCTCCTTCGTCGGCTCGTAGAACGGCCGGTTCTCCATGTCCTCGGTGCCCAGCGTGTCGTTGGAGGAGTCGGGCCGCGTGGCGTGGCGGCTGCGCCGGTAGCGCACTTCCAGCACCGGCTTGAGCTTGCCGTCCACCAGCAGGAACCTGTCGCATAAGAGCGTCTCGCGCACCAGCGGCACCTTGGCGCCGCCGCTGAGCACGTAGTCCGTCCTGGCCGCGTCGCCGGAGCAGCCGCCGCCGGTCAGCTTGTGCACCGCGTCGGCGTGGGCAGCCCCGATCGACTGCCGTAGCACCACCACGTAGGTGCCGTCCGAGATCACCTGGAACGGGACCGCCGCCGACAGGCGCGCGGTCGTGGATAAGAACGTGTCGATCTCGTCGGGTTCCAGTTGTTCGGCCGCCCCCGCCTCGATCCGGCCGCCCCGCTTGACCGTCGGCATCGCCGTCGCGCCCGCGATGCTGTAGCCGACCTCGGTGATCTCGCGCGAGAACGGCAGCTCGGCGGGGTTGTCGGCCCAGTACGCGGCGTCCGTCTCCCCCTTGGCCGCATCCTGCCTGGCCAGGTCCAGGACGTTGTAGACGATCCGGCGCGCCGAGTCCATCGCGAACGCCACCGTGATGCCCTGGTGCCGGACCATCGCCACATGCGCGTACGTACGATCGCCGTAGACCTTGAGCAGGGAATCCTGAGCCGCCATAGCCACCTCCGTGAGCTGAAGTCCACTCACACTGACCCCGATCGCATTTCGGATCAATGCGGTCACGGCGACCGCATTCGGCCATCTTCATCGCTTTATCTCCGCCCCCAACGGGTATCGCGCCTCGCGGCGGTGAAATGGCAGCGATCCCGTTCGGGCGGCTTCTGAGAATGACCGGTTCTCGGAAGTACACTCCGGTGGTGACTTCCGGGAATCCAACTCCGGCCGGGTCACAATCCCCGCCGGCAACTTCCGAGAACACCGAGACCGGAACGGGCGACGTTCCCGCCAAGCGGCGCGGCGCCCGCCCCACCCCGCTGCCTGCCACCTACAAACGACACCTCGCCGAGTACGCCGTCGCGCTGGAGGAGGTGCCTGTCGGCCGACACCCGCCGCACCTACGCCTCCGGGTCCGGGTGTACCTGGCCTGGCTCGCCAAGCGGCCCGCCGCTGTCAGGTCATCGTTGTGGCCGATTCCGCAGAGATTTTGTAGTTGTGCGGGCCCTCGGGAAACGGCCGGTAGTCCAGCCGGTTGATTATCGTCACGCGACCGAGCCTGCCCGCGAAACGTTATTACTGGTAGGTCGCACTTTTTCAGAACCAGGTGAGGTTCGGGTAACCGGTCAGGCCGTTTTGATCGCGCCACCGTCGATCAGGTAGTCGGCTCCCGCGATACTGGCCGCGAGCGGTGAGGCCAGGTAGGCGACCAGCGTGGCCACCTCCGCGGGCTCGGCGAACCGGCCGGTCGTCATGCCCATCTGCGCGGGCAGCAGCCGGAGCAGGTCCTCGTGCGGCACCCCTATCGCTTTGGCGAGCTCCGCGCCGTAACTCGCCGGGCCCTCCCACAGCGAGGTCCGCACCGGTCCGGGCGAGACCGTGTTGACCCGCACGCCCTTCGGCCCGAACTCGTCGTTCAGCGCCTTTCCGAACGCCGTCAGCGCGGACTTGGCGGTCGTGTAGAGGACCGGTCCCGCGCTTGGCTGCCGGGCGCTGTTGGAGGAGACGTTGACGATCACGCCGCCCCGCTCGATCAGGCTGGGCAGCGCGGCCCGGGTGGCGCGTACCGCGCTGAGAAAGTTCAGCTGGTAGGACCCCAGCCACCGCTCGTCGTCGAAGTCGAGGAACCCTCCGGCCTGCCCCGCCGCCCCGTCGCCGCCGCCGACGTTGTTGACCAGCACGTCGATCCCGCCCAGTTCCCCGACCGCGTGCTCGACCAGTGCGGTGACCCCTTCCGCGGTGGCCAGGTCGGCGGCCACCACGAGCGCGCCCGTCTCCTTCAACTCGGCGGTGAGCGTGCGCGCTCCGGCGACCACCCGCGCTCCCTCGGCCGTCAGCGTCCGCACGATCGCCAGGCCGATCCCCCTGCCGGCACCGGTCACCACCGCGGTCTTGCCGTTCAGTCCCAGATCCATGACAGAGCCTTCCCATCCACTCGCAACACTTGTGATGCAGCGAAGGTACGACATGCAACATATATGTTGCAAGTAATCCTCAAAGAGGGACATTGAAGTAGCCTTACGGGGTGAACAAGCTGCGCTCGGACACGGAACGGACCGTGCGAACGATCCTGGAGGCGGCCGAACGCGTCCTCAGCCGGAATCCGGCCGCGAGCATGGAGCAGATCGCCGAGGCCGCCGGGGTCGCCCGCACGACCGTTCATCGCCGCTTCACCTCGCGCGACGCGCTCGTCGACGCGATGACCGCGTGGGCGACGCACCGGTTCGCCGAGGCCGTCGAGTCGGCCTACACGACCACCGCCCCACCCCTGGTCACACTCCACCAGGTGACCGCGAACGTGCTCCGCATCAAGATCAACTGGGGGTACGCGATGAGCCGGACCCCCTCGGCCGGCCCCGAGGTCGCCCGCGTGTACGCCGTGGCCCGGGAGCGGTGCGACGAGATGTTCCGCAGAGCACGCGACGCGGGCCTGCTCCGCGCGGACGCCGACCTCGACTGGACCCGCCGCGTCTACTACGCCCTGATCCACGAGGCGGCGACGGGACCGGACGAGGGGCAGGACGCCGACGCCCTGGCCACCCGCCTGGTCGACACCCTGCTGCACGGTTTCGGCGAGCACAACCGATGATCTTCAGATGAGCCACCTGGCCCGTACCACCACGATGGTCCGCCGCGAGCACGCCCGCCGTACGCGTACCGGGGCCCGACGGCGACGGCGGGCGGGAGTCGCGGCTGGTCGGCCTGCCCGCGATCGAGGGGCGGGCAGGCCGGCCCGGTTTCAGGTGGCGGGTCTGACGGTCAGTTGTCCCAGACCGCGTTCTTCAGGATGGTGGCCAGGCCCGGGGTGGCCCACTGGTCGACGATGAGGATCTTCGACTGGGGCAGGTACCACTCACGCTGGTTGAACGTCGACTTCTGCTCACCGCCGGTGTACGTCACGCACCGGCCGGGCCACACCCGGTAGTGCGCCTTGTGGGCCACCCCGATGTTGCGGTAGCCGACCGCGATCGCCTTGCCGAGGACCTGGCCGTACTTGGGGTTGGTCGCGCAGGGCACCACGTCGGACGCCGGGTAGAACGGCCCCTGGTCGGGGTTGTAGCGCCCGAAGCCCTCGGCGCCGGTCTTGAGGGCCTTCGGCCCGATGACCCAGAAGCTGTCGCACCTGGGCTGGAAGTAGCCGCCGTTGGGCCGCGCGCAGGCACCGGTCACCACCCGGACCTGGTCCGCGGTCCCGTACACCCGCCAGGAATTCGGGATCTCCAGCGTCAAACCGCCGCGCAGCCGGAGCAGCGCGGTGGAGGAGCTCGCGGACGCGGGAAGCTGGGCCGCCAGCACGACGGCTCCGGCGACAGCGGTCACCGCGATCATTCTTTTCATCATGGCGGCGATGCTAGTGAGGACGGCTTGCCGTTTGCATGCATTCCTCTTGCCATAAGGGCAGATATCACCACTTGGGGTGCCGCCTGGGAACGTGTCGGCAATCGTAGAAGTCGGTACCAAGACCTTCTGACCCCACCGGGAAGATCAGCGAGATCCAGGGGCGGTAGACGGAGAAATGGGCATCAAGTGTCACGGAGTACCTCTTACGGCTCTCCCGTGACATTCCTAAGATCAGCGAGAGAGGAGCCGGGCGTGTTCAGTACTCCGGGCAATCCCGAGTCCGTCTTCACCTACGGCGCCCCCGCCCTGAAGTTCGGCTCCGGCGCCTCGGCCGAGATCGGCTTCGACCTCGGGCAGTACGGCGTCCGGCGCGTCCTCGTCATCACCGACCCCGGGGTGGCCGCGACCGGCGCGCCACAGCGGATCGCCGAGCAGCTCTCCGGGTTCGGCATGGAGGCGAGCGTCTACGAGGGCGTGCGCGTCGAGCCGACGGACGAGAGCCTGCTGGCGGCCATCGAACACGCCTGCGCCTCCGGGCCGTGGGACGCCTTCGTCGCCATCGGGGGCGGCTCCAGCATCGACACCGCCAAGGCGGTCAACCTGCTCACCACCAACCCGGGCGAGCTGATGGACTACGTCAACGCGCCCGTGGGCGGCGGCCTGGCCCCGTCCCGGCCGCTCAAGCCGCTGGTCGCGGTGCCCACGACCACCGGAACGGGGTCCGAGAGCACCACGATCTGCGTGCTCGACGTGCTCGACCTGAAGGTGAAGACCGGGATCAGCCACGCCCGGCTCCGCCCGGTGCTGGCCGTCGTCGACCCCGACCTGACGATGACCCAGCCCGCCGGGGTCACCGCGGCCGCCGGGATGGACATCCTCTGCCACGCCCTGGAGAGCTACACCGCCCGGCCGTACACCTCATACGAGCGCAAACGCCCCGAGGAGCGGGTGCCCTACTGCGGTTCGAACCCGGTGGCCGACATGTGGTCCGAGCGCGCCATCGCGCTGCTCGCGCAGTCCTTCCGCACCGCCGTACGCGACGGGGACGACGTCGAGGCCAGGGGACGGATGGCGCTGGCGGCGACGTTCGCCGGACTGGGGTTCGGCAACGCGGGCGTGCACATCCCGCACGCCAACGCCTACCCGATCGCCGGGCGGGTCAGGGACTTCCACCCCGAGGGCTACCCGGCGGGCGAGCCGATGGTGCCGCACGGCATGGCCGTCGCGCTGACCGCTCCCGAGGCGTTCAGGTTCACCTTCGAGGCGCAGCCGGAGCGGCACCTGCGCGCGGCCGAGCTGCTCGACCCGTCCGCCGCCAGGCCCGACGACCTTTCCGAGTACCTGCCCGGCGTGCTGACCAGGCTGATGCGCGACATCGGCCTCCCCTGCGGGATCGGCGGCGTCGGCTACACCGAGGCGGACGTCCCCGCGCTGGCGGAGGGCGCGATGAAGCAGCAGCGCCTGCTCAGCACCGCCCCCCGGCCGGTCACCGAGGACGACCTCACCAAGATCCTGACCCGCTCCATCGTCCTCTGGTGAAGGGGATCCTCCCCCAGAGGACTCGACCGACGTTCAGCGGATGGTGAAGGTGCGGTCCAGGCCGGTGACCCGTAGCAGGTCCGCCGTCTGGTGACGAGGCGCGGACAGCTCGAAGGTGACTCCGAGCGATCTGGCGCGGCGCTGGATGCCGACCAGTACGGCCAGCCCCGAGGTGTCGAAGAACGACACCCCGGACAGGTCGAGGATGAGCGGATTCGCTCCGCGCCGCAACGCGCGGAGCAGCCGTTCGCGCAGCGCCGCGCTGGTGAAGACGTCGATCTCGCCGTGCAGATGGATGACCGTGGCGGCGGGGGCGACGGCCTGGGGCCCCACTCCGCAGGAGGCTCGGGTTTTCAGGATGGTCATGAGGTCTCCTCTCGGCGAGGATCCGGGCCCTGGTGACCGGCAGCCGGTGCGCAGCCGGCGATCTGTCCGCCCTCGTCCTCCCAGACGGCCCGGCTGTCATCCCGGGCGATCGAGCTGACGTCCGAGGAGGCCGCGGCGGTGAGGATGTCGGTCGGGCGGGTGGCGCCCGCGCACCTGGTGGCCAGGGTGAGCGCGTGCGCGGCCGTGCCGCTCTCGGTGCCGGGTGGAATGACCAGCAGGTTGACGGGTTCCATGGCCTCGCAGATCAGGGTGACCACGTGTGGGTCCATGTTGCGGAACCAGCCCACCTTGACCTGGCGGCCGGGGGCCGCGACACGGTGCGGGATGTCGTCCCAGGACCCCAGGGGCAGACCCACCCGCCTGACGGGCCGGTCCAGCCGCCGGTCGACGGCGGCGATGAGGTCTGGCAGTTCCACCGCCGCGTCCTGGGAGTGTGGCCACCAGGCCCCGTCCACGGCGCCCCTGCGGCCGAGGGTGGGATCCAGACTCAGACGTGCCTCGTCGGTGAGCGGTGTGCTGTGGGAAAGAAGCGCCTGCGTCATGATCGCCCGGCCCGTCTCGGCCCGTAGGAGGACCGGATTCGCCTATCGCCTTGGGCGACGTCGACCTGAATGCCAACGTACGAAATGTCCTCGGTATCTCCTACTCTACGCCTGCTTTCCACTCCGGCCGGGCCTGGACGGTGATCGTTCCGGTGGGGGCGGCGCCATCATCAGAGCCGGTCGTGGCGGGCCGCCCCCTCTTCGAGCGCGTTTTACGGTGTCGGCCTCCCGAGCACCTCGGCCAGGCGCGAGAAGCTGTCGTCGCCGTGACCGGCGTCGATCGCGCGTCGCGTGACGGCCCTGGCGGCGCTCAGCACGCCGGTGTCGATGCCCCTGCTCTGGGCCGCGTGGATGATGTGCGCCATCCCCGCGTCGGACGACAGGATGTTGGACTGGTCGCCCGGGTGGTGGCCGTCGTCGACGTAGCGGGCGAACTCGTCGATGAGATCGGGGAGCAGGGCGCCGATCCCCTTGGCGAACGGGGCGAGGTCCCTGGCCGAGATGCCCTCCGCGCCGGCCAGGGCGAAGGCGTGGACGAGGCCGCTCATGGACGTCCAGAAGAGGTCGAGCAGGCTCACGTCGTGGGCCGCCGCCCGCCCGGGATCCGCGCCGAGGTAGGTGGCGGTGCCGCCCAGGCTCGCCAGCGCGGGCCGATGGGCCTGGTAGAGCTCTTCAGGTCCGCTGTACAGGACGACCGCCGCCGGCCCGCCGATGGTCGGCGTCGGGGTCATGATGGCGCCGTCGAGGTAGTCGACGCCGTGACCGGCGGCCCAGTCGGCCATCCGGCGTGCGCGTTCCGGCGTGTCGGCCGTGAGGTTGACCAGGGTCCGGGCCTTCAGCGCGTCTACCGAGGGATCGATGATCGCGCTCACCGCGTCGTAGTCGATCACACAGGCGATCACCAGCGAGCTCGCCGCGATCGCGTCGGCGACCGTGTCCGCGCGGACCGCGCCCCGGGCGACGAGGGCGTCGGCCTTGGCGGCCGTACGGTTCCACACGGTCGTGGGGTGGCCGTTCCCGAGGAACGCGCCCGCCAGCGCCTGCCCCATCGGACCCAGGCCCAGAACTGTCACCGGGGTGGGGTGGTCGTGTGTCATTTTTACTCCGATCCGAAGTCGGTCGATTCGTTGTCCCCCACGGAATCCGAGTGGAGCAGGTCATCGGTTCTGAGGTTTCTCACCGGACTCGTGTGGAGCAGGTCGATCAGCCCTGAGAGGTCGCCGTTGCCCCTGTTCGCAGCGACTCCCCGGTTGAGCAGTGCTCGCATGGGCTCCACCAGTTCGGTGCTGACCCCTTGGTCCCTGCTGGCCTCCAGCAGGTTGACGTAGGCCAACGCCTGCATCCGCAGATTCGAGTCCGTCGCGGAGTGGTCGCCCGAGTCGACCGCCTTCGCCATCGCGGGAAGGCTGGTGATCATGGCAGTGAGCCATGAGACCGCCAGGGGCGTGAACTCCGTCGCCGGGACCTTCTCGGAGTTGACCATGGCGACGGCGTGGAAGAAGCCACCGAACATGCCGTACATCGCGCTGAGCAGCGCGATGTCGTACAGCGACGCCCTGCCCACATCGGCGCTCAGGTGAGTGGAGGTGCCGAGTGCGGCGAGGGTCCGCTCGTGGGCGGTGAAGACCTCGGGCGATCCGCTGTAGAGGACGAGCGACCCGGTGCTCCCGATCATCGGAGGCACCGCCATGATGCCGCCGTCCAGGTAGTTCGCACCGTGCGTGGCCGCCCATCGGGCCATCTCGTGCGCCTGGCGAGGGGTGCCGTTGGTGAGGTTCACCAGCGTCCGGCCGACCAGGATGCCCGCCGGCCTGCCGGGGATTCCCGAGGCGCTGAAACCGCGGAGAACATCGCTTACGGCGTCGTAGTCCAGTACGCAGATCACCACGATCGGGCTCGCGGCGACCGCGTCGGCGACTGTGGCGGCCACGGTCGCGCCACGGCCGGCGAGTTCCGCGCTCTTCCCATCGGTACGGTTCCACACGGTCGTGGGATGGCCGTTGTCCAGGAACGCCCCGGCCAGTGCTCTTCCCATCGCGCCCAGACCGAGAACTGTCACCGGCGATCGGCTGGCGACCGTCATTCTCTCCCCCGCTTTCATCAGATGTCGGCATGCGAACGTCCCAGTCCCGGGCCCTTCGTGACCCCGGCTGGGACGTTTCGATGCTGGCGCTCTGCTGAATTTTCCTCAAGTACCTACTATTTTGTCAGGTACTAACCTTTTTGTAAGTATGGAGAACGCGAATGAAGAAGCGGACCTATTCGTGCGGGCTCGATGCCGCCGTCGACGTCGTGGGCGGTAAGTGGAAGGCACTGATCCTGTGGGCGCTCCACAACAAGCCGCTGCGGTTCGGGGAGTTGAACCGGTCGGTGTCCGGCATCAGCGAGAAGATGCTCATCCAGCAGCTCCGCGAGATGGAGTCGTACGGCCTGGTGCACCGCGAGGTCTACCACCAGGTTCCGCCGAAGGTGGAGTACTCGCTGACCGAGTTCGGCCACTCGCTCAACACCGCGCTTCTCCCTCTCGGCGACTGGGGCGAGAGGCATCTGGAGACCATCGAGGCTCTCCCCCGCGACTGAGAGTTGCCGCCGCCCTCACATTCCAGGCCGTCACCGGAGGCGGAGTCCCCGACCTGGAGGGGGTGAGGGCTCAGGATTCACCACTATAACGGGAGGGTTATCTCGAAAAGGGATTATCTGGGCGTATGGCGATAAATCACGATGTGGGCACTAGATCCACTGCGCTCACCCCCAAGGAGACGCCGTGCCCCGCCCCCTCCGCCTGGCGCTGCTCGTACCGGTCGTCATCGCCTTCCTCGCCACACCAACGTCCGCCGCCGCCGAACCGTCCCCGCCGGGATCCACCGAGCGGGTGGAGGTCTTCTCCCCCGACGGCACGATCCAGCAGGTCGAGATCCCGAAGCGGCAGGTGCCTCCCGCCCCGCGCGCCGCGCCGACCGCCACGGTCACCGCCCTGCAGCAGACGGGCCCCTCCTCCCAGCGCTTCGACCTGGTCTTCGTGGGCGACGGTTACACCTCCGCCGAGATCGCCACCTTCCAGGCCCACGCCGCGAGCAAGTGGGCCGAGATGACCGCCGTCGAACCGTTCAGCACCTACAAGAACTCCTTCAACGTGTGGATGGTCAACGTCGTCTCCAGCCAGTCGGGCGTCGACAACGACCCCACCCAGGGCGTCAGCAGGAACACCGCGCTCGGAATGGGGTTCTGGTGCTCGGGAATCGAGCGCCTGCTCTGCGTGAACACCGCCACCGCCAAGTCCTACGCCGCGCTGGCACCCGGTGTCGACCAGGTGGTGGCGCTGGGCAACAGCACCAAGTACGGCGGTGCGGGGTACGGCGCGGGTGGCGGCGTCGCCACCGCCTCGGGCGGCAACGCGAGCTCCGGCCAGGTCGTGGTGCACGAGCTCGGACATTCAATGGGTAACCTCGCGGACGAGTACTCCACCCTCAACGCCACCTACACCGGCGGCGAGCCGTCGGCGGCGAACGTCTCGAAGTACACCGCCGCGCAGCTCACCTCGGGCAAGCGCAAGTGGTACCAGTACCTGGGTCAGGCCACTCCCGACGGTGGCGTGATCGGCGCCTACCAGGGGGGCGCCGACTACGCGTACGGCATCTACCGCCCGTCGGAGAACTCGATCATGCGCACCCTCGGGAAGAAGTTCAACCTGATCGGTCTCGACGCGATGACCAAGGCGATTCTCGCCAAGACGGGATGACGACCCGGCGCTGAACGCACGCGATCGCCGAAGGACGCCCGCTTCCGCGGAACATCCTTCGGCGATCGCCGTTCTTTCGCCATCCGGTCCCGCCGCGTCCCGAGCGGGGCGTGGCAGGATCCTCCGGTCAGTGCTTGCCGACCGTCCAGGTGATCGACTGGGTGAGGGTGTCCGTCTTGTAGGCGGAGTTCCTCACGAAGTCGGTGGAGTCACTGACCTGCACCGAGTAGGTGCAGTCGCCCTTCTTGGCCTTCAGGTCCTTGTGCCCGCACCACGGCGCCTCGGGCTTTCCGTGGTCCTTGGGCTTCTTGGTCAGAGCCACCGCCGAGGTCCTGCCCGCCCACTCGGTGATCTCGTGGCCGTTGATGAACCAGCGGGTGGACACGGTCGGCAGGCCCACCGGGGTGACCGTCAGGGTGCTGTTCGGCTTGACCTTGCCGCTCGGGGTGGAGTCGTCGATCAGGCCGGTCGTGCCGACGAACGTACGGACCATCTCCTCGCGGCCGACCAGGTTGAACTCCCGGTACAGAGAGCGCATCAGCGAGTTGTCGCTGGGCCGGTAGATGCCGAGGTTGTAGTAGGCGCCGCCCTCGAAGGTGTCGATCACGCCGCCGTCGGGGGTCTGGGCGCCCAGCCAGTACCACCACTTGGCCTGCCGCGCGGTCTGCTGCCCGGCGTTGTGGACAGAGACGTTGGTCTCGACCGGCTCGTCGCCGGTGTAGGTGCTGCCGTCGTCCGGGTAGGCCCAGTAGGGGTACTCGTCGGCCAGGTCGCCGATGGAGTGGCCGAACTCGTGCGGCAGGATCTCCGGGCCGCTCCGGTGCCCGCCGGAGAAGGTGACCAGGTTCTCCTCGATGTAGCCGGCACCGCCGTAGGTGGGGCTGTTGACCACGACGGCGATCTGGTCGAAGGCGGGGGCCAGCCCGGCGTAGGACTGGGCGGTGGGGATGTCCACGCAGACCAGGCGCTCCAGGTCCTCGCACCAGTACTCACCGCCCAGCGCGGTGTCCTTCCGCACCCCCTTGACCGGGTCGTTGTCGACGCCGGACTCGTTGGAGACGACGTTCACCTGCCAGACGTTGAACAGCTTGCGGTAGCTCTTGAACGGCTCGCGCTGGACCAGGATGTTCCAGCTGTTGGCCACCTGGGCGGTGTAGGCGTCCTGCTCGTCCTCGGTGAAACCGTCGCCGAGGTAGACCAGGTCGATGCGTTTGTCACTGGGGCCGTTGACCTCGATCGGCGTCACCGTGGCGGACGGCACGGCCAGGCCCCTCGCCTTGTCGCCGCTCTCCACCGGAACCTCGGTGTAGCCCTGGGGGGCGTGCTCGCCGAAGACCTCGACCTTTCGCGTCTGGCCCGGATCCTCGGCGTGAGCCGGACCGGTCGACAGACACGCCATGACCATGAGCGTGGCGACCACCACGGACGATCTGCGCACGGGTTCTCCTTGCTTGGGGAATGCCGCAGATTGTCACCGGTGTCGGATAACGGGGTGATCACGCGAGAGTGTCGAGCTTGTCGGCCCGTTCGTACCGGCCGGGGAGCCGCAGGTCAAGGCTGTTCATAACCGGTGGGTTATGGGCAGTTGAGATATACACGATGAGCCCTTTTCCATAACCCACGGGTTATGGAAAAGGGCTCATCTCCGCGAAAGGCGATCGACGCTCGTACGCCACCGGAAGGCACGGGAGGCCGAGCCCCCGTCATGTCCCCAGGCTCACCGGCGGACCATCGCGATGAGCCGGTCCAGCACGGTCTCGCCCGAGACCCTCAACCCGTCGTGGGCATACTCGTTGGTGATCCAGGAAGTCAGGTCACGCACCGTGCTCGCGGTGCGAAGGGAGCTGTCGCGGTCCACGTACAGGTCGTCGTGATAGATCACCGCCGCCACCGGAACGGTGTTGCCGCTCAGCCGGTCCAGGTCGTAGAGGCGCGGCCAGGACTCGCAGGCGGCCAGTGCCTCGGCGCAGGCCCGCAGCGGGACCAGCGCCGGGTCCTCGTCGAAGAACCACGGGAAGATCATCTCGCCGAAGAACCGGACGGGGCCGCCCTGCTCCACATCGAACTCGGGGAACTCGCCCAGCGCGCGGTGCGCGGCCCAGTTGGAGGCCCCGCCCTGGCAGTAGGACGCCTCGTGCAGCAGCGCGTACAGCGGGTGCTCGGCGTAGGAGACCAGCGCGTCCACCCGGCGCACGAAGACGTCGGACAGCTCCTTCTCACCGGCGAACGCCTCCTCCAGCAGATGGTGCAGTGTGTCGAACCTGCTCTCCGTGCCGAACGTGATCCCGAGGGTCTGGAAGCGCCGCGGGGTCAGCCGCTCCCCGCCGGGCAGGAACACCTCCTGCCGTTGCAGGTGGTCGGCCACCTGACGGGCGATCGCCAGGTCACCGGGATAGCGGGCGAAGAACCGCTCGTTGTGCGCCAGGACGCGGGGGTAGGCCGCCCGGTACACGTCCTCGGGCCGGTCGGCCAGCGGCGGCAGCCCACCCGCGATCATGACCTCGCGCAGCCCCTCGGGGGCCAGCGACAGGTAGGTCAGCGCGCAGAACCCGCCGAAACTCTGCCCCAGCAGGCTCCACGGCCGGTCCCCGAGAAGGCGCTCGCGAAGCAGTTCGGCGTCCCTGACGATGGCATCGGCCCGGAAATGGCGCAGGTAGGCGGCGGGGTCGTCGAGGCCGGCCAGGGTCTGCCGGTTGGCGGGAGTGCTGCGCCCGGTGCCGCGCTGGTCCAGCAGCAGCACCCGGTACTCCCTGGTGGCCCGGTGCAGCCACCCGACCGGCGAGCGGGGGGCACTGTGGCCGGGGCCGCCCTCCAGGTACAGCAGCCACGGCAGGTCGTCCCCCTGCCGCCCCGCCGCGACCACCTCCCGCGCGAACACCTCGATCGTCGCCCCGTCCGGGCTGGAGTGGTCCAGCGGGACGGTGATCGTGTGATCGGTGAAGACGAGGCCGGAACGGCGGTAGGTCACTGGCATAGGGGTTCCTTCGGAAGTAGGGATCATCGTCAACTGTGCGCCGAACGAGGGAACCGCGTCTTATCCCAGAGACATATAAATCCAGCGTTATGCCGCACTATATTTGGCCCATGCAGCTGGAGCTACGGCACCTTCGAGCGTTATGCACCATCGCCGGCGCGGGGAGTCTCAGCAAGGCGGCGGCCTCCCTGGGCGTCTCCCAGCCCGCCCTGACCGCCCAGCTGCACCGGATCGAGTCCACGCTCGGCGGCCAGGTCTTCCGGCGCAGCCGGTTGGGCGTGACACCGACCCCGTTCGGCCAGTTCGTGCTCACCCGGGCCAGGTCCGCGCTGCACACCGTGGACGAGCTGATGACAGGCGCCCTGCCGCCCAGCGGCCAGACGAGCGTCGCCCGCATCGGCGGCTACGCCAACCCCCTGTTCAGCGGCCTGCTGCGGCGGCTGTTCGAGGTCCCGGGGGCCTCGATCACCGTGCACACCGAGCACTCGCCCCGCCTGCTGCTGGATCTGCTGACCTCCCGGCGGCTGGACGCCGCGACCCTCATCGACTACCCCGGCCACGAGCTGGTCATCCCACCCTCGGTGGGCGTGCGTCCCATCGCCGTGGAACCCGTCTTCGTGGCGATGGCCGAGTCCCATCCCCTCGCGGTGCTGGAGGAGGTGCCGCTGGCGGAGCTGGCGGGCGACGACTGGGTGCTCTCGCCGCCGGACGGCGTCGGCTGGCCGGAGTGTTTCGTGACCGCCTGCCAGAACGAGGGCTTCGTCCCGAAGATGCCGTACATCATGATCGAGCCGATGATGATCCGTAATCTCATCGCCGAGAAGCATGCGATCTCGCCCTGCCAGGCCAGCTTCCCCGCAGGACCTGGGCTCGTGGTCCGCCCGCTCGCCGGATCACCGGTGTGGATCAGGCACCTGGCGGCCTGGCGCCGCGACGGCGCCCTCGCCCACCGGGCCGAGGAGCTGACGCGCCTCGCCACCGAGGCCCACCGCGAATCCCTCGAAAGTCAGCCGCACTACACCGCCTGGCGCGCCCGCCACCCGGCGGACCTTTGGCCGTGATCCCGTTGAACCGGCCGATACTCTCCCCCAGGGGAACGGATGAGCGAGATCACGGGCGTGCTCATCCGACGTCAGCCGCGCTCGTAGGGGATCTTCTCGCCCGCCTCGATCGCGACCGGCAGTCGGTTCTCCGCCGGCGGCAGCGGGCAGGTGGCGAAGTCGGTGTAGGCGCACGGCAGGTTCGTGGCCCGGTTGAAGTCCACGGTCACCTGGTTGCCGGCGTCGGGCACCCCCAGTTGCAGGACGCGGTTGGCGGCGTAGGTGGTCACGCCGGAGGTCGCGTCGGTGAACAGGGCGATCAGGCTGCCCGGCGCGTGGCCGTTGAACACCGTCAGGCTCAGCGTCTGCCCGTCGAGCTCGAACTCGACCCGCCCCGGCGCGTCGTAGACGTGCCGCAGCCCCTCCACCGCCGCCCCGACGTCCGTCGGCCGGGGCTCGTCGAACGGCACGTAGCGGCCGGCGACCAGCCAGCGCGGGTCCGGCGGGAAGGTCGGCGTGCCGGCGAACGCGACACGCAGCGGGTGGTCCGGGTGTCTCGGCCTGACGATGTCATGCCCGCCCCGCCTGGCCACCTCGATCACCGCGTCACCCCAGGTGGCATTGATCGCGCCGCGTTCGGGAATGAGGCCGAACACGTACCGGCCACGCACCGGCGTGCCGTCCACCACCAGTTCCTCCGCGTCTCCGAGGGTCACCACGACGCCCTCGCCGCCGGTCGACCATTCCCCCGGAGCATCCGGCAGGCGCTGCGGTTCAGAGGTCAGCCAGTGCAGGTTCGTGACGGCGAGGAACCCGTGGGGATCGGCCAGCACCACCTCGTGCCGGTGGTGCCAGTCCTGCCATTCCTGGACGTACGCGGTCGCGTCGATCACTTTGGCTGCCATGGCTGCTCCTCGAATGTCATGGAATTTTTCATACTATCCCTACCTCTTATATGGGTTTATGTCCAGTGCCCATCTTCAGGCGACCGACACGCACCCGCCACCGGATCACCACCGATCCACCCGACCCCTCGGCGCGCCGTGGCCTCCACCGGGCCGCCCGCCCGAACGCCTTGGAGCGGATCGCATCTCAACGATATTTTCCTTCATTGTCATTGATTTGAAAGTAAGTTTCTGCCAATGTCACGCTCGGCGCCTTCTTCTTCAGCCCCCCGGAGGTCCGCATGAGCACACCCACCCGACGTTCCGTCCTGCGCGGCCTGGCCCTGGCCGCGGGCGCGACGACTCTCCCCCTGTCGGCCCTCACCTCGACGCCCGCCTTCGCCGCCGGCAACGCCGACGGTCACGTCCCGCCGCTACGGCAGATGCGCGGGATGTGGATCGCCTCGGTGCTCAACATCAACTGGCCGTCGAAGCCCGGCCTGACCGTCGAGGCGCAGCAGGCCGAGTACCTGGCCTGGCTGGACCTCGCGCGGACCCGTCGGCTCAACTCGGTCTTCGTCCAGATCCGGCCGACCGCCGATGCCTTCTGGCCCTCGCCGCACGAACCGTGGTCGGAGTACCTGACCGGCGTTCAGGGCCAGGACCCGGGCTACGACCCGCTGGCCTTCTTGGTCGAGGAGACGCACCGGCGCGGCCTGGCCTTCCACGCCTGGTTCAATCCGTACCGCGTGTCGATGCAGCCGGACCCGGCCAAACTGCACCCCGAGCACCCGGGCCGCAGGAATCCGGACTGGATCGTCTCCTACGGCGGCAAGCTGTACTACAACCCGGGCATCCCCGCGGTGCGGGCGTTCGTGCAGGACGCGATGATGGACGCGGTCACCAGGTACGACATCGACGGCCTGCACTTCGACGACTACTTCTACCCGGTCAACACCACGGCCTTCGACGACGCCGCGGCCTTCGCGCGCTACGGCGCGGGCTTCCCCGATCTCGCCTCCTGGCGGCGCGACAACGTGGACCTGCTCGTCCGGGAGATGCAGCAGCGGGTACGGCAGGCCAAGCCGGAGGTCGCCTGGGGCATCAGCCCCTCGGGCATCTGGCGGAACAGGTCCACCGACCCCCTCGGCTCGGACACCGCCGGCAGCCAGTCGTACGACAACCTGCACGCCGACACCCGGGGCTGGGTCAGGAAGGGCTGGCTGGACTACATCGCACCGCAGATCTACTGGTACATCGGCCAGTCGAACGCCGACTACGCCAAGCTGATCCCCTGGTGGTCCGGCGTGGCGGCGGGCACCGACGTCCAGCTCTGGATCGGCCAGGCCGCCTACAAGGCCGGTGCCGCCGGGCAGCCCGCCCAGTGGTTCCAGCCGGACGAGCTTTCCCGGCACCTCACTCTCAACCGGGACAACCCCCAGGTCGGCGGCGACATCTGGTACAACTCCGGCGATGTACGTGAGGACCGGCTGGGCAGCGTCAGCACCGCCGTGACCGACCACTACACCCGCCCGGCCCTCGCCCCGCTGCTGCCGCGCCTCGCGGGCGGCCGGCCACCGCGCCGCCCGGTCCTGGCCACCGCGCACAAGGTGGCCGGTGGCGCCGAGTTGCACATCGTCGCCCCCGGAAGGGACGTCCCGTTCCAGTTCGCGGTCTTCAGGTTCGACCGGCAGGCCGGTCCCGGTGACTTCACCGACGCCCGCAACCTGGTCGCGGTCATCCCCGCGGGCCGCGACGTGCGCTGGGTGGACCCCGAGGGAGCCGGCGGCGCGCACTACCACGTGACGGCCGTGGACCGGGCGAACCGCCAGAGCGAGCCCAGCCACGGCCGCCGGGTCCGCTGACCCGGGTCACCGAGGATTCAAAAGAAGAAAGCCCAGATCGGCGATGCCGATCTGGGCTTTCCCGCAAGTGCGCCGCCAGGGACTCGAACCCCGGACCCGCTGATTAAGAGTCAGCTGCTCTAACCAACTGAGCTAGCGGCGCTTGAAGCTCTTGAAGGATAGCGCACATCGGGCAGGGCTTCGAAATCCGCGACGATCAGCGGCTAAGCTAGAACAACATTCGGTCCTGTACTGGGAGCACACATGTGGTTCGCCTCGCCCGCCGATGCCAGCGAGCGGCTCAGCGCCGTCGACTACCTCTCCGACGACTCCATCGCGACCTCGGTCTTCCTGGCGGGAGCGCTCGGCAAACCACTCCTCGCCGAGGGGCCGGCCGGTGTGGGCAAGACCCAGCTCGCCAAGGCCGTGGCGGCGGCGACCGGGGCGGAACTGGTCAGGTTGCAGTGCTACGAGGGGCTGGACGAGGCCAGGGCGCTGTACGAGTGGAACTACAAGAAGCAGCTGCTGCGCATCCAGGCCGGACAGGACGAGAGCTGGGACGCCACCCACGACGACATCTTCACCGAGGAGTTCCTGCTGGAGCGGCCACTGCTCGCGGCGATCCGCTCCCGGACGCCCACGGTCCTGCTGATCGACGAGACCGACAAGGCGGACGTCGAGGTGGAGGGGCTGCTGCTGGAGATCCTGTCCGACTACCAGGTCACCATCCCCGAGCTCGGCACGATCACCGCCGTACGCAGGCCCTACGTGGTGCTGACCTCCAACGCGACCCGCGAGCTCTCCGAGGCGCTGAAGCGGCGCTGCCTCTACCTGCACCTGGAATACCCGACGCCGGAGCGCGAGCGCGACATCGTGCTGGCCCAGGTGCCCACGATCACGACCGCCCTGGCCGAGCAACTCGCCCGTACGGTGGCCACCATGCGCGCCCTGGAGCTGAAGAAGGCGCCCTCGATCGCCGAGACGATCGACTGGGCCAACACCCTGATCGCGCTGGGCAGGACCGAGCTGGACGAGGCGGCGATCGGGGCCACCCTCGGCGTCGTGCTCAAGCACGCCTCCGACCAGACCCGGGCACGCAAGGAGCTGGCCCTGTGACCGGCGCGGAGCGCGCGGCCCACGGGGCGGGAGGCGGCAGGTGAGCCTGCTCGACCGGCACGTGGGGTTCGTGCACGCGCTACGCGAGGCGGGGCTGCCGGTGTCGCTGGCCGAGGGGCTGGACGCGGCCAGGGCACTGGAGGTGATCGACCTGACCGAGCGGGAGTCGCTGCGGGCCGCGTACGCCGCGACGCTGGTCAAGCGGCCCTCGCACCGGCCGGGCTTCGACACGCTGTTCGACCTGTGGTTCCCCTCCTCCACGACCGGCCTGCGGCCCTCGCACGAGGCCGAACCGGACCTGGAGACCGCCGAACTCCCCGAGCTGCGCGACAGGCTGGCCGAGCTGTTGCTGGGCGCCGAGGGGATGAACGAGTTCGCGCGGGCGATGGTGGAGCGCTTCGGCCGCCAGGTGGCGAGTCCCGGCAGGCAGAACTGGTTCTCCTACTCGGTGATGCGGGCGCTCTCCCCTGAGACGCTCATGGCGCGCCTGCTCGCCGAGGTCCTCGCCGGTCAGGAGCGCGGCGGGCTGGCCGAGAAGGTCGCCCGGCAGCGGATCGGCGAGAACACCAGGCGCTTCGAGGACGCCGTCTCCCGCGACGTGCGCCGCCGGATCGCCGAGGACTCCGGAATCGAGCGGATCGCCCGATCCTCGGTACGCCCGCCGCTGGAGCAGCTCGACTTCCTGCGGATCACCAAGGCCGACCTGGCCAGGCTCCGCAGGGAGGTGCACCCGCTCGCCCGGCGCCTCGCCGCCAGGCTGACCGTCAAGCACCGGCTCGGCCACCGCGGCCGCCTCGACTTCCGCAGGACCGTACGGGCCTCGCTGTCCAGCGGCGGGGTGCCGCTGACCACCTTCAACAGGCCGCGCCGCCCGCACAAGCCCGAACTGGTCGTGCTCTGCGACACCAGCGACTCGGTCGCCGCCTTCGCCCACTTCACCCTGCTGCTGACCTACGCGCTGCGCGAACAGTTCACCAAGGTCCGCGCGTTCGGGTTCGTGGACACGGTGGACGAGATCACCCGGTTCTTCGTGCCCGGCGCCGACGTGGCGGAGGCGATGACCCGGCTGGTGAGGGAGGCCGACATGGTGCGGTTCGGCCGGACCAACTACGGCCACGCGCTGGAGACGTTCGCCGAGCGGTACGGCGACGCCATCGGACCGAAGACGTCACTGCTGATCCTGGGCGACGCCCGGTCCAACTACCAGCCGCCCGCGCTGGAGACGCTGAGGCGGCTGACCAAGGACGCCCGGCACAGCTACTGGCTCAACCCGGAGCCGACCGCCCAGTGGGACACCGGCGACTCGGTGGCGACGGCGTACGGGGGGATCGTGCCCATGTACGAGTGCCGGAACGTCGCGCAGCTGGCGGCCTTCATCGAGGAACTCGCCTGAGCGGATTCCACCCGGCGACGGCGTTCGCGTTCACCGGTTCTCCGGGCGCGGTGGCTCGTACGGTCAGCTCATCCGGCGCAGCACCCGGGCCGCGGTCCTGGCGAGCACCTCCACCTGGGCGTCGTCGAAGTCCGCCCGCGGACCGTTCTTGATCCAGCGCGCGACCAGGCGGGGCTTGAGGAGGGTGAGCCCCTCCGCGGTGACCGACCGCCTGAGCTGCCCGCCGTGCACGGCGAGCAACGGCTCGATGGTGACCGGGATGCCCGTCTCGCGGGAGAGCACCTCGGCCAGTGACTCGGAGACCTCGACGAGCGCCTTCGCCGTTTTCGTGCCGTACTTCTCGCCGAGGAACAGCCGGTCGCCGTACCGGGCGATCTCGGTCTCCGGGTGCCAGGCCTCGTTGTCGACCACCCAGATGCCGCCGGGACCGATGACGAGGTGGTCGATCGAGGCCTTGCCCGGGATGGCCCGGCCGTCGAGGACGTGGTAGCCGGCCCTGCGCAGCCTGCGGCGGAGCAGCCTGCCGGTGATGGTCTCGCCCCTGCGCTTGCCTCGCCAGACGGCGGTGGCGTCGTACTCGCGCCAGGTCCAGAACGCGTCCGCGGCACCGACGAGCAGGCCGCACAGCAGCCCGAGGATCGGCGGGGACAGGTTGAACCGGTAGGCCAGCGCGACGCCCACCACCAGGCCGACCGCCGCCTTGACCCCGCGCATCTTCCTGCGATGGGCGACCTCCTTGAGCCAGAACTGCTCGTACATGACCTGGGGCGACAGGCCGTGAACCTGGTCGACTGGCGTCACGTAGATAGATCCGCCGGGCATGACGAACCCCCATGGCTCGATGCGGTCGTGAAAGAAAGTGGGGGGACCTGCCACACTGAAGATCCTTGGACTATGAAATACCCAATTTGGGGCTCCAGCTATCGTCCAATCGCGAAGGTGACGCAAGTAACACGTCTCCGTCAATCGGCCGCCTGCTTGACCAACCAGTCGGTACGCTTTCCCTCACCACACCATGGGGGACGCGCATGACTCAGGACCAGGAGCCGGTACGGCAGCGCCTGCTCAGCGAGGCCACCCGCCTCTTCGCCGAGCGGGGCTTCGAGGGCACGTCGGTGCAGGGAATCGTCTCGGCGGCCGGTGTCACCAAGGGCGCCATGTACCACTACTTCGATTCCAAGGACGACCTGCTCCGCGAGATCTACGGCCGGGTGCTGCGCATGCAGATGGAGCGGCTGACCCACTTCGCCGAGAGCTCAGGGCCGGTGGCCGAGCGCCTGCACACCGCCGCCGCGGACGTCGTGGCGACCACCGTGGAGAACCTGGACGACTCCAAGATCTTCTTCCGGTCGATGCACCTGCTCACGCCCGACATCCGCAAGGTCGTCCGCGCCGAGCGGCGCCGCTACCACGAGCGCTTCCGCGACCTGGTCATCGAGGGCCAGCAGGAGGGCACCTTCAGGAAGGACGTGCCCGCCGACATCGTCGTCGACTTCTTCTTCGGCTCCGTGCACCACCTGGGCACCTGGTACAACGCGGAGGGCCCGCTCTCGGGCGCGGAACTGGGGGCGCACTTCGCCGACCTGCTCCTCACCTCGCTTCGCCCGGAGCAGGCCCCCTTTACCAAGTAAGCCTTCCAGTTCACACCCGCTCGCGGGCCGGGCGGGGCAGGCCCGCGAGCGGGGAGAAGGTCAGGCGGGGGCGGGCAGGTCCGCGAGAGCCGCCACGGCCTCCCGGTGGGCGCCGGGGGTGCCGAGTGCGATCTCGGTCGCCTTGGCGCGCTTGAGATACAGGTGCACCGGGTGCTCCCAGGTCATCCCGATCCCGCCGTGCAACTGGACGCTCTCCTCGGCGACGTGCAGCGCCACCTCGGAACACCACGACTTGGCCACCGCCGCCGCCAGCTCGCGCTCACCGGCCGCCTCCACACCGTCGAGAGGCGAGAGCGGGTGCGAGGCCGTGGCCAGCAGGTCCGCGGCGTTCCTCGCGGCGGCGCGGGCACGCACCACGTCCAGCCACAGATCGGCCATCCGGTGCTTGATCGCCTGGAAGGACCCCACCGGGCGGGCGAACTGGTGACGCTCCTTGATGTAGGCGAGCGTCGTGCCCAGGCACCACTCGGCGACACCCAGCTGCTCGGAGGCGAGCAGCCCCGCGCCGAAGCTCAGCACGCTCCGCACGTCGAGCCTGCCGAGCGCCAGCCCGGGGGTGTCCGAGAACGTGACGGTGGCGATCGGCCGGGTCAGGTCCAGCGAGGGCAGCACGTCGACCCTGACGTTCTCCGCCTCCACCTGGTAGAGCGCCGTTCCGACGGGCACCAGCAGCACGTCCGCCACGTCCGCGCCGGCCACCGCCCTGACCTCCCCGTTCAGGAGCCCCTCGTCCGTGACGGTGACGGTCTCCGGCAGCGGCCGGTACGGCGAGGCCGCCAGCGACACCGCCAGTGCCGCCGTCGTCTCGCCCGAGGCGAGCTCCTGGATCAGGTCCTCCTCGCCGACGTTCAGCAGGGCCTTCGTGGCGAGCACCGAGCTGGTGAAGAACGGCAGCGGCGCCACCGCCCGCCCCAGCTCCTCCAGCACCACCGCGACCTCGCGCGCCGACGCCCCCGCCCCGCCGTAGTTCTCCGGCACGAGCAGGCCCGCCACCCCGATCTCCCGCGACAGCGTCTTCCACAGGTCCATGTCGTACGGCGCCTCGGACTCGACCCGCTTCAGCACGGCGTCGGCCGGGCAGCGGTCCGCGAGGAGGCCCCGTACGGAGGCGCGGAGCTCCTCCTCGACCTCGGTGTAGAGCAGTGTCACCGGTCGCTCACCACTTTCGCGTCGTACGTCATCGGGGCAGGTCCTTCCAGGGCACGTCCTTGTCGACGCGGGGTTCCGAGGGCAGGCCGAGCACGCGCTCGGCGACGATGTTGCGCAGGATCTCCGAGGTGCCGCCCTCGATGGAGTTTCCCTTGGCGCGCAGGTAGCGGTATCCGGAACCCCGGCCGACGAAGTCGACGCCTTCGGAGCGGCGGAAGGTCCAGTCGTCGTAGGCCAGGCCCTCCTCGCCGCGCAGCTCGACCTCCAGCCCGGACAGGGCCTGGTTGAGCGAGGCGAAGGCGAGCTTCATACCGGAACCCTCGGGGCCCGGCTGCCCGGCGGACAGCTGCTCGCGCAGCCGCGTCCCGGCCAGGCGGGTCACCTCCGCCTCCACCCACAGGCGCAGCAGCCGCTGGTGCAGGTCGTGGGTGCGCAGCTCGGGCCGGGTGCGCCAGGCTTCGGCGACCAGGCCGACCATGCCGCCGCCCCGTTTGACCGGCGCGCCGCCGATGGCGACCCGCTCGTTCATGAGCGTGGTCTGCGCGACCCGCCAGCCGTCGCCGATCTCTCCCAGCCGCAGGTCGTCGCCGAGCCGTACCCCGGTGAGGAAGACCTCGTTGAACTCGGCCTCGCCGGTGATCTGCCGCAGCGGCCTGACTTCGACCCCGGGGGCGTGCATGTCGCACACGAAGTAGGTGAGCCCCCGGTGCTTGGGCAGGTCCACGTCGGTCCTGGCGACCAGGATCGCCCACCGGGAGTGGTGGGCACCGGAGGTCCACACCTTCTGCCCGTCGACGACCCACTCGTCCCCGTCCCTGACCGCGCGGGTGCCGAGCGTGGCCAGGTCGGAGCCGGCGCCGGGCTCGCTGAAGAGCTGGCACCAGATCTCCTCGCCCGTCCACAGCGGGCGCAGGAACCGGCTGCGCTGCTCGTCGGTGCCGAACGCCAGGATCGTGGGCGCGGCCATCCCCAGCCCGATCGTCTGCAGCCCGGGGTTGATCTGCGGCGTCCCCGCGAGCTCGTGCTCCACCACGTGCTGCAGTTCGCGGGCGGCCCCGAGCCCGCCGAGCCCCTCGGGGAAGTGCACCCAGGCCAGCCCGGCGTCGAACCTGGCCCGCAGGAACTCCAGCCGATCCCCCGCGGGGTCGTGCGCGGCCAGGAACGCGACAGCGCGCTCCCTGACCGCCTCTTCGTCCAGCGCCACGAACGCTCCCTTCGTCGATCTTCATCGATTCGGGTGCCCGGTGACCCCGGGCCCCCTGGCACCGCCCGCAGTCCCGGCACGCGGGAGGGAGAACGGCGAGGTCAGGTCATGTGCTTCTCAAAAGATCCTCAGCGCCCGGCGACCCGGGCCGCGAGCACCGGATGGGCGAACTCGTCCATGACGTCGAGCGGCCGCCCCCGCGACTGCTCGGTCCCGGCGTGGAACGCGAAATCCATGGGATCTCCTCACGGTCTTTCGAGAGTGTACCGACCAGACGGTACGCCTGTCGACACACCCGGCAATGCCGAAATTCACGGGATCCCCGTTCCGCGACGGGAGGTGGCGGGACGTGACGGGACCCCCGAGTGGTCCCCGGGAAGAGCCGCCGAGTGGACCTTCGGACAGGTCCACCCGGAGCCTTAAAGTCCCTTCCATGACCGCGCAGATGCCCGCTCCCCTCACCCTCGAAGACGACACCGTACGGCTGGAACCGCTGACCGGCGACCACATCCCCGACCTGTTCCTGGCCGGTGGCGGCGACGACGAGGTGTGGCGCTGGATGCCCGCCCCCACCCCGCGCACCGAGGCCGAGCTGGCCCGGATCGCGGCGCGGCTGGTCGGGGCACCGAACTACGTGCCGTTCGCGGTGGTGCCGAGGGAGACCGGCCGGGCGGTCGGCTGGACCACCTACATCGACACGCCCGGGTACGCCGACAGCATCGAGATCGGCTGGACCTGGTACGGCAGAACCGTGTGGCGCTCCGCGGTGAACACCGCGTGCAAGATCCTGCTGATCGACCACGCCTTCGACAAGCTGGGCGTGAACCGGGTGCAGCTCAAGACCGACAACCTGAACATCCGCTCGCAGAACGCGATCAGGCGCATCGGCGGCGTTCATGAGGGCACCCTGCGCCGCCAGCGCCGCCGCGCCGACGGCACCTGGCGCGACACCGTCTATTTCAGCATCCTGGACGACGAGTGGCCCGCCCACCGCGCCCGCCTCACCGGCCCGGCCCGCTGAACGCCTCTCGAACCGGCCCATCCGGTCTTCCGAACTTCCCCTGACCCTCGAACCTTTCGGACCCCGGACCTCTCCGGTTTCCGCGACGCTTCGGCCGAGCCCTACGGGCCTTCCCGTCCGAGCATGCCGCGCAGGAGTTCCCCGACCCCCAGGCGGAGGTCGTCCAGGGTCGGTTCGGCTCCGGCGCCGACGATGGCGTCGAACATGACGCCCTCGCCGAAGGCGACGAGCTGGCGCCCGTGCCGTACCGGGTCGGGCGACCCCGCGGCGGCGAGGATCGCGACGGCGGGGTCACGGAAGCGCTCGCCCGCCCTGTCATAGATGGTGCGCAGCTCGGGACGGCGGGTGGCCTCAAGGGCCAGCTCGTAGCGGGCGACCGTCCGGCGGCGGCCGACGGTCAACTGCGACCAGAGCAGCTGTGCCGTCATCTCGGTGAGCACGTCGACCGCGTCCAGCCCCGGTTCGCCGAGGATCGGCGCGAACATGGCGGACTCCAGCCGGGTGAGCCGGTCGAGGGCCAGCTCCAGCAGCGCGGACCGGGTGCGGGCCAGGTTGGAGGTGGACCCCGGCGGTAGCCCCGCCGCCTCGTCCACGGCCCGGTGGGTCAGGCCGCGCATCCCCCGCTCCACGAGCAGGTCGATGGCGGTGTCGGCGATGAGCTCGGCTCGCTGGGACTTCACCCTCGAATACTACATTTGTAGTTTAACTACGGGCGTAGTAAGTTCCACTACATCCGTAGTAAAGGAGAGGGTCATGGCACACGCGGCGGTCATCGGAGCGGGCATCGGCGGGCTGACGGCGGCGGTGGCGTTACAGCGGCGGGGCTGGCAGGTCACGGTCTTCGAGCGGGCCGCGTCCCTGGAGCCGGTCGGCTCCGGCCTGGCCGTGGCCGCCAACGCGCTCAGGGCGCTCGACACGATCGGGGCCGGCGACGAGATTCGCCGGCTGTCGGCGATCCAGGGCACGGGCGGCCTCCGGCGCTCCGACGGCAGGTGGATGGTGAGGACCAGCGCGGAGGCCGCCTCCGCGCGCAACGGCGGCGACTCCGTGGTGCTGCTGCGCCGCGCGGATCTGGTCGACGCGCTCTCCTCGCGCCTCGAAACCGGTACGGTCCGGCTGAACACCGAGGTCACCCGGATCGACCCGGACAGCGGCCTGGTGACCTTCGCCGGCGGGCGGACGGAGGCGGACCTGGTGGTCGGAGCCGACGGCATCCACTCCCCCGTCAGGTCCACGCTGTTTCCGGCCCACCCCGCCCCGAGCTACTCGGGCGTCACCGCCTGGCGGCTGCTCGTCCCCGCCGCGGGCGTACCCGGCCAGGCCTACGAGAGCTGGGGGCGCGGAAAGGTCTTCGGGGTCATGCCGCTGGCCGGGGACACGACCTACTGCTACGCCACCGACACCGTCCCCGCGGGCGGTGGCGGCGGGGACCAGCCGGCCGAGCTGCGCCGGTTGTTCGGAGACTGGCACTCCCCGATCCCGGAGCTGCTCGCCGCCGCCACGCCGGAGCGGGTGCTGCGGAACGACGTCCACCACCTCACCACCCCGCTGCCCGCCATGCACCGCGGCAGGGTCGCACTGTTGGGCGACGCCGCGCACGCCATGACCCCCAACCTGGGCCAGGGTGCCTGCCAGGCGATCGAGGACGCGGTGGTGCTGGCCCACGTGGTCGGCGACGGCACGGGCGCCGTGTCCTTTGACGGGGACGACGTGCTGGCCGGCTACACCGCCGCCCGGCTGGAGCGCACCTCCGGGATCGTGGCCCGGTCCGCCGCGATCTGCCGCGTCACCCGGATGCGCAACCCGCTGGCCGTGCGGCTGCGCGACACGATGACGGCGCTCAGCTGGCGGCTCGCCCCCTCGCGCGTGAACGGCGCGATGGACGAGGTGCTCGGCTGGACACCGCCCTCCCGGTGACCCGGCGCGGGACGGCTACGGCGAGACCGTCGCCTGCTCGCGCACCGAGGCCGGAACCCCTTGGTCCGGGGAGAGTTTCCCCAGGACGATCGTCCCCCAGACGACCAGCGCACCCGCGAAGAGCGCGGGAACCACGTTCAGCCAGCCGGTGGGCACCGCCTCGTCGAGCAGGAGCACACCGGCGAGGATCGAGGTGATCGGGTCGACCACCTGCACCGCCGCGTAGGAGATGCCGAAGTAACCCACCTCGTAGGTCTTCTGCAGCAACACGACCGCGCAGACGAGCAGCACCGGGATGGCGACCGTGAACCAGCTGAGCAGCGTGCCGAAGTCGCCGCCGAAGTTGCCGCCCACCACCCGGACGAAGGTGGAGACGCTGGCGGTCATCGCTCCGGCGGCGACCGACAGCATGAGCGCCTTGGCCGAGCCGCCCATCTTCCGCCCCAGCAGATGGGTCGCCAGGATGACCAGCCCGACGCAGCCGAGGAAGCCCAACGCCTCCTGGTTCGTCATGTGCGGTTTCACCGGGTGCACGGGAACCAGCAGCAGCAGGCCGAGCAGCCCGACGGCCACCGCGATCGAACCACTGATCTCCGCCCGGTGCGGGCGTCTGCCGTGCAGTATCGCCGCCAGCGGCACCGCGAACACCAGTGTCGCCACGCTGATCGGCTGCACAGCTATCAGCGGCGCGAAGCTGAGGGCGACGGCGTGCAGGGACGCCCCGGTGAACCCGATGACACCGCCGATCCACCAGCGGGGCCGCCTCATCAGCTTCAGCGAGGCGCCCTCGGAGACCGCCTCGAACTGCTGGAGCGCGGCCCCCAGGGCGTAGCCCAGCGCGCCGACCAACGCGATCGATATCCCGACCCAGGTCATCGCCACCCCGCGGAGCGAACAGGGCATCTGGGAGGAAGCGCTTCTTGGGTCACCCCGCAAGCTTAGAGCGCGAGACGAACGGGTAGAGACTTGCGCCGCCTCTCATCCCACCCGGCGACGGGCCGCCCGGTGCGATGACCGCCCACGCTCGCCGGGTTCGACAGCGGAGGGCTTCAGGGACGACCTACTGGTCGCCCATCGGGCAGACACAGAACAGGTGGCCCTCGGGGTCGGCGAGCACCACCCACTTTCCCTCGCCCGGCTGGAAGGCGGGCCTGGTGGCCCCGAGCTCCAGGTAGTCCCGGACCGCCGTCTCCACGTCGGCGACGCGGACGTCCAGGTGGAACTGCTTGTCGGGGCCGGGCCAGGCGGCGGGCTTGCGGTCGAGGTTCTGCTGAAAGTAGACGGTCATCGTGCCGTCGCCGATACCGGCGTAGGTGTCCTCCGCGTACTGCACCTGGTAGCCGAAGACGGCCGCGTAGAACTCGGCCAGTCGCCTGGGCTCGGCGCAGTCTATGTTCACGGCGAGGAATTTCGCTGTCATGGTCATGGCACGATCGTCCCGCCCGTACCTGTCAGCTGCTGTCAGGTTTACCGATCGATTCCCGGCGAAAACCCGCGGGCCCTCGTTCTCCGCGCCCCACAGTGAGCGTCCCCGGTCCGGCTCCGACTCACCGCGCGTCCCGCGAGGTCGCACCGGGCACCGCGACGTCGAGCGCCCAGCAGCAGAAGCTCAGCTCGTCGACGTCCTGTTCGACGAGCGCCGTCAGCGTGGTGCCGCCGCCGTGTCCCGAGGCCCGGAGCGGCAGCAGGAGATAGGGGCCGCCTTCCTTGCCCTCGGACTGGAGCATGGCGACCATCTTGAGCGGATCGTGCGGCGGTGCGACCCGATCGTTCAACGCCGACACGAACGCCATCACGGGATAGCGGCGATCGGCTCGGACGTTGTGATACGGCGAGTACCCGGCGAGATAGGCACCCTCGACGGGATCGTCGGGCGAGCCGTACTCGACGGTCGCCGAGCTCAGGTGGCCGAATCTCGGAAAGTTCAGCATGTCGAGGACGGGCGCGCGGCAGTAGACGGCTCCGAACGCCTCGGGTGCCTGCATGGCGGTGACGGCGACGAGCAGACCGCCGTTGCTGTTGCCTCGCGAGAGGAGCCTGGAGGGTGTGGTGTAGCCCGCCGACTCCAGCCGGCGCGCCGCCGCGATGTAGTCGTCAAAGGCGTTCTGCCGCCGCGTCTTGACCGCCCCCTCGTGCCAGGCGCGGCCGTACTCGCCGCCGCCTCGCACGTTGGCGAAGGCGAGCACGCCGCCCAGTCTCAGCCAGGCGGCGTTCAGCGCGGAGAAGCGCGGCTCCAGCGGGATGTTGAAGCCGCCGTAGCCGCTCAGCCGCACGGGCCGGTGACCGTCGCGAGGCAGATCCCGGTGATGAACGATGAACATCGACACCCGGGTACCGTCCGGCGACTCGTACCAGTCCTGGTCCGTCACGTACTCGGAGGCGTCCAGCCCGACGTCGGGCACGTGGTACGGCGACAGGCGGTCGGCCGCGTAGTCGTACCGGTAGACCGATGGCGGCTGCACGTACGAGGTGAAGTTCACCCACACCTCGTCGCCGCTCCAGGAGCCGCCGACACCGCTGACGATGCCCTCACCCTCGTTGCGATTCACCGAGCCGAGCCCCGGCAGCACCAGGTCGCGCAGATAGGCGCCGTCTTCGGCGTGGATGCGCACGCGGTGCGACGCCGCGTGCGAGTAGACGGCGTAGAGCCGGCCACCGACGCCCGCGACCGTCTGCAGCGTGTCCGAGTTCTCCGGGATGAGCGTCCGCCACTCCGTCGGGGCGGTGAGCGACGCGACGCAGAGGCGGCCACGCGGCGCGTCAAGGTCGGTGTGGACGAGCAGGGAGTCGCCGATCACCTGCACCTGGTTGAGAGCGCGCATGACGGGAGCGACCGGCAGGAACGCGTCGTCGGCGAGGCGCAGCAGGTAGACGACGTTGGCGTGTACGTAGTCCCACTTGTGGAGCACGGCGAAGCGCCCGCACTCACTGACCTTGACGGAGCACCAGTACTCCTTCTCCTGGTCGTCGCCGAAGATCCGGCGGGCCGGCTCGTCCGACCCGAGCCGGTGCTCGTAGACGGCGTTCCAGTGCGCCTCGTCGCCCGCGGGTACCTCACCCGGCTCGGGACAGGCCGCGTAGAAGAACCCCGACCCGTCGGGCCGCCAGGCCGGTGCCGTGTGGCCCGTGCCGCGGGGCCGGTCGGGAAGGAGCCGCCCCGTCTCGACGTCGAGCACCTGGATCACCGCGTCGTGGGTGCCGCCGACGGCCTTCCCGAACGCGACCAGCGCGCCGTCGGGCGACGGCACGGCGAACACCAGCGCCTCGTCGCTCGGCCAGGTGTTGGGGTCGAGCACCGCCTCCAGCGGTGCGCCCCCGCGGCGCCGAAGCATGAGGGAGAGCTTCTCGTCGCCGGCGTCCGCCCGCCAGACGAACTCGCGTCCGTGCGGCCCGGCGGGAGTCGGCGGCGACAGCCGCGCGTGACGCGCCGATCGGGAGACCGCCGCCCGCAGCCAGTCGCGTCCGGGCTCCGCGCGCAGCACGGAGTGCGTGACGGCCTCCTGCGCCGCGATCCACGCCTGGGTCTCCGCGTCGTCGAGCCGCTCCAGCCAGGCGTAGGGATCGTCGAACCACCTGCCGTGCAGCGTGTGGCCACTGTCCGGATCACGTCGTGTCACGGGAATCCCCAGACCCCGGACCGGTCTCTGCGTCATGTGATCCTCCGCCGGTGCGACCGGCTTGTTGTCGTGAGAGGGGCCCATGCCCATCGGCGAAACGGCCGCCCATGCGGCAGGTCATCCGGCTGCCGGGGCATGCGCATTGAGAATCTGCATTGAGAATCTACAGAACGCCTGGCTAGGGTGGGCCCGTGTTTCTGATCACCGCCCCGCCGACCGCCCGCTAGCGGGCGGCCTCTCTCCTGACGACCGGACCCGAGCGGTCCGGTGGGTGCTTGCCGTCCGCATACGTGCGACCTGACGACGATCACCTCATCTGGAGAGACCTTCATGACGCATGTCTCCGTGCGGCGGGGCCTGCTGTACGTGTCCATCGCGGCGACCGCCTGGGGCACCGGCGGTGCCGCGGGCGCGCTGCTCTACCAGGCGGGCGGGCTCGGCCCCGTCGCCGTCTCCTTCTGGCGGTTCGCCGCCGGAGCCGCCATGCTCCTGCTGGCCGGCCGTCTCCTCGGCCTCGGGGAAACCCGGCCCGCCGGAGACGACCCGGCCCTCGGCGGAACCCGGTCCGCCGGACCACTCACCATCCGAAGGCCCCGGCGCGGGGCCACCCTCGGGCGGATCCTGGTCACGGGCGTGGCGATGGCCGTCTACCAGACCGCCTACTTCGCGGCGATCGCCGGATCGGGACTGGCCGTGGCGACGGTGGTCACCATAGGCGCCACTCCCGTCCTCGTCGCCGCGGGCGGGCGGCTGCTCCTGGGGGAACGGCTGGGCGCGGCCGGGCTGGGCGCGGTCACGATCGCCCTGACCGGTCTGGCGATGCTGACCCTCGACGACGGCTCCGCGACCTTCTCCGCGGCCGGCATCGGGTGGGCGCTGCTGTCGGCGGCCGGGTACGCGGGCGTGACCCTGCTCAACCGGGCCTCCTCCGGCGAGCCGTACCGCACCGCCATGGGCGGCTTCGTCGTCGGCGGGCTCTGCCTGCTGCCCGTCGCGCTGGCCCAGGGCCTGCTGCCCTCCGGCGACCCGCTCGCCTCCTGGGCGATCATCGCCTTTCTCGGCACGGTTCCGACGGCGCTGGCCTACGGCCTCTTCTTCACCGGTCTCGCCGCGGTGCGTGCCACGACGGCCTCGGTGATCTCCCTGGTGGAGCCGGTCGGCGCGGCGCTCCTCGGCGTCCTGCTGCTCGGCGAGCGGCTCACCGTGCCGGCGGCGTGCGGCGGTGTCCTGCTGCTCGGCGCGGTCGCCCTGCTCGCCGCGGGCGAGAGGGAAGGCGAGAGGGGCACGACCTGAGCCGTACGGGGTCCCCGCGAGCCGCACGACCGTCCCCACGAAGGAGGGCGTGCGGCTCGCGGGCCGTCAGTCGAACAGGTCGGGTTCGGCGGCGACGATCTGGTCGTGCAGCGGCTGGAAGTTGATCCAGCCGACCGTGTCGTTGCCGATCTGGCCGTGGGTGAGCTTGGCGTTCTCGTGGCTGATCTGGACGGTGGGCCCCGCGGCCTTGGCCAGCAGCTGCGCCTGGCACGAGCGCTCCATCGTGATGAACCACCAGGCGGCGGCGTCCACGCTGTCGCCGACCGTGAGCAGGCCGTGGTTGCGCAGGATGACCGCCTTGTGCGAGCCGAGGGCCTGCGCGATGCGGCGGCCCTCCTCGGTCTCCACCACCACGCCGGTGTAGTCGTCGAACAGGCCGTGGTCCTCGTAGAACGCGCAGGCGTCCTGGGTGAGCGGTTCCACGAGCGTGCCGAGCGAGGACAGCGCCTTGCCGTACACCGAGTGGCTGTGCGCGGCGGCGACCACGTCCGGCCTGGCCTGGTGGACCATCGAGTGGATCGCGAACGCGGCCTGGTTGACGTGGTAGCGGCCCTCGACCACCTGGCCGTCGTGGTTGACCAGGATCAGATCGCTGACCTTGATGTGCTTGAACGACATGCCGAACGGGTTCACCCAGAAGTGGTCCGGGTGCTCGGGGTCGCGGACCGTGATGTGTCCGGCCACCCCCTCCTCGAAGCCGAACCTGCCGAACAGCCGCAGCGCGGCGGTCAGCCGCTCCTGGCGGTGGCGGCGCTCCTCGGCGACGGTCTCGAACTTCTGCGGCAGCCGGAAGGCGAGCTGGTCTGTGGGAACGGGCTGCAGGTCGGACAGGCTCATCGCGCCTCCAGGGCGGTCATCGTATGTTCGGTGGTCGTCGTACGTTCGGCGGTCTCACAACCTTCGTGCCGATCATCGGGGATGTCCACGCCTCCCCGGCAGAGAATAAGTCCGATTTATTACGCTATGACATAACAAACCGCCGATAAATCTGTATCTTGCGTCATCCGCTGGGCCGGTGACCTGGCGCCTCGGCGTCCCACCGGCCCGATGTCCGCGGCGAGCCGCCTGCCGCTTCCGAGGCCTCGCGAACCCGCTCCGATCCATGAACAATCGATCTTTGCACCACAATGTGCGAAGAGACGGAACGCGAGCCCGTAAACGGGCGTTGGAGGAGACGTGGCCTCGATAACTCAGCTCTTCAGGCGCTTCCTCGAACGCCCCGGCACCATCGACCTGTCGAAGTTCGAGCGGGTCGTGGCGGATGCCGGGACCCGCGAGGAGCGGATCCGCGCGCTCGACGAGGTGCCCACGCCCTCGGTCGACGACCTGGCGGAGTTCTGCGCGATCCTCAGGGAGGCAGCGCGCCGCACGCTCGACCTGCGGCCGTACGACGTGCAGCTGGTCGGCATGCTGGCGATGCTGTCGGGAAACGTCGCGGAGATGGCGACCGGCGAGGGCAAGACCCTGTCCGGTGCGATGGCCGCCGCCGGATACGCCCTGCAGGGCAAGCGGGTCCACGTCATCTCGGTCAACGACTACCTGGCCCGGCGTGACGCCGAGTGGATGGGCCCGCTGTACGAGGCGCTCGGCGTCTCCTGCGGCTGGATCGGGCAGAGCTCCACGCCCGAGGAGCGCAGGGCGGCGTACGCGGCGGACGTGACGTACGGCTCGGTCAGCGAGATCGGCTTCGACGTGCTGCGCGACCGGCTGAGCACCCGGGTGGAGGACCTGATCGTTCCCGCGCCGGCCGTGGCGGTGGTCGACGAGGCCGACTCCGTGCTGGTCGACGAGGCCAGGGTGCCGCTGGTGCTGGCCGGGGCCGCCGACCCCGGTGACGCGGTGCCGGAGATGGCGGCGCTGGTCAGGCAGCTGGTCAAGGGCTACCACTACGAGCTCGACGATCAGGCGCGCAACGTCCACCTGACGACCAAGGGCATCGACACCGTCGAGCAGGCGCTCGACCTCGACCTCTACGACACCCCCGCCACGCTGACGGAGGTCAATCTCGCCCTGCACGCGCACGCCCTGCTGACCAAGGACGTCGACTACATCGTCCGGGACGGCAAGGTGCACCTGATCAACCCGTCGCGGGGCCGGGTGGCGCTGCTGCAGCGCTGGCCGGACGGCCTGCAGGCGGCGGTGGAGGCCAAGGAGGCGCTGTCGCCCTCGGAGACCGGCGAGATCCTCGACTCGATCACCGTCCAGGCGCTGATCACCCGCTACCCGGAGAAGTGCGGCATGACCGGCACCGCGGTCGCGGTCGGCGACCAGCTGCGGGAGTTCTACGACCTCAAGGTGGCCGTGGTCTCCTCCAACCGGCCGTGCGTGCGGACCGACGAGCCCGACCGGCTCTTCGAGTACCGGATGGAGAAGGACCTCGCGCTGGTCGAGGAGATCGCCGAGGTGCACGCCACCGGCCGGCCGATCCTGATCGGCACCATGGACGTGGCCGAGTCCGAGCGCCTGGCGCTGACCCTGAGCGGCCGAGGGCTGGAGTGCGTGGTCCTCAACGCCAAGAACGACGCCGAGGAGGCGGCCATCATCTCCCGGGCCGGGGAGCGCGGCGCGCTCACCGTCTCCACCCAGATGGCCGGGCGCGGCACCGACATCCGCCTCGGCGAGGGCGTCGACGAGCTCGGCGGCCTGTACGTCATCGGCTCGGGCCGGCACACCAGCAGCCGCCTGGACGACCAGCTCCGCGGGCGCGCGGGCCGTCAGGGCGACCCCGGCGGCTCGGTCTTCTACGTCAGCGGCGAGGACGAGCTGATCGCCCACTACGTCGCCGACGAGTACGCCAAGGGCGTGCCCGAGCACTCCCTGGTGGGCCACGCCCAGCGGGTCGCCGAGGGCGTCAACATGGAGATCCACCGCAACACCTGGCGCTACACCCGGCTGCTCGAACGCCAGCGCGGCCAGTTGCTGGAGCGCCGCGACCGGGTCCTGCGCGAGCGGGTGGCCGGCGAGGCCCTGGCCTCGGCCGCTCCCGAGCGATGGTCGGAGCTACAGGAGAGCGTCGGCGAGGAGGTGCTCCACGAGGCCGCCCGCCAGATCGTGCTGTTCCACCTCGACCGCGGCTGGGCCGACCACCTGGCCTACCTGGGGGAACTGCGCGAGGGCATCCACCTGCGGGTTCTCGGGCGGCTCAACCCGATCGACGAGTTCCACAAGGACGCGGTCCCGGCCTACCAGCGCCTGCTGGCCGAGATCGAGTCACGCTCGGTCGAGACCTTCGAGACCGCCACGGTGACCGCGGACGGCCTCGACCTCGACGGCGCGGGCCTCAAGCGCCCCACCGCCACCTGGACCTACCTCGTCCAGGACAACCCCTTCGGCACCGAGTGGGACCGCATCCTCAACCGCCTCACCACCAAGGTCCGCCACCGCTGACCACCCGGCCGAGCTCATCCATGTGACGCATCTCGGGCCGGCCGTTCCAGGAGGCCGGTCCGACGAAGCCCGGCCTCCACCTCCTCCTTGGAGAAGGTGCGTCCCGACGCCAGGTCGGCGAGCCCTTCGCGGACGGCCGTCATCGTTTCGGCCGAGGCGCGTCCTGCCCTACGTCCTGCGCCACCTGCTCCACCGTTGAGGGAAACTCCTAGCCGGACTTCTCCACCTGGTCGAGGAAGTCGAGAACGCGGGGCAAGACCACGTCCGGCGCTTCCAGGATGGGGCTGTGACCGATCTTCTCCAGGCGCCACAGGGTGGCGTTCGGCAGGTGCTCGACCATTTCGTCCTGCCACGGAACGGGACGCGGCTTGTCCTCCTCGCCGGAGACGATGAAGACGGGCACACTGATCTGCGGAAGCAGGTGCACGGCGGTGCCGCGTTCGATGACACCCGCCATCGCGGGGCGCAGGGTCTTGGGAACCTCGGCGATCCGTGACTTCCACAGCTCGACGACGTCCCGCTTGGCGGGGTCGTTGCGGGTGGTGACGCCGAACATGATCTCCATGGTCTCCTGGAGCACGTCACCGACGAAGCCCTGGCGGCCGACGTTGTCCACCCACTCGCGGAAGACCACCAGCTGATCGGCGGGCTCGGAGCAGGCGGACGAGCCGAGGGTGACCATCGACTTGACCAGCCCAGGCCGGGCCACCGCGAGCCGGAAGCCCACGTCACCGCCCATGGACTGCACGAGCAGGTGCACCTGCTCCAGGTTCAGGGCTTCGGCCAGTGCGATGACATCGGCGGTGACCGTGTCCAGATGAACGAAGTCGCCCTCCGCCGCCGCGCTCTTGCCCTGACCACGGAAGTCGGGGCGGATGACCCGGTACTTGCCGGCGGCCGCGTCCTTGAAGCCCTCGAACATGCGGCCGTCGAGGAACAACGAGTGGAGGGCCAGGACAACGGGAAGATTCTCCTCTCCGGTGTCGCGGACGAAGAGCTCCGTTCCGTTGACCTTGATCCTCTTCTCGGTTTCAGTGCTGCTCATGGTGGTGCCTCTCGCAACTTGGGAATGGAAGCGGGTACTCATGCCCGGGGCAGGCAGGCGTCAAGGAAGGCGGCAGCGGACTCAAGGGCCGCACCAGGGGTTCGAGATCCGGGAGGCGGGTAAGCGCCGCGCGGATCGCGGCATGACATCGGCTTTCGCACAGACGAGCGGGGCGCGTCAGTGTCGTACCGAAGCGAGCAGGATGCGGCGGCTGGTGCTGCTCAAGGCGGTGGCGGCCACCAGGATTCCGCCCTGGAAGAGGAACTGGACATAGGACTGGGCGCCCAGCAGGGACAGCCCGTTGAAGGTGACGGTGACGATGAGGACGCCCACGAGCGTGCCCAGGATGTGAAAGTCGCCGTCCCTGAGCACGGACGCGCCGAGGAAGACCGCGGCGAACGCGTTCAGCAGGTAGCCGTCACCGGCCGTGACCTGTCCGCTGCCGATGCGCGCCGACAGCACGATGCCTGCCAGGCCCGCGCACAGCCCGCAGATCACAAAGGCGATCACGGTGATGCGGGCAACCCGTACGCCGGCCATCCGGGCTGCCACCTGATTGGCGCCCACCGCCTGCATGTGATGCCCCAGCAGCGTGAAGTTCAGCGCGACCCACAGGCCGCCCAGTACCAAAGCCGTAAGGATGATGGGGGTGGGGATGCCCAGCACCGAGGCACGCGCGATGTCAGTGAAGGGGCCGGGCTCGAGCGTGATGGGTGTGCCGTTGGAGTAGGCGTAGTTGATGCCCAGCAGCATGGTGCTGGTGCCCAGGGTGGCGACGATCGGGTTGATGCGCAGGTGCGCGACGAGCAGCCCGTTGACCAGCCCGATGGTTCCGGCGGCCACCAGGGCGAGCAGCATGGCGGCGAACCACGGAAGACCGCTGCGCTCCAGGAAGCCGACCGCGAGGATGCCGGACAGGCTCACCACGGAGGCGAAGCTGAGGTCGAACTTGCCCGCCACCAACGGCAGGGTGAGGCCGCCGGCGACGATGGCCAGTGTGGCGCTCTGGTTGAGAATGTTCAGCAGATTCTGGCCGGTCAAGAACGTCTGCGGGCTGGCCGCGGTGAAGCCGACCAGGAGCAGGACGAGGACGGCGGGGGTTCCATACCTGCCTGTCAGAACCAGCGCGCGCTGTGCTGTGCCCGGTGCGGCCCCCGGCTCAGCCGACGGCTTCGCGGCTTGTTCGATGGTGCCTTCCATGGCGGGTTCTCCAGTTTCTTGATCGCGCGACGTGGATTACGCGTAGCAGAGGTGCAGCATGTTGGGGACGGTGATCTCACCGGCTGTCAGCTCGCCGACGATGCGGCCTTCGGCCATGACGAGCACGCGGTTGCACTCAAGGAGTTCTTCGAACTCCGAGGAGATGACGAGAACGGCGGATCCGGACTCGTTGGCCTCGCGGATCCGGTGGTAGATGTCGGCGCGCGAACCCACGTCCACGCCGCGGGTGGGTTCGTCCAGGATGAGGATCTTCGGGTCGGTGGCCAACCAGCGGCCCATGACGACCTTCTGCTGATTTCCACCGCTGAGGCCCACGACCGGCCGGCGGGCATCCGCCGTCTTGATCCCGAGGGTGCGGCAGGTGTGGTTCGCCGCGGCCCGGGACGAGCGGGGCCGGATGAGCGGCAGCCACTTGCCGATGCGCCACCGGTCCCACACCGTGATGTGGAGGTTGTCCTCCACCGAATGCGTGAGGAACAGCGCCTCGGAGCGCCGCTCCTCGGGGACATAGGCGACGCCCCGGGTGATGGCGTGGGGAATGGAGCGGGGCCGGTACGGCTTGCCGTCCAGGGTCATCGTGCCGCTGTCGGAGCGATCGGCACCGAAGATCAGCCGTGCCAGTTCCGTACGCCCGGAGCCGACCAGGCCGGCGATGCCGACCATCTCGCCCTCGTGAAGCGTGAGGGATACGTCGCGCACGCTCCGGCCGCGGCTCACGCCCTGGAGGTGCAGGGCGAGGCGAGAGTGCTCGGTCGCCTCGAAGGCCGTGGCCCCGGCGCCGGGCGTGATGTCGTGGCCGACGATGGCACGTACGACGGCTTCGCGGGTGATCTCCGCTCGGGGCAGCGCCAGGGATACCGATCCGTCCTTGAAGGCGGTGACCCGGTCACAGACGGCCGTCACCTCGTCGAGCCGGTGGCTGATGAACACCACGGCCACGCCGGAGGCGGCCAGCTCGCGCGCGACCTCCAACAGCTTGGCCGCCTCCTGGGCGTCCAGGGACGCGGTCGGCTCATCCATGGCGATGAGGGCACGGTCCTCCACCAGCGCCCGCGCGATGGTGACGAGCCATTGCTGGTGAACGGTCAGTTCGGAGACGGGGATGTCGAGCGGGAAGTCGATCCCGACTCGACGGGCAGCGCGAAGCACCGCGCCGGGCACGCCACCGAACCGGCGCAGTGCCACCATCGAGCCCTGGTGGCTGCCGAGCATGATGTTCTGCGCTCCGGTGAAGGAGTTCACCAGGTTCAGTTCCTGGTGGATGAAAGCGAGTCCGAGGCCGACCGCGTCGACGGGGCCGTGGACGTGGGTGATCTCACCGTCGACCAGGATGTCGCCCGCGTCGGGCTGCTCCAGACCGGCCAGACAGCGGATCAGCGTGGACTTGCCGGCGCCGTTCGCTCCGACGAGCCCGTGGATCTCACCGCGCCGGAAGGAGACGTCGACGCCGCGGAGCGCGCGGATGGCTCCGTATGCCTTCGCCAGTCCCCGCACCTGGACCAGGGGTGCCGCCTGGCCGAGCGGCGCCGGCTCCCCGGTGCCGGGCACCGTCGCTGCTGTCGCCATGACTACTTCCTCAGTTCGGGATGGTCTGCCAGGAAGCCCTCGACGTTGGACCTGTCAATGATCTTGTAGTCGCCGTCGATCTCGACCGGCTCGAAGTCGTTGGGAGCCGCCCAGTACTTCTCCAGCAGCCGGGCGATCTCACGTCCCTGGGACGGTCCGTCGATCCACTGGGTCGCGGTCAGCTTCCCCGCCTTGACCAGGGACAGCGCCTCGGCGGTGCCGTTGAGACCGTAGCTGTTGACATCGGTGCGGCCGAGCTGCTGCAGGGCCGCGACGGCGCCGGTGGCCGGGTCGTCGAAACAGGCCCACACGGCGAGCCTGTCGCCCTTGGGGTGTGCCTGCGCCCAAGCCTGCGTCGCCTTGTCCGCCGATTCGACCTGCCCGGGGATGGTGATCTGCCGGGCGTCCACCTTGATGTCCGTCTTCGCCACGGCCTCATCGAGCGCCTTCTCACGGCGCTGGCAGGGCAGTCCTGGGCGATAACCGAGGGCCAGCAATGCCCCCTTGCCCTCCAGGTCGTTCACCACCCGCTCGGCCATCGGCTGACCGATCGACACGTCTGCGGCGATGGGCACGCCCGGCCCGAGGCCGCCTCCCCAGTTGGCCACGGGAATTCCTGCGGACTGCGCCGAGGCGACTCCCGAGGCGAGTGCGTCGGTGGGGAACACGGAGATGGCGATCGCGTCGACCCCCTTGGTGGCCAGGTTGGTCAACGCCGTGTTGGCGGAGTCGACGCTGCCGTTGGCGTCCACCTCGGTGATCTCCCAGCCCTTGCTCTTTCCATAGGCGGCAATGGCGTCGAGAGCGCTGTTGGCGTAGACATCCGATCCGGAGAAACGGATCAGTCCCACGGTTTTGGCATCCGCCCCACCGGCGTCGGCCGTTCCGGCGGCGCAGCCGGCAAGGACGGCGGTCAGGCCGACGGAGGCGGCGAGGGGACGTATGACGGTTGTGCGGCGTTTCACGGCGCGCTCCTTCGTGAAGGCGCGGAGTCGGTGTGCGCGACGGCGAGGGCGGGACTCTGCGGCCTGCTGGTGTGAGTTTTCCGAGGGGGGAGCCCGGGGGGCGCGTTCTCGTCCGTGGGCTGGGTGGGCCAGGAGCGACAACGCCGGCGGAGGAGATCCGCTGCTTATCGAGATCACCATGAATGGATCCATATACGAGGATCCTTTAATGGCTCTAAGATTCCCTCTGGAATCTGACCACGTCAACCCATGGACAGGGATTGAGCATATTGCGATTAGATAACGTGATTCAGTTTATGGATCCACAAAATGGGACCGGCGAGGTGCATCCGGGCATCCCGAAGAGGGGGACCGCCCCTGGTGCGGCCCGCCCGGAAGTGAACGGAAGATATGTCAGCCGATCGGCGTCTTCACCCGGCGAACAGTTCGGGGTGCAGCGACAGCGCCAGCCGTGTCCGGCGGATATGCCCTGCCAGGAAGCGCTCGGCGTCGATGGGATCGCCTCGCTTGATCGCCTCTATGATCAGCCGGTGCTCGAAGTTGATCAGTTCGTGCCCGGCCGGATCGATGAGGTGGGCGTAGGCCCGCCGGTAATGCTGAGTCGTGTTCCAAAAGCGCCGGACCATCGTGAGCAGATGATCAATGCGGCAGCCCGAGTAGGTAATCAGATGGAATTCTCTGTCGAGGATGAGGAAATGGTCGACGTCATGGTTCGCCTCGATCTCATGCTGAATTTCATCCAGCCGCGCGAAGTCGTCTGAAGTGAGATTCGGCATTGACTCGCTGAGGGCGAGAGGTTCTACCCGCTCTCTCAGCTTGTAGGTCGCCTGGCACTCGGCCAGGTCCATCTTGGAGACCCAGGCCCCGCTGTTCGGTTTGAGGACGACCAGGCCTTCGGCCTCCAGAATCCGCAGGGCCTCGCGGACCGGCAGCCGGCTGGAGCCGAAGGACGCGGCGACCTCTTCTTGCATGATCCTCGCGCCCGGGGCGAGGTCCCCGGAGAGGATCTGCTTGCGCAGTGTGTCGGCGACCCTCTGGCTGGCGACAGAGGACGGTCCGTCGAGGCCTGGCGGCATTGTCTTCCTAACGTGACAGGTGATCCGGCATCTCAGGTTGCCACAACCTCACTCCCTGGCCCCCGCTCCGATCAAGCGCCTTCTCGTACGCCTTGCCGTGGGGGAAGGAGACGAGCTCCAGCTGCATGCCCCAGGGGGTGAGGAAGTACACCCAGCGCTGCCCCTCGCTCGGGCCGGTGCTGTCGGTCGGCTCCCCCAGGACGGTCACGTCGTACGCCTGCAGGTGCGCCACGGCCGCGTCCAGGTCCTGGACGTAGAAGGCCAGGTGATGGCCGCCTATGTCGCTGTTGCGGGGCGGGATCGGGTGCTGGTCCGGAGACTCGTACTGGAACACCTCGAAGTTGGGACCGTTGGCGCAGCGGAAGAAGCCCAGGCGGTGCATCACCGCTCGTGGATGGACGTTGAGATTGTCGGCCATCCACGTGCCGTCGGACCGGAAAGGGCCCAGGGTGTAGACCAGTTCGCATCCGATGACCTCGGTGAAGAACCGGGTGGCCGCGTCCAGGTCGGGCACTGTGAAACCGACGTGCTCGACCCCTGCCAATCCCGGCAGGCCGCGGCTGCCGACCGGACTCACCGCCGCCCCCGGGGCAGCGGCTCGGACGGCCTGCGGCGCTTGGGGACCTCGATGGCCTCGACGATCAGGCCAACGCTGTCCTGGGTGTCGAAGTAGGCGAACCCCCCGTCGCCGCCCTGCCCGTACCCGCTGCCGGACTGCAGCAGAGCGACACCACTCGCCGTCACCTCGCGGATGGTCTTCTCCGCGGACGGAACCCGGAAGCCCAGGTGGTGAAGGCCGTAGCCGTGCTCACTGATCCACTCCGTGTAGATGCTCGGCCCTTCGAGCGACTCGATCAGTTCGACCTGCGGGGCGCTTCCGGCGAGAGCGACCCGCATCCGGAACCTGCCCGGCTCGCCACGGTAGGCCAGGTGGGGAACGGTGTCGGGCCCGTAGGTGTAGATGAGCCAGTCGTCCTTTCCCAGCAGCGCCGACCAGGTGGCGACGCCTGCCGCCAGGTCGGGTACGAGGATGCCGACCTGGGCCACCGGCAGCCCCGCCAGGGGCGCCGGCAGCACAGCGGGATCCGGGAGGCCGGCCGAGGGACCGCTCATCGCAGGGTCTCCCGCACGAAGTCGCGCACCGTCTGGTTGAACTCGACGGGGTTCTCGATCATCGGGTAGTGGCCGGTCCCCTCAAGGACCGCGATCTGACTGCCGGGGATACGGTCGGCGACCTGCTCGACCATTTCCTGCGGGACCAGCCAGTCCGCGTCGCCGCGCAGCAGCAGCACCGGGCTCTCGATCCGACCGACCTGATCGCGGCGGTCGAAGCCGGCGTAGCCGGTGAGATCTGCGGCGATCACCTCCGGGCAGACCCTGCGCAGTTGCCACACGACCTCGCGGGCGCGGTCGGGCGGGGTGCGGTGGCCGGTCATGGAGCGGGACCAGCCTTCCAGGATCTGCGGACCGTTCAGCAGCAGCATCTCCAGCAGCGTGTCGCTGACGGTCGGGGTGTAGTCGGAGCCCTCGGCCGAGATGACGGCGCGGTAGAAGTCCGGCCGCCGGGAGGCCAGTTCGAGAACCATGTTGCCGCCCATCGAGCACCCTACGATGACCGGGTTCCGCAGGCCGAGAGCTTCGATGAACGCCTCGTTGAAGTCGGCGTGGTCGCTGATGTCACGGAAGGCACCGCCGGCCGGTTCGAGGGTCTTGCCGTGGCCGGGAGCGTCGATGGAGATGACGCGGAACTCGTCGGACAGTCCCTCCACGACGTGGCGGTACATCAGGGTGTCCTGGCCCGCCGCATGAATGCAGACGATCGGGATGCCCTCACCGGCCTCCTCGTAGTACGTCCGCAGACCGTTGACCTCGATATAGCGCCCGGTGAGGGCGGTGTGGCGGCCCGTCTCGGGGTCGGGAGAGTAAGGCCCGGGCTCGGCTGCGGGCCTGCCGGCCTTGGACAGCGCGCCGAGCAGACGCCACATGGCCTTGACGTTGCGCATGGCGGCGATCCCGTCGCCCTCCACGGTGATGCGGCCCAGCCCCGGCGAGGTGCCCTCGAACCAGTCGGTCCGCCCGTCGATCACGCGGCGCCACTCCGCGTCCGGGGCGACGATGGTGATGTCGGCTCCCTGCGGGTGAGGTCCCTGCCGCACAGAGACGACCCGCCCGTCGCGGGTGTCCACCGTCCAGGAGCTGTGGTCACTGCGGAACTCGATGCGGGCGGGGAAGTACCTGGCCGCCTCCGCCCACTGGGAGTCCGCGTTGAGTTCGGTTCGAACCGCCTCCCACCAGGACTCCTGCTCGAACTCCTTGAGGTCACCGGGGCCGCTCGGTGTCTTCACCATGACCATCCTCCATTGGATCCATGTTTCTTAAACGTAGACCTTCACGCTCCAAACGAGGCCAGTCAATGCCCATGCCTGTAATGCTTATGTAACATATTGATAACGTAGCCTTGCATGTGGATCCATTCGACGGGACTGTGGGACAACCGCAAGAGCTGGGTGTTCGAGCCCGGCCGAGCCATGTGCTCATGTCTTGGAGGCGTCCGTGCCCACACACAAGAAGCTCAGCCCAGCTGCCCCCTGGGTCGAGGTCGTCGCGACGAAGAAGGACTGGGACGCTGCCGATCCAGCGCTGCTCATCTCGATGTTCACCCAAACGCTCCTCATCAGGACCTTCGAGGAATACGTCCTCTCCCTCGCGTCCCAGGGCCTGGTACACGGGCCCGCCCACTCCAGCATCGGCCAGGAGGGCGGCGCTGTCGGCTCGGTGCTCACGCTCACCGGCAGCGACTACGTCAACGGCTCACACCGTGGACACCACCAGTTCCTCGCCAAGGCACTCGGCTACGTGGCCGCCGACGGCATCGACCTCAGGGCCCCTCTGCCGGACGCGGTCCGCACGGTGCTCTCCCGCAGCCTGTCGGAGATCTGCGGCCTCGCTGACGGGTTCTGCCGCGGGCGCGGCGGATCCATGCACCTGCAGTGGCGCGAGGCCGGCGCCATGGGCACCAACGCCATCGTGGGCGGCGGTGTCCCCCAGGCCGCCGGATTCGCCTGGTCGGCCCGGCATGCCGCCACGGACGCGGTCTCCGTCTCCTACTTCGGTGACGGTGCGGTCAACATCGGCTCCGTCCTGGAGACCCTCAACCTCGCCGGGGCCTGGCATCTCCCGGTGTGCTTCTTCATCGAGAACAACCAGTACGCCGTCTCCACACACGTCAACGAGGTCACCGCCGAACCGCGGCTGTCCGCACGCGGGCCGGCCTTCAACATCCCCAGCTGGCGCGTCGACGGCATGGATCCCCTCGCCGTGTACCTGGCGACCGGCGAAGCGGTCGCCCACATGCGGGCGGGCGGGGGCCCCACGGTCGTGGAGGCCGACGTCTACCGCTTCTTCCACCAGAACGGCCCCTTCCCGGGCAGCGCCTTCGGCTACCGCAGCAAGGAAGAAGAGCAGGAGTGGCGGGAGCGGGACCCGCTGGCGCTCATCACGTCCCATCTGCTGCGCCGCGGCATCCTCACCGAGACGGAGGCGGCCCGGTGCACGGAACGTGCCAAGGCCGAGATGGAGGCTGTCGCAGGTGAACTCCTCGAGCCGGTGCCCGGGGGAAAGCCCGGCCGGCGGCAGATCAAGCCGCACCTGTGGCCGGACCCCGATTTCCGGGATGTGGGTGTTCGCGGAGACCTCAGCGAGTTCGAGGGGGTACGGACCGCCGATCTCACCTCCTTCCGGGGGAAGCTGAAGGAGCGCAGGTTCATCGACGCGGTGGCCGAGGTCATGGGCCGGCGCATGGCCGAGGACGAACGGATCGTCGTGCTCGGGGAGGACGTCCACCGTCTCAAGGGCGGTACGAACGGCGCCACCCGCGGCCTCGCCGAGGCGTTCCCCGAACGCGTTCTCGGCACGCCCATCAGTGAGAACGCCTTCGCCGGTCTGGCCGGCGGCATCGCGCTCGAGGGGCGCTACCGGCCGGTCGTGGAGTTCATGTACGCGGACTTCATGTGGGTCGCCGCCGACCAGCTGTTCAACCAGATCGGCAAGGCCCGGCACATGTTCGGAGGCGGCAGCGACGTTCCCCTCGTCCTGCGCAGCAAGGTCGCCATGGGCACCGGATACGGCTCCCAGCACTCCATGGATCCGGCCGGGATCTTCGCCACCGCTCCGGGCTGGCGCATCGTCGCGCCTTCCACGCCCTTCGACTACATAGGCCTGATGAACAGTGCGCTGCGCTGCAACGACCCCGTCGTCGTCCTGGAGCATGTGGACCTCTACCCGACCACGGGACAGACCCCGGCGGAGGACTTGGACTTCTGCCTGCCGGTGGGGAAGGCCGCCGTCAGGCGGACAGGTTCGGACCTCACCGTGCTGACCTACCTCGCCATGACGAACTACGTCCTGGAGGCCGTGGAGAGCAGCGACATCGACGTTGAGGTGATCGATCTGCGCTGGCTGGACCGGGCGAGCATCGACTGGGACACCATCGGCATGAGTATCCGCAAGACCAACAACGTCCTGATCGCCGAGCAGGGAGCCGTCGGCACCTCCTACGGCGGCTGGCTGGCGGACGAGATCCAGCGTCGCTTCTTCGACTGGCTGGACCAGCCCGTCCAGCGGGTCACCGGAGGTGAAGCGTCCCCGAGCATCAGCAAGGTGCTGGAGCGGGCCGCCATCGCCCAGGCCGACGAGGTCGCCGCACAGCTCAAGAAGATCACCGGTCGCTGAACCGCCGACATCTACGCACCACGGAGGAAACCATGGCTGAGCTACTCCGCATGCCGGAGGTCGCGGCCGGTTCGACAACAGCGGTCCTGTCCGGCTGGCCCGTCCCCGAGAGCACCTCGTTCCGCGCGGGCGACGCGGTCGCGACCGTCGAGACCGACAAGGCCGAGGTGGACGTTCCGGCCCACGCGGACGGAACCCTGATCAAGGCGCTCGTTCCCAGCGGTACCGAGGTCGAGGTAGGCAGCCCGATCGCGGTCATCGCCGCGCCGGGCGAAGACGTGGGTGACCTCGACCGCCTTCTCGCCAAGCTCGGTGTCACGGAACCGGTTCAGGCCAAGCCGGTCGTCCGGCGGGAGGTTCCCGGGACGGAGCAGACCGCGTCGCCGAACCTCACCGCCCGGCCTGAGGACAGGCGGACCTTCTCCAGCCCGTTGGCCCGCCGGCTGGCCCGCGACGCGGGTATCGCCATCGGCACCATCACCGGAACAGGGCCGGGAGGGCGAGTCACGCGGGACGATGTCAACGCCGCGATCGCCGCCCGGACACCGCGGCCCGCCGGCCCCGCTCCGGCTCCGGCCTCCGAGTCCCCCGGCGCGCCCCGAGCCGCCGCGTCCGGCACCGACGCGGCGTACGACGTGATTCCGCACTCACGGATCCGGCAGGCCATCGCCGGCAGACTGACGCAGAGCAAGCAGAGCGCCCCCCACTTCTACGTCAAGGGACAGGTCCGCGTCGGTGAGCTCCTCGCCCTACGGCAGCGGATCAACACGGACGGCGGGGTGAAGATCTCCGTCAACGACCTGCTCATCAAGGCCATCGCCGCGGCTCACGCCCAGGTGCCCGAGATGAACACCGTCTGGACGACTGACGCGGTGCGCCGTTTCCACACCGTTGACGTAGCGGTCGCCGTCGCCACGGACGGCGGGCTGGTCACCCCCGTGCTGCGGGGTGTCGAGTCACTGTCCCTGTCGGCTGTCTCCGCCCAGGTCCGCGCCTTCAGTGAGCAGGCCCGCAACGGCACGTTGCGCCAGAGCGACCTGGAGGGAGGTTCGATCACCATCAGCAACCTCGGCATGTACGGGGTCGAGGAGTTCAGCGCGATCATCAATCCGCCACAGGCTGCCATCCTGGCCGTCGGCACGACGACCCGGACACCGGTTGTCGCCGAGGACGGCGGCCTGGAGGCAGCGGAGGTGATGACGCTGACTCTCTCCGCAGACCACCGGCCCGTGGACGGCGTGCTGGCGGCACGGTGGTTCGCCGCTCTGCGGGAGAGCATCGAGAAACCGGTCCGGCTGATGCTCTGAAAGATGCCTGCTCCGCCCCGGCCGAGGCCCCCGGGGCGGAGCCCCAGGTGTGGACGTCGATCGCCGGACCGGAAACCGGCGCGGCTCATGTGGTGTTTCGGTCAGTCACCGTGGCCGATGACGGCGGTGACGCGGATCTCGACGCGCATCCTCGGGTCGCCGAGGGCCGGAACACCGAGCGACGAGGAACGCGGCTTCCGCCTCCGCATCATGAAAAGCGTTACGTACACAGTAATGCTTTTGCTGATCATCACCGGTTATCGTGAGCTGCATGACCACCACCAGCACGTCCCGGCCGGTAGGTGAGCTTCTGCGCCAGTGGCGGGAGCGCCGGCGAATGAGCCAGATGGACCTGGCGATCCAGGCGGACATCTCCACCCGGCATCTGAGCTTCGTGGAGACCGGAAGGTCCAAACCGAGCAGGCAGATGATCCTGCACCTCGCCGAAGAGCTGGAACTCCCCCTCCGCGAGCGCAACCACCTGCTGCTCTCCGGCGGCTTCGCACCGCTCTACTCGGAGACACCGCTCAACTCCCCGCACATGGCGTCCGTACGCGAGGCGCTGGGGCAGGTGCTCAGCGGGCACGAGCCGTACCCGGCGGTGGTCGTCGACCAGCGCTGGAACCTCATCGACCGCAACCCCGCCACCGGGCTGCTGCTGCGCGGGGTCGCGCCCGAGCTGCTGGTCCCCCCGGTCAACGTGCTCCGGCTGAGCCTGCACCCCAAGGGCATGGCGCAGCGGATCATCAACCTGGGCGAGTGGCGGGCCCACCTCCTGCACCGGCTCCGCCGCCAGATGAGCCTCACCGCCGACCCCGACCTGGCCGCGCTCTGGCGGGAACTCGACGACTACCCCTGCGACCAGCCGGAACCCGAGATAGACCGGCCCGGCCCCGGTCACATCGTGATCCCCCTCAGGCTCCGCCGAGGCTACCGGGAGCTGGCCTTCTTCAGCACCATGGCCACCTTCGGCACCCCGCTGGACATCACCGTCGCCGAGCTGGCCATCGAGGCGTACTTCCCCGCCAACCCCGAGACCGCCGCCTACCTGCAACACCAGCACCACCCGGACTGACCCGGGTGGTGGAAGGCGTACGCGGGGGTGCGGCACGCGCCCGCACCGCACCCCCGCGACCTCAGCCGGAGACCCCGGCTCCGGACCTGTCGGCACCGGACTCATCGGCACCGGACTCATCGGCACCGGACTCATCGGCGCCGGGCTCGTCGGCGCCCGACCTCCCCGCGCGCGACGCCGCGATCCTGGCGAGGACGACGTCGATCACGAGGAAGGCCAGCAGCGAGATGCCCAGCAACGGGAGGAACACGCCCACGGCGATCACCACGGCCGCCAGGGGAAGGATCACGACCAGGGGCAGCCTCCGCAGGCCGCCGCGCCGGTAGGGGGCGCCGAAGCCCCGGGTCGGGCGGCGCAGCCACCACATGCGGTAGCCCCACACGATGACCGAGATCAGTGCCACTGCCAGCACGGCCAGCAGGATCTGGTTGGCCAGGCCGAACAGCACGCCCATGTGCCCGTCGATGCCCCACCGGATCAGCTTGGCCACCACGGGGAAGTCGTCGAAGCGCAGCTCGGCGGTCACCTGGCCGGTGGTGGGATCAACCGCCACCTGGTCGTTGCGCTGCGGCCAGAGGCGGTCCATCTCCTTGACCACGTACGAGCTCCCCGGCTCGGACGACGGCCAGACGACCTCCAGGGGCCCGGACAGGCCGCTGCCCGCCGCCGCCCGGACCACCTGGTCGGCGTCGACGCCCTGGGTGCCGCCTCCCCCGTGCCCCCCGGCGGCGTGGTCACCGTGGCCGCCGGAGGAGGGCATCGACGGGGTGGACCAGCCGAACGAGGTCTGCAGCACGTCGACGTTGGCTCCGGCGTACTTCGACCAGGTCAGGCCGGTGGCCGACAGGGCGAGCAGGCCGATCAGCGCCCACAGGCCGACCGAGCCGTGCCAGGAGAGGGTCCTGCGCAGGCCGCGGGCGCCGCGCTCGGGCGCGACGACGCGGCGCAGCCGCTGCCCTGCCCGGCGGCGACGGGTCAGCCAGAGCACCAGCCCGCCGAGTCCGACCAGCCAGAGCCAGCTGGCGGCCATCTCGCTGTAGACGCGTCCCGGCTCGCCCAGGTGCAGGTGACGGTGGAGCTGGGAGATCCAGGTCCGCACGGGCAGGGCGCCCGAGCTGCCGTAGCTCTCCAGGGCGCCCCGGACCTGACCGGTGTACGGGTCGACGAAGACCGCCAGGCGGGTGCTCTCCGCGAGGCCGGGCACGTCGAGCAGTACCCGGGTCGTCTGGCCCGGCTCGTCAAAGGTCCGTACGGCTCCGAGGGTTCCCTCGGGGTGCGCGGCGGTGGCGGCGGTGATCTGTTGTGCCAGCGGCACCTTCTGCTGCCCCTCCGGGACGGGGACGGTCAGCTCGTGGGCGTGGACCACCTGCTCCAGCTGGAAGGAGGCCGCGTACAGCAGGCCGGTCACCGCCGCCACCAGCAGGAAGGGCGCGACGAGGAGGCCGGCGTAGAAGTGCAGGCGAAGCAGGAGCGAGCGCAGCGTCGCCCAGGTGGAGGGCGTGCGGGGGGTGGACGGTGTGGACGGTGTGGACGGCCCAGCCTCGGGCTGGAGCTCGACGTTCGACGTCATGGAGGTTCTCCGTTCGCAGGGAACGCGCGCACCGACAGGTACGCGTCACCGCGGTGTGGGGTTCGGTTCGACGGTGCGGATCCGGTTCGCCGGGACGGCCGCCGCGAGAGCGTGACGGCATCGGGGCAGCAGGCCGGGAGGGCACTGCGAGAGCCGGGCTCGCCGCCCCGGGCGGGGTGGCGGGACGCCGGCTCACCGCCCGGGAAGGGCGCGAGGGAGTTCGGGCCGATCGGCCATGGCGGGACCCGGGTTCACCGTCCGGGAAAGGCGCGACGGCTCACGGTCCGGGAACACGCGGTGTCCGGAGTCGCGTGCCCGGCGGGCACGACGGCGTCCGGGCGCGCGGGCCCGATGTCAGATGGCGAGCGGAAGCGCGGGCGGCCCGCGACGTGACACCGCGGCGGCGAGCAGCCGGGTGCGGAGCGGCACCCGGTCGTCGGGCGCGGCGGGCGGGGCGACGCGGCAGGCGACGGGCGCGCGCCACACCAGCAGGGTGAGGACCGAGGCGAAGAGCAGGAACAGGAGCATGGCCAGGCCGCACTCCCCCCGCTCCAGCCAGTGGGCGGACAGCAGCGCCATCACGGCGTGCACCAGCAGCATGAACACACCCGCGTACAGGCCACCGGTACCGTGCTCGTGCCCGGTCACCGGTGTGACCTCACCGGAGGTGAACCACAGGTGCATGCCGTACTGCGCGGCGAAGCTCGCCCCGAGCAGCATGCCGAAGCCACGCTGCCGCCGGGCGAGGAGGAAGGCGCCCGCCGCGGTCGGCGGCACCGCCCAGACCAGCACGCCCGGCCCGACCGGGCTGCCTCCGGCCAGCACGTGCATGGCCAGCGACGCCGTCACGCACACGACCGCGAACACCGCGGCGCGCAGGAGGCGGAAGGCGTGCATGGGGTAATGGTGACAGAAACCAGTGCCTTCGCCATACCCCCGATTCGTAGTAAAAGTGTGGATTTGTACCACTCGGTGGGCGCGTCACGACCGTGTTCCGGTGCCGCTCACCCGCGGGGCCCCGGATGCCCTCGGTGCTCGCGTACGGGACACCCGCGGGAGCGCGAGTGCCTGTGCCTGCCGTCATGGTCTCCGGAGCCCCGCACTCTCGGCTGCCGGAAGCGCGGGGCCGCCGGAGAGGGCGGCACGGCCCCGGCTATCGGGCGACCTTGGGCGCGTGGTCGGCCACCTCGACCTTCAGCAGCGCCGTCGAGGTCAGCACGCTGCCCACCGGGGCCCCGGCCCTGACCGCGTCCACCACGACGACGCGCTCGCCCAGGTACAGGTAGGTGACGGGGTCGAAGATGTACTCGTGCCGCACCCCGCCCTCCCGGTTGGCCATGGCCGCCGCGACCCCCGTGCGTCCCGCCGCGTCCTTGACCCCGTCGACGGTCTCGACCCCGGGGATCGTGCCGGTCGCCGCGAAGAGCGCGGCCCGCTGGGCGGCCGGCAGGTACGCCTGCGTGATCATCGAACCGACCCGCCCCCAGGCCTCGTAGTGATCGAGGGGTCCCCCGGACAGACCGGTGTAGAGGTGCTCGCGCATCCCCGCGGGGTCGGTGGGCAACCGGCTCAGGTGGGCGTAGTCGGTGCGCAGGTGGTCGGGACGGATGTCGATGCCGTCAAGTCTCGACGGCTCGCCCCCGCCTCCCGCCCGTCGCCTGGCCTCGGCGGGCAGCGGCTCTCCCGGGTAGGGCTCCGGTTCCAGGTGCCTGACCGACATGACCCCCTCGTCCAGGGGAGAACCCTCGACCGGCAGCCAGAGCTTGATCATGCTGCGGTCGAGGTAGCGGCCCTCCTCCAGCTTGACCGGAAACATGGCCTGCGACTCGTAGACGAGGAACTGGCCGGGCCTCGGGTGCAGCTCGTCCTGCCGGCTCGCGGTGTCGGCGGCGCGCCGGAGGACCTCCACCACCGCCACGGGCGCCACCCGGACCGCCGATTCCGACGAGGGGAGCGAACGGGCGCCGACAAACGCGACCCCGGTGACCGCCATGGCCGCGGCTCCCAGTGCGAGGCTGGTACGGAGGTTCGCCCGAAGGCTCACCGGACGGCCCGGCAGGCGGCCCGTCCGGCGACCGGAACGGGCGGGCGGCGCCGTGCCGGGAGCGGCGATCTCCGACAGCAGCCGCCGCTCCTCGGCGCGCAGCTCCGGCGCTCCCGGCCGGGGCACTTCCGAGCGCAGCCGGTTCAACTGGGTCATCTCATTCATGGACGGATTCCTCGCTGACAGACGTGGGATCGACTCCGCCGAGTTGCCTGCGTACCTTGCTCCGGGCGCGGTTGACGCGCGAGCGGACCGTGCCCACCGGGATGCCCAGCGACCGGGCGGCCTCCGAGTAGGTCAGGCCACCCCACGTCACCAGCAGCAACACGTCCCGGTGGCCCGAGGGCAACCTCGCCAGGGCGGCCGCCAGGCTCCGCCGTACCGCACCGGCGCTCAGCCGCTCGTCGCTGCGCTCGGTGAACGGGACGGTCACCGGATCGACGCCGGTCCGTTCGAGAACGCGCAGTTGCCGCACCTCGACGCGCCGGTGCCGCCTGATCAGGTTGGTCGCGATGCCGTACAACCACGGGCGCGCGCTGGGCTGGGACGGGTCGTAGCCCTCCCGCCCGCGGAACGCCACCAGAAAGGTGTCCGCCACCACGTCCTCCGCCGCGTCGACCCCCAGCCGCCGGGTGACGTAGCGCTTGATCTCCGGCGCGTGCCGGTGGAAGACCTCGGCGAACGCCTCGGGCTCCCGCCGGGACCGCTCGATGAGGGAGGCGTCGTCGACCCCCGCCCCCTCGTCGGGGAAAAGGACCGCGCCGACCTCCGTCCCGGTCCGGCTCGTCTCGCTCATATCCGGCCTCTCGGCTCTCGGTCAGGACACCCGTTGTTGCCTCCCCGGGCGCTCGCGGTTCCCGAAAGCGGCACGGCGATCCCGCCGGGAGTGAGATGACCGGGCCCTGCCCCGGCACACACCCCTCGGAACGCGCGGAACCTCACCGGCGGCCGGATGTACTCGCGCCCCCGTCACGCCGGGGTGAACTCCAGGTAGGAGACGGCGGGCATGGGCAGTGTGAACTCCAGCCGCAAGGTCCCATCCTCCGCGTGGACGGTACGGGCGGGTTCCAGCTCGTCCAGGCTGTTCGCGGTGTGGAGCCGTTCCCACTGCTCGCCCTCGGGCCAGTCCGCGCCCCCGCCGATCTCCGCCCAGACCGCCCGTATGTTGGAGTGCCTCTCGTCGATCCGGTGGTGGCTGACCGCGTACTCCCCCGTGGCCAGTCCCTCGACGGTGAGGGTGACCTCGCGCGACAGGATCTCCTCGCCGTCGGCTCTGTCCTGGTCGAGGGTGCCGTTCCACACCAGCACCCCGACGACGCCGGTGGCCGAGCGCGCCGCCCACGCCTCGACTCCCGCGACGTCGCCGGTGGCCGAGCAGGCGAGCTCGTCCGCGCCCAGCCGGTCGGCCAGGGTGAGCGCGAGATAACGGGGCTTGCGCAGGTTGCCGACCGTGAGCAGGCCGAACCCGCCGTGGAAGAGTGCCGGTGGGCGGCCCAGCTCCTCGAAGTGGTCCGAGGCCACCCAGTGGGCCAGCGCGTCCACCCGTCCGGCCGCCGACCTCATCCCGTGCAGCAGGAACGCCGCCCCGAACGGCCCGTCGCCGATGCCGTGGAAGTGGGTGGGGGTCGGACCCCACTCCGTCCACCAGATCGGCGTGCCCTCGCGGCCGTGCTGTTCCAGGACGGGCCGCCAGTCGAGCGGGGCGTTGCCGTAGGTGTGGGTGGAGATGAAGTCGAGCGCCGCGCCCGAGGCGTCCACGTGGTCGATCAGCTCCTGGACCCAGCCGTTGGCCGCCGACGACGGGCCGCCGACGCGGATGTCCGGGTGGACGTCCTTGACCGCCGCCGCCGACACGTCGTACAGCCGGAAGAACTCCTGTGGCGTACCGCTCCAGAAGACCTCCAGGTTGGCCTCGTTCCATACCTCGAAGGCCCAGTTGTCGACCACCTCCCGCAGGCCGTACCGGTCGACGAGGTGCCGGGTGAGGTCGCGGACCAGGTCGCCCCACCGGTCGTAGTCCCTGGGCGGTGAGATGATCGCCCCGTAGCCGAAGACCGTCTTCGACGGGTCGGAGGCCAGGTCGCGCGGCATGAACGACAGCTCCACGATCGGCCGCATGCCGAACGCGGTGATCGTGTCGTAGACCTCGTCCACCCGGGTGAAGTCGTGCACGGGCTTCCCGCCGTCCTCCCGGTAGACGCCGAGGTCGTCGCAGAGGATCGCGTGGGCGCGCACGGTCTCGACGCCGAGCTCCTCCCGCATCGTCCGCAGGGCCTCGGTCAGCTCGGGGCCGATCGGGCGCCCGCCCACGGTGTCGGCGGACAGCATGTACGACAGGTGCTCGGAGCCGATCATGTACTTCCACGGCCTGGGCAGGGGCCGCGTGCTCGCCGAGGCGTCGACCCGCAGGGCCGCCGCGCCCGGCTCGGCGAGCGGCGCGGCGAACACCGGTCCGGCGAAGGGGCCGGTCCGCTCCACGGTGGTGATGGCGGCGACCCGGTACCAGGCGGGTTCCCCGAGCGTGTCGACGTAGCGCGGATCCGGCACGGCCGGTACGTCGACGTCGCGCTGCTTGGTCGAGGTGTACGGCCCCTCCTCGGCGGGCGCGCGGTGGACGATGTAGCCGATGGCCCCGGCCACCGGTTCCCAGGTCAGCGTGACGTGCCCGCCTCCGCTGTCGGCGCGCAGATCGCGAGGGGCGGCGACCTCGACCCGTCCGGCCGCGGTCACCTCCCCCGACGCCTTGTGGATGCGGGCCTGCCAGTCTCGGCGTGCGGCATCGGCCGTGCTCATGGATACGTCTCCCCGATGGTCGGTTGGTGGATGTGCACGTTGGAGTACGGCTCACCTGGGGGGCACGACGGCCCACTCCTCCTGGCGCAGCACGGGGGCGAGTTTGGCCGTGACGTCGCGGGTCGCGAAGTGGCGGCGCAGGCTGTCGCCCGCGAGCGCGTTGCCGAGTGCGATCATGATCATTCCCTGGTCGAGGGCGAGATACTGCTTGGCGACCTTGCCGCTGCGCACGGCCACCGCGTCGTAGAAACCGCCGGGTCCGTAGGAGTCGAAGTTCGCCCTGAGCCTGGCGAGGTTGCCGAGGGCCGCGTCCGGCGCGTGGCGCAGCGCGAGGAACGACGCGTGCGGGGTGACCACGCCGTCCCCGTAGGACTCGGGTTCCGGCCGGCCCTCGCGGCATCCCTCGAACCCGTAGTCGACGGAGGTGCGCTCCTGGTCGGAGGTGTAGCCGGGGGTGTCCATGCCGATCGCGTCCACGCCGTACTCGCGGTAGCCCCCGGCGGGGTCGTTGGACGGGGAGAAGCCCCAGTATCCGTACTTCGCGTCGTTCATGCCGTGCTCGATCTGGGCGGCCACGTAGACCGGCTGGTTGCGGCCCCAGCTCCTGGCGCCCCAGACGTCCTCCGGCACGAGCTGGGTCACCATCAGCTCCTCGAACATGCTGCCGCCCCAGGTGGGCACCAGGCGCATGCCGCGGTAGCCGTACGTGCCCTCGAAGACGTTGACGCCCATGTACGTGCGCCAGGCGCCGACCGGCTTCTGCTCGGCCCACGACCAGTCGCAGGTGTCGGGGAAGGTCCGCCACATGCCGTAGTAGTGCTCGGGCGGGAGCTGGCCGAGGACGATGCCGACGTAGCTGGCGATCCTGGCCTCGGTGAGCGCGCCGTAGTGGTGGCAGGTGGAGTAAACCGTGGTTCCCGAGCCGTTGTAGTCGCTCTCGACCGAGCAGCCGGTGGGCTTCTCCGGCCAGAACCCGCCGCGCAGCAGGCCGGTGCCCGCGTCGGGCCGCGCCTGCGGGTCGTAGTAGGACTCGAAGTCCATGCCGCTCAGCAGCGCCCCGGCCTGCTTGGAGACCTCGGGCACGGCACTGCGGATCATCATGAGGGCGGCCGCGAGCCAGCCGTTGTCGACGCTGGACAGGAACGGCTGGACGGCGGAGCCGTTCTCCGGCCAGGTGCGCACGATCCGCAGCGTGTGCGGGTCGTACCAGTTGTAGAACTGGCCGGTCGGGGCGTGACGCTCCAGCTTGGCCGTCGAGCCGAGCGTTCTGGCGACGCGCCGCTGGGCCTCACCCCGGGAGATGAGGTGGGTGTCGCGGGCGGCCACCGTACTCCACAGGTAGGTGGCGATGTTGGTCGGCGAGGTCACCTTGGCGCGGGTGCCGGGGTCGAGCGAGCCGTCGATCTTGTCGGAGGGCAGCCCGGTCGCCGGGTCGGCCATCGCGTCCATGGATTTCCAGGTGTCCGCGGCGTAGCGGCGCAGCAGTTCCCGCTGCCGCGCCGCTGTCAGGGGGGCCGCTGTCAAGGAGGCCGCTGTCAAGGGGACAGAGGGGGAGACGAGGGGAGACGCGGAAGGGGGGAGCGAGGGGGCGGGGGAAGGGGCGGCCGAGGCGGGAGAGGGGGCGGCCGTGATCAGGGCGAGACAGGCCGCCAGGGCGGCCGCGTGACGACGACGCACGGGGGCTCCTTACGTGGGTTACTTGAGTCCGGTGGAGGCGATGCCCTGGGTGAAGAAGCGCTGCAGGAAGACGAAGAGGACCAGGACCGGCAGCACGACGACCACCGCCCCGGCGATGAGCAGGCCGTACTGGGTTCCCTGGTAGCCGTTGAAGATCGCCAACGCGACGGGCAGCGTGTACCTGTCCTCGCTCTGGGCCACCACCGCGGGCCAGAGGAAGTTGTTCCACGAGCCGAGGAACGTGATCAGGCCGAGCGTGGCCAGGGCGGGCTTGCAGAGCGGCATGACGATCTGGAAGAAGATCCGGAACTCCCTGGCGCCGTCGACCCGTGCGGCGTGGATCAGCTCGTCGGGGATGTCCGCGATGAACTGACGCATCAGGAAGATGCCCAGCGGGGTGACCAGGCCGGGCAGGATGATCCCGAGGAAGGTGTTGACCAGGCCGAGCTTCGCGATGAGCACGAACTGCGGGATCATCACCACGATGGCGGGCAGCGCCATCTGTGTCAGGACCAGCGCGAAGAGCACGTTCTTGCCGCGGAAGGCCAGCTTGGCGAAGGCGTACCCGACCATCGAGCAGAACAGCAGGTTGCCCGCGACGGTGGCGAGGGCCACCACCGCGCTGTTGGCGAACACCTGCGTGATGTTCATCTTCTCCAGCAGCTCGCCGTAGTTGCCGAGCGTCCACCGCACCGGCAGCAGGTCCGGCGGGTCCCGCCTGATCTCGGTCTCCGGCTTGAACGAGGTGAGCAGCGTCCAGACGAACGGGAGCACGACGAGCGCGAGCCCGGCGCTGAGCAGCGCGTACGTGGAGAAGCGGCGTTTCACCTGGACCTCCCGACCCGGAACTGCAGGACCGCCAGGGCCACGATCACGGTGAACAGGACGCTCGCGGCGGCTGCGGCGTAGCCGTAGTTGCCGGAGCCGAACTGGTTGTAGATGGCGAGCGACGCCGAGGTGGTCGCTCCCGCCGGACCTCCCCTGGTCATCACCAGCGGCTCCTCCATGAACTGGGCGAACCCGATGGAGCTGTAGACGGTGCAGAACAGCAGCGCCGGGCGGAGCATCGGCAGCGTGACGGAGCGGAAACGCTCCCAGCGTCCGGCGCCGTCGACCTCCGCCGCCTCGTACAGCTCCCTGGGGATGCCCTGCAGGGCGGCCAACAGGACGACCATGTCGAAGCCGAAGCTCCGCCAGGCGGTCATGACGATGATCACGGGAAGCGCCAGGTTCTCGTCGGCGAGCCAGCGGGGGCCGTCCACGCCCACCGCCGCGAGCACCTGGTTGACCAGTCCCGCGTCGGGTTCGAGCAGGAACCTCCAGGCCACCGCGACGCCGATGATGCTGGTGACGTACGGCAGGTAGTAACCGAGCCTGAAGAACGCGGCGGGCAGCCGGGCGATCCCCGAGTTCAGCGCCACGGCCGCGCCCAGGCCGAGGGCGATGGTGAGCGGGAGCGCGGTCACCACGAAGATCAGCGTGTTGACCGCCGCCTTACGCATGAGCTCGTCGTCGAACAACCGCAGGTAGTTGTCGAGCCCAACGAGGTTCACCCCGAGGGGATCGCGCACGTCGGTACTGCGCATGTCGGTGAAGCTCATGCCGAGTTCGACGAGGAGCGGTCCCGCCCAGAACACCGCGAACATCACGACGAAGGGCGTCACGAAGACCCAGGCCAGACCGGTACGGCGGAACCCTCCCCCGGATCGCCGCTCCTTGACGGGGGCGGGTCCGGTGGACTCGCGCGAGCCCACCCGCTCGCTGACCACCATGGTCAGACCCCGGTCCCGATGGTCTCGGCCTGCTCCTGGACGGTCTTGGCCGTCTCCTCGGCCGTCTGCTTGCCCAGGGCCATCTTCTCGATCTCGGTCTCCATCACCTTGGCCACCTGCTCCCATGTCGGGACGGCGGGGACGGCCTTGGCGTCCTTGAGCTGCTCGCCGAAGACGGTGACGCGTTCGTCGGCGGTCAGCGCCGGGTCCTGCCAGGCGGCCTCGACGCTGGGCAGCGCGTTGACCTTGGTGTACCAGGCGGCCTGGACCTTGGGGTCGACGAGCCAGCGCAGGAACTTCCAGGCGGCGTCGCGGTTCTTCGCGTCCTTGAAGACCACCATGTCGCTACCGCCGACCAGGCTGGTGCCTCCCGCGCTCCCCTTCGGGTAGGGCGCGACGGCGAACTTCTCACCGAAACCGTCGCCGCCCTCCTTCTCCAGGCCCGCGATCATCCACGGCCCCGAGTAGAAGGCGCCGACCTTCCCCTTGACGAACGTCTGCGGGAAGGCGCCGGTGGGCTGGTCGGTGCTGGAGAGCCCGCCCTCGAAGAACGAGCCGTACTGCTTGAGCGCCTGGACCATCTGGGGCGTGTCCAGCGTCCACTTCCCGCCCGAGACGATCTCACCCCCCGCCTGCCACACCAGCGGCAGCACCTCCTGCCAGGAGCCCTGCCGGAAGTTCTGCTCGACGCCGAGCGAGGCGCCCCCCTTCTCCTTGAGCGCCCCGACGAAGGCGGTGGTCTCCTCCCAGGTGACGGGCGGCTTCACCGCCGCCCTCGAAGCGAGGTCCTTGCGGTAGTACAGGGCGCGGGTCTCGACGTACCAGGGCACTCCGTACGCGGTCCCGTCCACCTCGACCGTGCCCCACGCGCCGGGGAAGAACGTCGACTTGTCGATCAGGCCGGCCGGGGTGGGGTCGAGGGCGCCGGTCTTGGCCATCTCGCCCATCCAGGTGCTGCCCAGCATGGTGATGTCGGGGGTGGCGTTCCCCGCGATGGCCGCGGTGATCTTGTCGTGGGCCACGTCCCAGCCGAGTGGGGTCACCTTGATCGTGATGCCGGGGTTGGCCGTCTCGAAGTCCTTGGCGAAGGCGCCCAGCGCCTCCCCCTCGGCCCCGATCGCCCAGACCGTGACCTCGCCGGTGGCCTTGCCGGTGTCGACGTCCCTCGCCTGTTCCGCGGCCCCTCCACCACTCCGGCCGCACCCGGCGAGCACCAGTCCCAACGCGAGGATCCCGACGGCGTACTTCTTCACTTTTCCTCCAGGGGGTGAGGACCGCAGCTGGATCGAACGATCAGCTGGGTGGGGAGAATCTCGGAGTTCGGGACGGTACGAGCACCCTTGATGAGCTCGTCCAGCGCGCGAGCGGCGCGGGCGCCGAGCAGGCGCATGGGCTGGCGCACCGTGGTGAGGGCGGGCCTGGCGTGGCGGGCGGCCATGATGTCGTCCCAGCCGGTGACCGCCACGTCGCCCGGCACGTCGAGGCCGAGTTCCTCGGCCGCCAGGATGACGCCGAGGGCCACCTGGTCGTCGGCGCAGATCACCGCCTCCGGCCGGCGCGCTCCACCGGGTTTCCCGCCGAGCAGCGTCCGCCCCGCCGCGTACCCGCCCTCCACGGTGAGCTCGCAGGACAATGGCTCGGGGGGCCGGATCCCGTGGCCGGACAGGACCCGCCTGACTCCCGTCCAGCGCTGGGTGACGTCGCCCCGGTCGTCGTCCCCGGCCAGGGCGAAGGTGGAGTAACCGTGTCCGAGCAGGTGGGTGGTGAGCGCCTCGGCCGACGCGGTGTTCTCGCTGCAGACCGCGTCCGCCCGCTCGACGGGATCGCGCGCGAGCAGGACCAGCGGCGTCCTGCTCCTGATGATCTCGTCCACCACGGCGTCCTCGACGGTCCTGCCGAAGATCACCATGCCGTCCACCCGGCCGACAAGGTCCCTGACCAGGTCCTGCACGGCGGCCCGCCCGCGCGTGGACAGGATGAGCACGGAGCGGCCGAGCTCGGAGGCCACCTCCTCGTACCCGAGGAGGACCTCGGCGAAATAGGGGCCCGACAGGTCAGGGAAGACGATCCCGTTGGCCGCGTGGCGGCCCTGGGCGAGAGAGACGCCGAGACGGCTCGGGGTGAAGCCGAGCTCCTCGACCGCCCTCAGCACCTTCTCGCGCGTTCCGGCCGCGACGGGGCCGGTGTTGCGCAGAGCCCGGGAGACGGTGGCGATGGAGACGCCCGCCCGCTGCGCGACCTCGTAGATGGTCGCCCCCTGACCTTCGTAACTGTTTGACACCTGTCGTCCGATCTCCCAGCGAGTGGAAGCGCTTACACTCGACGGCGGCAGAAGGTGGAAGCGCTTACAGTGAATGATCGGAGTCAACCACCGGGCGGAATCATCAGTAAAGACCTGTTACGTCACCGTTACCAAACGAGCACAGCGCCACCCCGGACTCCGTGATACTCCACCGGGAAGAAGGAGCCCCTCCGGAGATCGGCTCCGGCACCCGGTCCACCACCGGTACCTCTGGTCCCCCGAACCCGGTTACCTGGACAATGCGCATATCGATCGCTCTCCCTCGATGCCTTCGCGCACAGTCTCAAATCTCAAGTTTTGTTGACGTCAAGCGACAACGAAAGGATCATGCCCGTGCACCCTCCCGACCATGACCTGCAGGGCTACCGCGACCGGGTGAGAGGTTGCCTGCTGGGCGGTGCGCTCGGCGACGCGCTGGGGGCGCCCATCGAGTTCGAGTCGATCGGGAGGATCCACAGGCAGCACGGGCCCGCGGGAGTGACCGGGCTGGTCCCCGACTGGCGCGGCGCGGTGGGCCTGATCACCGATGACACGCAGATGACGCTGTTCACCGTGGAGGGGTTGATCCGCGGCGGCGACGTCGGCGCGGTCCACCACGCCTACCTGCGCTGGCTGGACACCCAGCAGTACCGCTCCCCCGGCCCTTCGGGGAACGACCCGATCCGCACCGGCCTGCTCCGCGAGCAGAAGTGGCTCTACTCCCGGCGGGCCCCCGGGAACGCCTGCCTGTCGGGCCTGCGACACCGGGGCGCGGTCGCCCCCGCGCCGTTCGGCGAGCCGGGGCCGGTCAACCCCGATTCCAAGGGCTGCGGAACGGTGATGCGTTCGGCCCCGTTCGGCCTGCGCGCACGGAGCCCCCGGAGTCCACGGCACGCCTTCGACCTGGCCGCCGAGTGCGCCCAGCTCACCCATGGCCACCCCACCGGCTACCTCGCCGCCGGCGCCTTCGCGGCCATCGTGCACTTCCTGGTTACTCCCGCCGAGCAGACCTCGCCGGACACGGCGGAGGACGAGCCGCTCGCGCGGGCCGTACGGCAGGCGACGGACCTGCTGGAGACGTACCCCTCGCACGAGGAGACCAGCCGGGCGCTGCGCACCGCCGTGTCCCTGGCGGCGAAGGGGGATCCGAGCCCGGAGCGGGTCGAGTCACTCGGCGGGGCGTGGGTCGCCGAGGAGGCGCTGGCCATCGCGGTCTACTGCGCCCTGGCGCACCCCGCGCCCGGCGACGTCGGGCGGGCGCTGCTGCTCGCGGTCAACCACTCCGGCGACAGCGACTCCACCGGGGCCGTCTGCGGCAACCTGCTGGGAGCCCGGCACGGCGAGGCCGCGCTTCCCGCCGGCTGGCTCGCCCACCTGGAGGGCCGCGACGCCATCACCGAGCTGGCGGACGACTTCGCTGCCTGGTCCACCGGAGATCACGAGATCACCGGCGCCTGGCTCAGGAAGTATCCCGGCGCCTGACGCCGATGCCGGCCGGGACTCCGGTTGCTCACCCACCTCCTGGCGACCCGTCGGAGCGACCATCATCATCCGGAGCATGTCGCCGTCCGTCCGCGAACCCGCCCGGTTGGGCTGAACGCCGAACCGGGCGGCTCGTCACGCGGTTCCCGTCTGCCGCCTGAGTTCGTTGCGGGCCAGGGAGTTCTTGTGCACCTCGTCCGGGCCGTCGGCGAAGCGGAGCGTGCGGATCATGGCGAACGCGGCGGCGAGGGGGAAGTCCTGGCTGAGGCCGCCGGCCCCGTGCACCTGGATCGCCTTGTCCAGGATCCATTCCACGGTCTTGGGTGTGGCGATCTTGATGGCCTGGATCTCGGTGTGGGCGCCCTTGGCGCCGACGCCGTCCATCAACCAGGCGGTCTTGAGCACCAGCAGCCGCAGCTGCTCGACCCGGACCCGGGACTCGGCGATCCAGTCGCGGACGACTCCCTGCTCGGAGAGCGGCTTACCGAAGGCGACCCGCTCGGAGGCGCGCCGGCACATCAGCTCGATCGCCCGCTCCGCGACACCGATCGACCGCATGCAGTGATGGATCCGGCCGCCCCCGAGGCGCGCCTGCGCGATCGCGAACCCGTCGCCCTCTCCGCCGATCAGGTTCTCGGCGGGCACGCGGACGTCGTCGAACGTGATCTCCGCATGCCCGCCGTGGTCGTGGTCGTCGTACCCCAGTACGTGCATACCGCGCCTGACCGTCACTCCGGGGGTGTCGCGCGGAACCAGGATCATCGACTGCTGCCTGTGCCGGTCCGCCGCCGGGTCCGTTTTCCCCATCACGATGAAGATCTCGGCATTGGGGTTCATGGCGCCGGTGATCCACCACTTGTGTCCGTTGACGACGTAGGAATCGCCGTCCCGCTCGATGCGGGCGCTGATGTTGGTCGCGTCGGAGGAGGCGACGTCGGGCTCGGTCATCGCGAAGGAGGACCGGATCTCACCGGCCAGCAGCGGGTGCAGCCACCGCCTCTGCTGCTCCTCGGTGCCGAACATGGCCAGCACCTCCATGTTGCCGGTGTCCGGCGCGGCGCAGTTGAGTGCCGCGGGAGCGATCCGGAGGCTACGTCCGGTGATCTCGGCCAGCGGCGCGTACTGCAGGTTCGTCAGTCCGGCACCGAACTCTCCCGGGAGGAAGAGGTTCCACAGTCCACGTTGCCGTGCCTCTGCGCGCAGCTCCCGCAGCACCGGGACGGTGGACCAGGCCCAGGGGTTCTCAAGCGCGGCGAGCTGCTCGTCGAACACCGCCTCGGCGGGGTGGACGCTCTCGTCCATGAAGACGAGCAGCCGTTCACGCAGTTCCTCGGTCCTTGCGTCGAAGGTGAAATCCATCAGCGATGCTCCTTCAGTGCGTCGAGTCCTGCCTTGATCAGGGGCTCCACCGCGGCGCCGACCGTGTCGAATCCGGCTCCGACGGTCTGCCCCCGGGTGTGGCGGCAGTGAATGCCTTCGAGGATCACGGCCAGCTTGAAGTAGGCCAGCCCGAGGTAGAAGCCCATATCCGACAGGTTCCGGCCACTCGCGACGGAGTAGCGGTCCAGGATCTCGCCGTCGGCGAGGTAGCCGGGTGCGGTCGAGACGTCGGGCAGGGTGTGATCGATCCCGAACGTCGCCAGACGCTGGTAGACCAGCAGCAGGGCGAGGTCGGTCAACGGGTCCCCGAGTGTCGCCATCTCCCAGTCCAGCACCGCGACGACGTCGCCCGAGCCGTCGACGAGCAGGTTGTCGAGCCGGAAGTCCCCGTGCACGATCGCGGGGGCCGGCGATTCGGGCACGCTCAGCCGGAGCCGGCGGTGCAGCTCCTCCGCACCGGTGAGGTCCCGGCTGTACGACGCGTCGAGCTGCCTCTTCCAGCGCCGCACCTGCCGCTGCAGAAACCCGTCCGGCCGCCCGAAGTCGGACAGCGCGACGTCCGCCGGATCCACGGCGTGCAGAACGGCGAGGGTGTCGACCATCCGCTCACAGATCGCCCGGGTCCGGTCCCGGCCCAGCGGCTCGACCTGGGAGACCGTCCGGTACGGCGTCCCCTCGACCTTCTCCATCAGGTAGAACGGCGCACCGATCACGCCGGGGTCCTCGCAGAGCGCGTACGTCCGGGGAACCGGGACGTCGGTGGGGCCGAGCGCGGTGATCACGCGATGCTCCCGGGCCATGTCGTGCGCCGTGGCGAGCACGTGCCCCAGCGGGGGCCGGCGCAGGACCCACTCACCGGTGCCGTCACTCACCAGGTAGGTGAGGTTCGACTTGCCGCCGGCGATCACCTCCGCTCGGAGCGGACCGCCGACCAGCCCGGGCGCGGCATCGGCAAGGTAGGCCGAGACCCGGGCCAGATCCACCCCGGGAGGGTCGTCATGGCCCGGGGCGGCGTCGCGCACCTCCTGGTCGGACATGTCAGGCCACCACCGTCGGGACGGTGCCGGCGACGCGGGCGGGCCTGTCACCGCCCTCCCGCTCGACGGTCGCCCGGCCGCGGGTGACGCCGGTGATCGTGTGCCGGTCGCGGTGGCCCAGGTGGGTGCCGACACCGTTGAACGTCCTCATTCGCGTCTCCTCGTCGTCTCCGCCGTCAGGCGCGGGGCCCGCCGGCGACATAGATCACCTGACCGGACACGAACGAGGCCTCCTCCCGTACGAAGAACGACACGGTCGCGGCGATGTCCTCGGGCCGGCCGACCCGGCCGACCGGGATCTCCTTGGCCGCCGCCGCCTTGAAGTGCTCGAACGGCACCCCGACCCGCTCGGCGGTGGCGGCGGTCATCTCGGTCTCGATGAACCCCGGCGCGATCGCGTTCACGGTGACCCCGAACCTGCCCAGCTCGATCGCCAGCGTCTTGGTGAAACCCTGCAGGCCGGCCTTGGCCGCGGCGTAGTTGGCCTGCCCCCGGTTGCCGAGCGCGGAGGTGCTGGACAGGTTCACGACGCGCCCCCATCCCGCCTCGGTCATGTGCCTCTGTGCGGCCCTGCTCATCAGGAACGCCCCGCGCAGGTGCACGCCCATCACCGCGTCCCAGTCGGTCGCGGTCATCTTGAACAGCAGGTTGTCGCGGATGATGCCGGCGTTGTTCACCAGCACCGTCGGAGCGCCGAGCTCCCCGGCGACCCTGGCCACCGCGGCCTCCACCGCCTGCTCGTCGGCCACGTCCACACCGACCGCCAGCGCCCTGCCACCGGCGGCCTCGATCTCGTCCACCACCGGCTTGCACGCCGCCTCGTCCAGGTCCAGGACCGCCACGGCGAATCCGTCCTCGCCGAGCCGTTTCGCGACCGCGGCGCCGATGCCACGTGCGGCCCCGGTGACCATCGCGACACGACCCGGCCGCCGGTTCTGCTGCTCGTTCACTTGGTCTCCTCTGATTGGTATGTCCGAGTCTTGACGCACTGAGAGTGGATCGCCCGGCGATCCCGCGACGGCCGTGGGGGCCGGTGGCTACCTGCCTGGTCGGCCGGACCGGCCTCCGGCGGCCGTGTCACACGCCTCCGGTGAGGGTCAACCCTCCGTCGACCGCGATGAGCTGCCCGGTGAGCCATCCCGCGTCCTCCGAGAGCAGGAAGGCCACCACGCCGCCGATGTCCTCCGGCACGCCGAGCCGCTTGAGCGGGTAGGCCGACGCGACCTGCTCCTCCCTGCCCTCGTACAGCGCGGTCGCGAACCTCGTCTTCACCACCGCCGGGGCGACCGCGTTGACGCGGACACCCGGACCGAGCTCGACCGCGAGCTCCTGGGTGATGTAGGTCAGCATCGCCTTGCTCGCGCCGTAGAAGCCGATGCCCGGCGCCGGCCTGACACCGGCCACCGAGGACACGTTGACCACCGAGCCGCCGTGCTCGCCCATCCAGGCGCGGTGCGCCTGCTGCACCCAGGACAGCGCGGCGAGACAGTTGACCTCGAAGATCTTGCGTGCCACGTCGACGTCGAGGTCGAGCATGGGCCCGTAGGCCGGGTTGATGCCGGTGTTGTTCACCAGCATGTCGACGCTGCCGAACGCCTCCAGGGTGCGCCGGACCGTGTCCGACTGGTGCTCGACGTCGTCGCTCCCGCCGGCGGACGCGATCGCGTGGCCGGGGCCGCCGAGAGCCCGCACCGCCTCCTCGAGCGCCTCCCGCTTGCGGGCGGTGACGCAGACCCGCGCGCCCTCGGCCACCAGCCGTTCCGCGATGGCGAAACCGATGCCGCGGCTGGCACCGGTCACGATCGCCGTCTTTCCCTCGAACCTCTTCGTCATCTCCGCGCTTCCCCGACCGCTTCGGGCATCGATCTTCCTCTGTTTTCCACGTTCTGCCGCCGGTCAGAGACCGAGGTCCCGGCCGATGAGCTCCTTCATGATCTCGTTGGAGCCGGCCCAGATCCTGGTCACGCGGGCATCGCGCCAGGCACGGGCCACGCGGTACTCGTTCATGTAGCCGTGGCCACCGGGCAAGCGGAACGCCTCGTGGTCGGAGTTGTGGATACCGCGTCTCAAGAGAACCTCGCACGAGCAGACTGACTAAGCGCTTGCTTATCGCTAAGCGCTTGCTTAGCGTTCCTCAATTGCGACATCCTTGTCAACGCCCCGACCGCGAGGGGAGCCGGTGAGCCAGATCACAGAAAGTGGTGACGTGCCGGACGACCACCCGACGACGGGGGAAACCCGCCCTACGAGCGCCCGCGACCGGCTGATCGCCGCCGCTGTGGAGTCCTTCGCCGCCAAGGGATTCCACGGCACGACCACCCGCGACATCGCGTCGGCGGCCGGGATGAGCCCCGCGGCCCTCTACGTGCACTACAAGTCCAAGGAGGAACTGCTCTACCTGATCTCACGGTCGGGACACGACGTCACGCTGCGGCTCGTGCGAGAGGGCGCGGCGAGCTCGGACGACCCGGTGGAGCAACTCCTGGCGGTCGTCCGCGAGTTCACCATGCACCACGCCCGCAGCCACACGAGCGCACGCGTCGTCAACTACGAGCTCGCCGAGCTCAACCCGGAGCACTACCGGGAGATCAGCGCCATCCGGCGCGCCATCGGGCAGGAGATACGTCAGATCGTGGAGGCCGGCGTCACCCGCGGCGTGTTCCACACCTCCAACCCGCGGATGAGCGCGCTCGCACTGCTGTCGCTCGGCGTCGACGTCTCCCGGTGGTACCGCGAGGAGGGCGAGTGGAGCGACGAGGACATCGCCGACCACTACTGCGAACTCGCCCTGCGCATCGTCGGGGCACACGGGCAGGCGACGTCATGAGGTCACCCCTGCGTTCCTAGTCGGCGAGTCCCAGGTAGGCGAACAGGTTCTCCCCGATCGGCAAGACGCCCTGAGCCGGCGGTAGTCACCAAACCCCTCCTTGAGGAAGGACTGTGCACAGACCGTTCTTGTCCAGCATTTGCTCGGCAGGTTGCCGACTCCCTGAGCGAGCTTGACACAGTATTCGGTCTTGAGCGTGGTGGCGGTCGACGTCGGGACGACGTAGACCAGGGGCCAGGCTGCCAGCCCGAGAGCGCGGTATACGGGTCACCAATCCTCGGAACCGAAAGTCTCCGGGTCATGGCAGGTGTTCCAGATGGCCTCGGTGCTCTGGCCCTCTATGCGGTCCCGGTGTACGGTGCCGTCCACGTAGGCGCGCTCGCTCTGCAACCTGGCGAGATCGGCCCGCACCTTCCGCTCGGCCTCGGCGACCGGAACCTTCCTGCGCTTGCCCGCCTGCTTGGCCGCAGAGCGGGCCCGGTCGTACTCGGCCTGCTTGGGCCGGAGCTTGACCTCGCGATCGGTGATCTGCTTGAGGAGAGCGGCCCGCTCTGCCTCCAGCGCACGCAACTCGGCCCGTACCGCTTTCTCTTTCTTGCTTACCTTGGACTCCTTGCCGCTGACTTTTTGGCCGGTCTCCTGGAGAATACGGGTGCGCTCACGATCGAACTTCTTCCACTGGTCGCGCAGCTCGTCCTCGCGTTCGGCGATCTCCAACCCGCGCCTCTGCCTGGGGGTAAGTACTTTCGGCGGAACGGGAGGTGAAGTGGGGAAGATGCCCATCTGCGCATGGTGACATCAGGAGAACAGACTGTCAGCCCGGCATGGAGGGCACATTGCCGATACCCGGCAGACATGTCTCACAAATATCACATTTGATTAATACAACAAATTTTGCCGCTTATAACCATCTATTCCCTTTGGGCGCCACACGAAAACCACGACGTTCGCCTTGCGTGACGATATCTTTACCGAGTGCTTACGGCCTACATCGACGAGAGTCTCCGTCGCCGCCCTGGCGACTGCAGCGTCTACGCGATGGCGGCGGTCATCATGGATTCCGCCGACCACGACGACATCCGCGCGACACTGGAATCTCTTCGACTGGGCAAGAGTCCTCGTCTGCACTGGCGAGAGGAGTCTGCCGCACGACAACTCGCCATCGCCGGCTCAATCGCCACCATGCCGATGAAGAACATCGCCACCATCCACATCTTCAACAGAGGCCTTCCCTACGAAAGAGCACGGCGCATCTGTCTTGAAAGACTGCTCTACGAGCTTGATCAAGAAGGGGTGATCACAGCGACCATCGAGAGTCGCTCACCCAAGCTGGACCACCTTGACCTCTTACTGGTCATGGGGATCCGCAGGGGCCGCACCCTCTCGGGAAATATCAAGATCACATGGGAGCAACCAGGACAGGAGCCGCTCCTCTGGGGCGCCGATGCCGTTGCCGGAGCGACAACATGGTGGCTGGACGGGCAGACCGGCGGCTTCAAACTACTGGCTGACCGAATCCGCCTGATCTGTCTTGACTGAGGGAGGAAAACGCGAAGGCCGGGCACCCGATTCCATCGGTAGTCCCGGCCTCACTTCCAACACCCACCGGGGGCGCGGCACCCCCAGTCTGCCTCACCAAAAGTGATCGGGCAAGTGCAATAAGCCATAGCGGGGAGTTGGAAGCCTGCTTCCTCGCACCCGAGAGCACAGTGTGATCCAGTACGCGCCACACCAGGCGACCAGGCGATCGGCGCCCCTGGCGAGTCCGCCGACCCAGGCCACACCGTTCAGAGCCGGCTCCCTCGCCACCGCTGAGGCGATCCGCAGCCCCTCGCTCACCCCGGCGGGTGCCGACGACGGCGGTGAGCGGTCAGGCGGCGAGGGCGTGGTTGAGGTGGTCGTGGAACTCACGGACCATGATGCTGTTGTCGTACGGCTCCAGACCCGACGCCGGGCCCGGCCGGCGTGTGGGATGCGCGTACCCGTACCGCGAGCACCGCGGCCCACCCCCAGCCCAGGAGCGCGATGGCGCGGAGGAGCAGGCTCAGGGGCCGGGAGTTCTCGCCGTCGTCCGACAGCAGCCCCGCCAGCAGGTAGAGAGCGGGAAGCGCCACGCCCGTGGCCGCGCAGTAGAGCGCCCATCCGCGCTCTCCCCGTACGGCGAAATGACGGGTGAAGACGAAGCATGCCGCGACCAGCGAGACGAACACCGCGCCGAAGGCGGCACCGTGCAGGATGTAGCTCAGGCCGGGGGCGTCGGGAGGACCCTGCGGCGCACCGGGCGGGTAGCCCCACGCCGGTTCGAAGCGGAAGACACCGGCGCCGACCAGGCCGGCCCCGTACGCGCCGATGAGTAGCGGCCCCCAGGTCCCGCCATGGCCTGGACGCAACGCCCGCCACAGCCCGACCGCGAACGCGATGTTCAGCAGCCCGGTGATGACGAAGTTGGCGATCTGGATCCATCCCAGGTCGCCCAGGCTCAGCATGCTGAGCGGCTGCCGCCTGGGGTCGAAACCCACGCGCGTGTAGTCCTGGATCACGACCGCGAGGATGAACAGCGGTCCGGCTACCGCACCACAGGTCAGCAGCGCCCTGGTCAGCCGCTTTTCTCGCACGTTGGACATGGCTCTCCCCTCTGTGACCGGCCTTCGCGGTCCGGCCCTGACTCCGCGCGGTGTCCGGCGCGCGAGCGTTCCTTAGCAGTGCTAAGTCACGTCGCCGTCATGCTCCCTTAGCGCTGCTAAGGTGTCAACCGATGGGCGAGAACAAGCGGGGAGCCGGCCTGACCCGGCAGACGATGATCGATACAGCACTGCGACTGCTCGACGAGGTCGGCCTGGACGGGCTGACGGTGCGCCGGCTCGCCTCGGAGCTGGGCGTCCAGTCGCCCGCGCTCTACTGGCACCTGCGCAACAAGCAGGAGTTGCTCGACGGGATGGCCGACGCGATCGTCCTGGCCGCCGGGATGGGCCCGCCCCGCGACGGCGAGTCCTGGCAGGACTGGCTCACCCGCCGTGCCCGCGCGTACCGCGACTCCCTGCTCGCCCACCGCGACGGCGCCCGCATCGTCTCCGGCGCCGCCGCCCTGAGCCCGGCGACGATCAGGATGTTCGACGAGGAGATGACCGCCATGGTCGGCCGCGGCTTCACCCCGGTCCTGGCACTGCGCACGATCACGGCCCTCACCCGTTACGTCAACGGATGCGTCCTTCAGGAGCAGACCGAACGCCAGGAGCACGCGGGCACGCCCGCGGACCGGCTCGCGGCGCTGGCCGGACTGCTCGACGGGGGTATGGGGGCCACCCTGCTCGTGGCGCTCCGCGAGAGCGGTGGTTCGCCCGGCGAGGACGCTTTCGAACACGGCCTCCGAGCCCTGATCGACGGCACGGCCGCCGCCCTGGCCCGCCGGCCCCCGCCCCACCCGGCCTGAGCCACTCACCCGACGGGATCCAGGCCACGCGCGGCCCTGACACGGCTGTTCCGTGACCGGGATTTGTCAGAGCCGGTTGGTAGTCATGGCGGTGCCCCCTACTGCTGGAGACGACCGTTGACTTCTGACATGGGCCTGCTCACCGAACTCTCCGCCGAGCAGCTCGGCTGGCTCGGCGACCTCGACCGGACCCGCGCTGACATGTTCGCCCGGCTCGACGAGCTCTACGTGCCGGAGCAACGGTGGCCCGCGCCGACGTTCACCGAGAAGGTCACCGCCGCGCTCGGGCCCGATCTCAGCGACGCGCAGTGGCGCACGGTGGGAGTGTGGGCGCAGTTGCGGATGAGCGTGCCCCGCGACCGCGAGCACGGCGATTACCGCCCCGACCCCGCGCTGCTGGCCTTGCGGGCCGCCGAACGGAGACTCGCCTGGACCGGCGACGAGATCGAGCTGCTCTGGCGGGCAGCGGTCGAGCCGATCCTGCACGGTTACGCCCACGAGGCCCCACTGCTCATCCCGTGGGCGGTCACCAGGAAGCTCACCCATGAGGAACAACGCCGCCATCTTCCCACGATGCGCCGGATCCAGGAGATCATGACCGCCCACCCATGGCACTCCTCCTCGCGGCTCAAGCGCGACATGGACGTCTTCCTGGCCGGGCACGCCGAGAACGACCCCGTAACGGTCACCACCTGCCTGGCCGGCCGCGGTGACGGCTTCGCCGTCCTGATGGCCACCGAGTACGGCTCGCGCCTCGGCGACCCGCGAACATCCCCCCTGATGCGCCACTGGATGACCGCCACCTCGGCGCGTCCCAACCCCGCCTGGCTCGGACAGGCCGCCGACCTGCTCACGCCGGACGCCGTCGTGCTCATCCGGGAGATCCTGGATCGGGTGCCCGCCCACCGGGAGTCGACCGTCCGGCACCAGAACGGCGATCACACGTGGACCACGACCACGTACCTCCACGGGCGCACCGCCACGCTGCTGCGCGGCATGGTGTGGACCTGCGAGCTGATCGACGAGCCGTGGACGGTCCCGCTGCTCGGAGAGGTGGCGCTGGCGGCGGGCACCGGAATCGGCGGGTCCGGGCCCAACTCGCGCTGCGAGATGCTGGTCAACGCCGCCCTGCTCGTACTGGGCCGGCACGGCGGTCTGGAGGTGGTGGCTCCGCTGGCCCGGATACAGGCCAAGGTCAGGAAGAAGTCGATTCTGACGAAGGTCGCGCAGCTGCTGGACACGGTGGCCGCCCACGCCGGGCTCAGCCGCGAGCAGTTACTCGACCGGACCGCGCCGACGTTCGGACTCGGCCCCGACGGCGTACGGGAGGAGATGGCGGGCGAGCACGTCATCCGGCTGGCGCTGGACGAGGCGGGCACACCACTGCTGACCTTCCTCAACCCGGCGGGCAAACCAGTTAAATCAGCGCCGAAAGCGGTCAGGGAGAGCCACGGCGGGCTGCTCTCCGAGTTCAGGAACACGCTCAAGGAGATCCGCGGGACCCTGCCCGCCGAGCGGTTCCGCGTCGAGCGAGCGCTGGCCGAAGACCGGGTCTGGCGCTGGGGTCAGGTCGAGGAGTTCTTCCTCGACCACCCCGTCACCGGCGTCCACGGCAGGCGGCTGATCTGGCAGATCCTGCAGGGCCCCGCCGGGACACCGGTCAGGGCCGGCGACGGCTGGGAGCTCACCGACCCGCTCGGTCGCCGGATCCAGCCCCGCGCCGACACCCCGATGCAGCTCTGGCATCCCATCAGGGAGACCGTCGAGGAGGTCCGTGCCTGGCGCGACCACCTGTTGGAGATCGGGTCACGGCAGCCGTTCAAGCAGGCCTTTCGCGAGGTCTACCTGCTCACCCCGGCCGAGGAGCGGTCCGGGACGCTCTCCAACCGCTTCGCCGGACATCGACTGCGATACGGCCAGGCCAAGGCGTTACTGTCCGAACGTGGCTGGACCGGTCTCTCGCTCGGTCACTGGGACGCGGCGGGCGGCTCGGAGCAGGGCGAGGCCGTCAAGGACATCCTCGGCTGGCAGGCTCGCTGGGACATGCACCTGCCCTGGGAGTCCTGGGAGACCGACGGCGGCGGCACCGCCGCGTTCTGCCTCAGCGGCCCGATCCGGTTCCACCGCACCGACGAGGAGTCGTCGCAGGAGGAGTTCCACGGACCGGCACCGCTGACCGAGGTGCCGTCGCTGGTGCTGTCGGAGGTCATGCGTGACGCCGACCTCGCCGTCGGCGTCTCCTCCGTCGGTCTTGACCCCGAAGGGCAGGGCGACTACTGGCACTCCTACAACTTCGGCGACCTCACCGAGACCGCCGAGATCCGCCGCGACGCCCTGACCCGGCTGCTCCCCCGCCTGCGCATCGCCGACCGGGCCGAACTCACCGACCGCTTCCTGCGGGTCCGCGGTGACCTGCGCACCTACCGGATCCACCTGGGATCGGGCAACATCCTGATGGAGCCCAACGACGCCTATCTCTGCATCGTCCCCCGCGTCGGGTCCGACCAGGTCTTCCTGCCGTTCGAGGAGGAGGGCGGCATGCTCTCGGTCATCATCTCCAAGGCGTTCCTGCTGGCCGACGACACCGCGATCACCGACCCGTCCATCACTCGCCAGATCAAGGTCTGACCCGATGTCCGCGCCGCCCTCGCGGGGCGAGTGGACCAGGTAATGTCCGTTTTTCCGACCCGTGGAATCTCCGCCGTTGACCCTGCACCCGCGCATGGTGAGGATCGGGGGAGACTGATTACGGAGGTGTTACGCGATGGCCAAGGTGCTGATCGTCACAGGTGACGCGGCGGAGGACCTGGAGGTGATGTATCCCTACCAGCGGCTGCTCGAGGAGGGGTACGAGGTGGACATCGCCGCGCCGAGCGCCAAGAAGCTCCAGTTCGTGGTGCACGACTTCGTCGACGGCTTCGACACCTACACCGAGAAGCCCGGGCACACCTGGCCCTCCGACCTCGCGTTCGCCGACGTCGTCCCGGAGCGGTACGCGGCGCTGGTCATTCCCGGCGGCCGGGCGCCGGAGTACATCCGCAACGACCGCGACTGCCTGGAGATCGTCAGGCACTTCGCCGGGGCCGGCAAGCCGATCGCGGCGCTGTGCCACGGGCCGATCCTGCTGGCGGCGGCGGGCGTGCTGAAGGGCCGGGAGAGCAGCGCCTACCCGGCCTGCGCCCCGGACGTCGAGGTGGCGGGCGCGACCTGGGTCGACAGCGAGGCCCATGTGGACGGAAACCTGGTGACCGGGCGGGCCTGGCCCGACCACCCGGCGTGGATGCGCGAGTTCATGAAGGTCCTCCGTGTCGCAACCGGCTGAGAGCCAGGGACTTCTCTCGTCCGTCCAGCGCGCGCTGCACGTGCTGGAGGTGGTGGCGTCGGCCGGTGACGGCGTCACCGCCAAGGCCGTGGCACGACGCTGCGGTTTCAAGCTGTCCACGACGTACCACCTGCTGAACACGCTCATTCACGAGGGCTACCTGGTCCGGCTGCCCAACTCCCGGGGCTACGGCCTGGGCTACAAGCTCACGTCGCTGAACCAGCGCCTCCGTGACCAGCTCGGCAGCACGCCGCTGGTGTCGGAGGCGCTCCAGCACGCCCACCGGATCAGCGGCACCGCCGTCTACTACAGCGTGCTGCGGGACGCCCACCTCGTGGTCGCGGAGGTGGTCGACTCGCCCGAGACACCACGCGTGCAGCCGCTGGACGTGGGCTTCCACGAGGCGGCGCACGCGACGGCGTTCGGAAAGGTGCTGCTCGCGCACCTGCCCGCCCGCCGGACCTACCTCGCCGAGTTCGGGCTGCGCCGCCTCACCGACAGCACGATCACCCGGCTGGAGGACTTCGAGGAGGAGCTGGACCGGGTCAGGGCGACGGGGGTGGCCCAGGAGGTCGAGGAGTTTCGTCCCGACCTCGCCTGCGTCGCCGTTCCCGTCCTCGACGCCTCGGCGAGCGTGGTCGGCGCCGTCGCCGCCTCGGCCCCGCTCGACTACTTCCGCGCGCACCGCGACCTGATGATCGAGGGAGTACGCGAGAGCGCCCGGCTGCTCGGCCCGTACGGCTGACGGCGGCCGGCGTCGGCCCCGAGACCGGTCCGCCGTGAAACGACGGTCGGCCTCCGCGCCCTTTCGCGCGGCCGCCCCGCGATCGCCGAGGCCCGATCGGCAGGTCCCACGGAACAGAACGGGCCGTGTCCCCTCGCACCGCGAGGGGACACGGCCCGTGGAGCGTCCCTACCGGAGCGCGGCCCGCTGGTCCGCCGCCACCACGGCGGCCCACACCATCGCGGTGATCGCACCGACGGCCAGGGTCAGCGATCCTGCCTGCCCGCCCGACATCGCCCAGACGTCGGCGAGGGCGAAGACCAGACCGCTGAGCCGCGAGGCGGCGGCGAAGCCGGGGCGGCCGGCGCGGGAGAAGTGGCGGCCCAGCACGAAGCAGGCGGCGATGAGCGCGGTGAACGCGATGGATCCGGCGACCAGGTGCATGAGGGCGCTCCCGCTCAACGTACCCGTCTGGCCCAGCGGGGTGCCGGCCGGGAAGCCGTCGCCCGGGTCCATGACGAACACCCCGGCGGCGGCCGTCGCGACGCCGTTGACCAGGATCAGCCTGGGCGCCCAGGTGCCGCCGGGCGTGCCGTGCAGCACGCGGCGTAGGCCGATCGCGCCGGCGATCGTCAGAGCGCCGCTGACCAGGAAGTTGGCGATCTGCAGCCAGCCCAGGTCGCCGGTGCTCAGCATGCTCAGGGGGTGACGCGTCAGGTCGAAGCCCTCGCGGGTGAAGGCCTGGGCCAGCGACACGACCGTGAAGAGGGCCGCGGCGGCGACGGAGCAGGCGAGCAGGGTGCGCGTCGCGGGGGTGACGGGGGTGACGGTGCCGGACTGGACGGCGGTCATGATTGCTTCCTCTCTGCTGCGACGGGGCTCCGTCGCCGTACTCGGTCCGCCGGTCTCACCCGGCCTCGCTGACGCGTCGAACGAGGAGGGCGGGAATCGACGCCGCCCCGCCGTCACACTCCTGAACTGCGAATACGTCACCCAACTCGCATTCCCTGTCACATCAGGACGCGGCCAAGGTCAGGCGAGGCATGCCGACGTAGCGCCGGTTCGGCCCGGGTGCGATGAAGTGCCGCTTGAATTGATGCACACACCGCCGTGGCGCAGCTCAGCGGTGACGTGCGGGCCGCCATGGGTGCCGTCGAACCCCGCGTGAATCGTCCTGATCCGCCTCGCCGGCTCGGCATCGGCCGCAGCGCGGGCCGCCCGTGCCGCCGCGGCGGCACGCCACCGGTAGAACCCCGAGATCCGGCACTCAAGGTCCACATTTCGGGGGAGGAGGATCCCCCGCTTCTGGCGGATGCCGTATCACCCTCACGAGTGACGAGCCAAAGCCAGGCAGTGGACAAGGATTGGGAGGGTGACCCGAACCCTCTCTTCATAAGGAGGCAGCCGGTGCGGAACAGTGCGGGGGACTCCGATGGCAGGACTGGGGACGCGCCCGAGGCGGGGAGAAGCGTCGAGTTCCGGGTTCTCGGCCCTGATCTACCGGAATTGGAGCCTTAAACGCGTGACCGGTCACCGTGTGGAGACTCCTTGACATGTCAGTCCGGCCTGTTCGCCATGGACTCTTGAGAGGCAGAACTTTGGCAGTTGAACTTCCACACCTGGCAGCTACGGTCGAGTTCCGCGCGCTCGGCTCGTTCGAGGCCGTGATGAACGGGGAGCGGGTCCCGCTCGGAGGTCCGCGACAGCGTTCCGTACTGGCTCGGCTCATGGTGGCTCGTGGGCGGGTGGTGCCGACGGAACGCATCATCGATGATCTGTGGCAGGGGCAGCCGCCGCCGAGCGCGCTCGCGACGATCCACGCCTACATCTCCAACCTGCGCCGGGCGCTGGAAGCCGGGCGCGACGCGCAGCCGACCGCTCGGTTGCTGGTCACGGTGTCTCCCGGTTACATGTTGCGGACCGCGGACGTGGACGCTTGGCGTTTCGAGGAACTGGTACAGCAAGGAGTCATGTTCCTCGGCGCGGACGACGCGGTCGCGGCGGCGGGTGCCTTCGACGAGGCGCTCGCCCTGTGGCAGGGCTCTGCCTATCAGGAGTTCGCCACCGCGGAGTGGGCGATGGCCGAGATAGCCCGGCTCGACGAACTGCACGCCACAGCGATCGAGCAGCGCGCGGCCTCGATCATGCGGCAGGGAATGGCCGCCGCCGTAGTGGCCGACCTGCGGACGCACGTCGCCGCGCACCCGCTCAGAGAGGAGGGGTGGCGGCTGCTCGCGCTGGCGCTCTACCGCGTCGGCCGTCAAGGCGACGCCTTGATGGCGCTCCGGGAGGCTCGCCGAATCCTCGCCGAAGAACTCGGCATCGACCCCAGCCAGGCACTGCAGCGGCTCGAGGCCGACATTCTGGCCCAGACGCCGGAACTCGAAGACCTCGGGGCGCACGCTTACCAGGGCGGGCCGGCCGGATGGCCGGATGAGGCCTGGCCTTCGGAAGAGAGCGGAGTGCCGCAGAAGCGGCTGTACGGCAGGGAGGAGCAGATCGCCGCACTGATGGACGACCGGATGCGGCTGGCGCTGGTCTGCGGTGAAGCCGGCATGGGCAAGTCCGCACTCGTGGAAGAGGTCGGCATACGCCTCACCGGACAGGGCCGGCGGGTCGTGGCCGGTCGCTGCCCGGAGATCGAAGGGACGCCGGCCGGCTGGCCGTGGGCGGAGATCTGCCGCTCCGTGGTCGAGCAGGTCGCTCCCGATGAGGGGGGGCGCGTACGACTGCCGGCGGCTCTGATCGAGGCCTGCGGTCTCGGTGCCGACGAAGAGCTCACCGCTGGACGGTTCCCGCTGCGTAAGGCTCTTGCCTTGTGTCTGGCCGAGGCGTCCCGAACGGCACCGCTGGTCATCGTGCTGGAGGACCTCCACCGGGCTGACGACGAGACGATCGGGACACTGCTGCACCTGGCCGCCGAGCTTCGTGAGACCCGTACCTCGATTCTGGTGACCTACCGCGAGGACGACGGCGAAAAGGATCTCTCCGGCCTCTTGGCGGCCCTGGCCAGGTTGGAGCCGTTACGGATCACGTTGCCTGGCCTGGATACCACCATGACCGGCAAACTGCTCAGGGACGTGTGCGGGAGTGAGGTTTCCTCGGAGACCGTTGCCACGGTGTTCGAGCGCACCGGCGGCAACCCGTTCTTCGTCCGCGAGATCGCAAGGATGATCAGCATGGCAGGCGAGGCCGCAGCCACATCGGAGGTTCCCAAGGGGGTTCACGACGTACTGTGCCACCGTCTGGCGCGCATTCCGGCAAGTGTCCAGACCGTGCTCCGCGAGGCGGCGGTGATCGGCAGGGAGATCGACGTGGACATTCTGACGGAGGTGCACGACGGCGGTGAGGACGCCGTGGTCGACGCGGTCGATGCGGCGCTTGCCGCCGGACTGGTGGTGGAGCCGAGGGCCGGCCGTCTGCGCTTCGCCCATGCCTTGGTCCGGGACCTCCTGTACGAGGGCATGTCCCGGCTGCGCCGGTCGCGCACTCACGCACGGGTGGGCGCCGCGATGGAGCACGTGCGGCCTACGGAAGTGGCCGCGCTCGCCCATCACTTCGCGTATGGCGCCGTACCCGGCAAGGCTGCGCACTACAGCGCCCTGGCCGCGGAACAGGCCGAACACCACTATGTCTATCTAGAGGCGGCCACGCTCTGGGGCCAGGCGCTGAAGCCGCGCAACGGGGACATCGCAGCGACAGGTCTGGGGCCGGATTTCCGTGGTGATGACCTCGACCACGCAGACAGGTGGAATGACGGCGAGGTGACGTTACTGATGCACAGGAAAGAGTCGTGGCGCTCGGCGACGACATGGCCACCACACGCAAAGACCGCGAGCTAGCCATTCGAACGGTGCTCCCGCTGGAGGACTCCGGACCTCACCGCCTGGGTCATCGCGGCCTTCAACGCCCCTGTGCTCTGAAGTAACCGCGAGTACAGCGCGGTGGCTCATGACGTCGTCGAAGTGATCGAGCACATACTTGCCCGACTGCGGCGCCGCGCCTCGGAAGTACAGCAGGCGAGATTCGCTACCAGGCCCCGCCCGCCGTTCGACCCCGGCCCGCGCCCTGCTCGCCCCCACGGACACGGCCGGACTCGCTCGAGATCCACGGAGACGTCCCCCGGGCATACCCGCGCCCCGCCCTTCCGGGGAACCCGGCTCGGGCCGGAGCCCACGAGGGTTCCTAGCGTGTTCCAAGGCCGTTGCCGCACCGTGTGGTCCAGCAGAATTTCAGAACTTTTCAAAGGAGGACCCACCATGGGCGACACGTCAGATCCAAGGGACACGACCTAGCCCGGACGTCCGGGAGCGGTCCGGCATTCGCGGAGGCGTTCGATGGAGTGCTTCCGCATTGCGCGTCTCACGCCCGGTAACCGTGATCACGCTCCCACGCCTCCCTCCCCGAAGCCCCCTGACGAAGGAATCCCTTGTCACCCCCGCATGTTCTTGTCCTCACATACGATCGCGAGGGGGATCCGCACGCCGCGCGCGTGTGCGACCTCCTCGCCGAACGCGGGGCGCGGACCACCGTCTTCAACCCCGAGCACTTTCAGACAACGGCCCGGGTCGACGTGGTCTATGTGGACGGCACGGTCCGCAGGCGCCTGCATACCGCCGACGAGACCCTCGATCTGGACGCCTTGACAGCCCTGTGGTGGCGCCGTCCGATGCCTCTTGTACCCGACCCCGCCCTCACCGACAGGGCGATCGCCGACTACACCGTCAAGGAGTGCCAGAGCCTCCTCAGCAACCTCTGGGAGCACCTTGGATGCCCACAGCTTCCCGCGCGAGAGTCGGTCTTCCGCCGGGCCGGGCACAAGCTCCACCAGCTCGCCCTCGCCGCCGAGCTCGGTTTCCCGATCCCGGAGACCGCGATCACCACGAACGCCGAGACGTTCCTCGACTTCCACGACCGCCACGACGGCCGCATCGTCACCAAGCCTCTGGGCCTCCCGTGGGTGACCGGCGTCGGGGACGGTTTCATGGTGTCCCGGGCCTGCGAGCCGGTCACCACCCGCGACGTGGCCTACGCTGACGCGCTGCGGTTCTGCCCGATCATCGTGCAGGAGCAGATCCCCAAGCGCGTGGAGCTGCGCGTCACCGTGGTGGGGCGGCAGATCTTCGCCGCCGAGATCCATTCACAGGTCTCCAACCACGCCCGCCTGGACTGGCGGCGGTACGACACCCAGGTCACCCCACATCTGGTCCACCGTCTGCCCGACGAGGTCGCCGCCCGCTGCCTGGCCCTGACGGACCGCCTGGGCCTGCGATACGGGGCGATCGACCTGATCCTCACCCCCGACGGCCGCTGCGTCTTCCTGGAGATCAATCCCAACGGCCAGTGGCTGTGGATCGAGCACCTCACCGGCCTGCCGATAAGCGAGGCCGTCTGCGACGTCCTGCTCGAAGGAGCCTGATCATGCCCATCCCGTCCGGCCGGCTACCCGCGGCCCTGTTTCCCGACGCCCTCGCCTGCCTCCGGGAGGCGGCCATCCTCCGCCCCGACGAGGCCAGAAAGCGCCTGGCCGCCATTCACGACCGGTACCCGGACGTGCCGATGAGGCTGTTGTGGCGACGCGAGGCCGCCGACGAGTCCTACCACTACGACCTGTTGATCAAGACAGCCGACGGCACGATCTCGCTGGCCCTCGCACCGGACCGGGCCCTTCCCTGGCCGCTGCGCGGCAGCCAGCCCTCAGGGGAGCAGGTCGTCGTCCGGATCAACGGCACGGACCTTGAGATGGAACAGGCGATCTCCGTCCTGGACGTCCTGTGGGACGACGTCCGGCTGGCCGAACGCCTGGTCAACGCCCGCCTGGTGGAGGAGGAGATCTCCATGGGGCCGCTGGAGCTCGACGACGCCGAGCTCCAGCAGGCGATGGACGCCTTCCGCCGCGCCCGAGGCCTGCTGACCGTCCAGGCCGCTCAGGAGTGGATGGCACAACGCGGGCTCACCCTCGCCGGCCTGGAGCACCTGGTCGCCAGGCAGGCCGCGGTCAGGCACCTGCGCCGGCGGATCGTCGCCGGGCGCGTGGAGGACGTCTTCGGCACCCGCCGTGACGAGTTCGACAGGCTGCACGTCCTGCGGCTGCAATACGCCGACTCGGGTCCCGCGGAGGCCGCGGCCCTGCGGCTGCGCTCCGGCGCCGATCCCGTCACCCTGGCTACCCAGGAGGTGCTCGCGGACGCCGCCGTATCCCGTACGGAGGGCGTGCGCCGCCGCGACCTGCCCGCCACCGCGACCCGGGCCGGAGACGTGCTCGGCCCGTTCCCCGTCGAAAGCGGCTTCGCCGTCGTGTACGTGCTCCAGGTCCGGCCCGCGGTGCTCGACGACGCCACTCGCGCCCTGATCGAGGAGTGGCTCTTCGGCGAATGGCTGGCCGACCAGCGCCGGGAGGCCACCATCGAGTGGCTCTGGGGAACGGCGACCCGCACCGAATCCGTCAACGCGGCGCTGGGGAACACCCCGCACCGGTGAGCACGGACCCTGGGGCCGTCACGCCGGGCGTCCGGCCGACCGGTGACGGCCCCGGCGCGGTCTGTCCGCGCGACCGGGTCCTGCGTGTCGGCCGGGCGCCACATCGGCGAGCGAGCCGGGGTCTCCGACCGGATGCGCCGGGTGCCCCGGACCGGGCCGGCGGGGCGGCGTCCCGGCAGGCGTGCCGCCCCGCGCCCCTCAGGCCTTCAGACCCGCGGTGAGCTTGTCGGTGCGCGCCGTGCTTCCCCAGAACCACTCCACATGGGCATGCCGGCGCTGCTCCCGCAGCCACTCGTCGAAGATCCGCTGCTCGACGACCTTCCTCGCACTCTCGTCCAGAGCCGCCGGCTCCACGACGAGCACGACGGTGACACCGAACCCGCCGTCGTCGAGCCGATCGGGCCCCAGGACCGCCCCCGGAGCAGCGTCGCACGCGTCCGGCCCATGCGGGATGCCGAGGTCCTCCCGATGGTTGCCCTCGATCCGGCAGGTGGCCAGGCCGGCGAGCGCCGCCTCCGTCGCCAGGCCGACCGCGGCGGTCCTCAGGTCCTCGATCCCGGCGCCGCTCGCCCACCCGCGAAGCCGGGCCGCCGCGGCCTCGGCGTCGGGCAGGGCGCCATAGCGCATCCTGAGCACGCGCAGGCGATCCAGGCTGTCACGGTGCTCGGCGAAGAAGCCGTCCACCCGCTCACCGACCACTCGCCGGCGCAGTGCCGCCACGCTCGCCTCGACCGTGACGATCTGCTCCAGGCGCGCGTGGGTGAGGCCGCGCTCCGCCATCCACGCCTCGACCGCAGAGGCGGTGAGCAGCCCCCGGGCACGGCGAAAAGCGTCCATGGCGACCTGAAGCTCCGCGTCCGACAGCTCGTCGTCACCGGCGGTGGCCACCGCCTGCTCGATCAGACATGCGTTGACCAGGCGGGTGAGCAGGCCGGTGTCGTTCCACAGCACGTCGAGCGTTGAGATGGTCTGTTCGATGGTCATCTCGGTGCCGTTGACACGAAGGACCACCTGCTCGCCGGAGCGCTGGCTGCCGCGTAGCGGCCACGGGATCCCCCGGTCGGGGGCGAAGGCCAGGGAGACGGTGCCGTCCGCGGCGGGCAGGAGCAGGTCGTAGTGGTAGTCGCCGGTGGCGGCCTCGCGCTGCCACACCAGCCGCATGCCCACGCCCGGATGGTGCGCCCGCAACTCCTCCAGCCCCTTGCGCGCCTCGTCGGGGCCGGTGCCGCCGAGCTCACGCAGCCATCTCAGGGCTCGGCCGAGGAGGTCGGCCGTCACGGTCTCCGAGGTCATGCTCCGGGTCCTTCCAGCAGCAGGTCGCAGACGGCCTGGCTGATCGGAAGACCGGTCAGGTCCTCGATCCACAGCCACTGGCCGAGGGGGTTGATCTCCAGGAACACGTACTCGCCCTCGGGAGTGAGGATCAGATCGAACGCCCCGAACAGCAGGCCCAGGCGCTTCATCATGGACAGGCAGCGGGCGGCGACCTCGTCGGGCAGCCGGTGGACGCGGTGCGGGGTGACGTCGAGGTTGTACCGGCGCCAGTCCAGCCGCGACCGGTTGGAGGCCTGCGAGTGGATCTCGACGGCGAAGATCTGCCGCCCCACCACGGTGACGCGCAGCTCCACGCGCTTGGGGATCTGCTCCTGCACGATGATCGGGCAGAACCGCAGCGCGTCGGCGTAGGCCAGATCACGCGGGGACACCGGCTCGCAGAACCTGGACACCGTGTCGCCGTTGCGGAGGTTCTCCACCCAGGGCGCGTAAAACGGCTTGGTGACGATTTTTCCGTCGTGGCGGGCGTGGAAGTCCCACAGCTGCTCGGCCTGTGTGGTGATGAGGGTCTCCGGGATCGTGAAACCCAGTTCGGCCGCCAGGAGCAGCTGGGAGGACTTGCGTCCGGCCGGCCGGAACACCGATTCGGCCGCGGGCACCTTGCGGCACGGCAGGTGCTCCCACAGATCGGAGACCAGGCTCAGGCTCTCCTGCGCGGTGTACTCGGCGACGGCGGGGTCGGTCAGCTCGGGATGCGGTGCCGGAGGCAGCGGGCGCCGCCACCACAGGGCGGTCAGCGCGCTCAGATCCAGCGTGCCGGTCTCGGTGTGCAGCAGTCGCCGGGCCAGTCCCCGGCCGGTGTAGGCCAGCTCCACGTGCGCCTTCGCCGGATAGTACCGGTGGTCGAAGACCGTGACACGGGCACCGCGCTCGACGAGCAGATCACCGACCCGCTCGGCGTGCCGGTCTCCGTCACCGGTCAGAACAAGAACGTGCGGGGTGGACACGGGCTTCCTTTGATGAACGTGGGGACGGAGCAGCGCGGGGGAAGCCGTGACGGCCTCCCCCGCGCCTTGATCATTAGATCGAGATGTCGTCGTAGACGCAGGCGTTTCCTGTGTAGCTACCGGTCCTCTCGGGGGCCTGGCCGCCGCTGATCCCGCTCAACGTGCTCTCGTCCAGCTCGTCGCCCACCGGGGCGATGTCGCACAGCTCGGTTCTCGCCGTGGAACTCATGACGTGTTTCTCCTAACTCTCCACGGAGGACATCAGGCCTCCATGCCATACGTGACGTCGTACGAGCACGTTCCCGGCGGGTCGATGTAGGACGGTACCGTCCTCGGCAGACCGCCACTGATGCCGTGCAGCGCGCTCTCGTCCAGCTCGTCGCCCACCGGGGCGATGTCGCCGAGCTGCGTCCGTGTGCTGCTCATGAGATTCCCTCCTTTCCGATACGAGGAGCTTTTGGGACCGTGACGCTGCCAGAACCGCCTTGGAAACCACTAGTGGAGGGTGACGGCGTCGCCGGGGTCACCTTGGAGCTGTGTCCTGGCGAGACGGGCGTAGAGCCCTCGACGCCGCAGCAGGGCCTCGTGAGTGCCGGTCTCGACGATCCGGCCGCCCTCGAGCACGACGATCAGGTCCGCGTCGCGGACAGTGCTCAGCCGGTGGGCGATCACAATGCGCGTCTGGGGCAGCAGGCCGAGATTGGCGTCGATGGACGCCTCGGTGTCGGTGTCGAGATGGCTGGTGGCCTCGTCGAGCAGCAGGATTTCGGGCCGGGTCAGCAGTGCCCTGGCGAGCGCGATGCGCTGCCGCTGTCCTCCGGAAACGCCACCCCCCTCCGTCAGGTGGGTGTGGTACCCCATGGGCATGGCGCCGATGTCGTCGTGGACGCAGGCGAGCCGTGCCGCCTCGTGCACCCTTTCGAGGGACGCGTCGGGATCACCCAGGGTGATGTTGTCCAGAATCGACCCGGTGAACAGTGTCGGCTCCTGGGTCACCACGCCGAACCGGCGCCTCAGCCGGCCCGGGTTCAGCCGGGGCGTGGGAACCCCGTCGTAGCGAACCTCACCCTCGACCGGCACGAGCAGACCCAGCAGCACCCGGGCGAGCGTGCTCTTGCCGGAGCCCGACCGGCCGACCAGGGCGACTTTCCGCCCGGGCGCGATTCTCAGGCCGACGTCACGCAGAATCCAGGGGCTCTCGGGCGCGTACCGGAATCCGACCCCGCGCAGCTCGATCTCCGCCGGGCCGGTACGGCCGGCACCGGGAGGCCCGGCGGCCGGGGAGACGTCTTCCCCGGCAGTGGGCTCGGGCCGGGTGCTCCAGATATCGGCCAACCGCTCGGCGTGCACACGAGCGAGCTGTACGCCGTGCAGGCTGCCGGTCAAGGACGCCAGGGGGGCCAGGGTCGCGGCGGCCAGGGCCTGCAGGCCGAGCATGGCGCCCATGCTGAGCTGATGGTCCACGACCTGCCAGGCGCCCGCCCAGAGCAGCGCCAGGGGGGTGCCGAACCGCAGCGCCGTGAGGGCGGAGTCCTGCAGGCCCTGCGCCATCCCGCTGCGCCTCACCTGACCCATCTGTACCGCGAGCAGCCGCGTCCAGCGGTCGAGGATGCGTGGTTCGGCCCCCGACGCCTTGATCGTCTCGATGCCGCGAATGCTCTCGATCAACTGTCCCTGGGCGTCGTTGCGGGCCTCCATCTCGCGATGGGCCAGATCGGTGACGCGGCGACGGGTCACGGTCAGCAGGAGGATCTGCGCCGCCGCGAAAGCCAGGAGGACCGCACCCAGCAACGGCGACCGCGCGGTGATCACCACAAGGTAGCCGACAGCGAGGGGCCCATCCAGCAGGGCGGTCAGCGCCTGAGTGGTGAGGATCTCACGTAGCAGGCTCACCCCGGCGATCCGCGAGACCAGGTCGGCGGACCCTCGGTGGGCGAAGAAGCGGAAGGGCACCGCGAGCAGGCGCCGGGCCAGGTCGTCCAGGAGTTCGGTGTCCGCGCGGGTCCGCAGCAAGACCAGTGACCAGGCGCGCGCCCCGCCGACCGCGAGCTGGACGGCGACCGTCACCGCCATGCCAAGCCCTAGCAGGGTCAGCAGGTCCACCTCCCCCGCGCCGAGCACCCGGTCCACGACCAGCTCGGTCGCCGCGGGCAGCACCAGACCGAGGGCCTGCAGCACCAGGCTGAGCAGCACCAGCAGCGCCAGCAGGCCACGTCGGCGAGCCAGACCCGCCCGGACGTACCGGGACCACCAGCTCCGGTCGCCGATGTGACCCTTGCGAAAGTCAGGCCCCGGGCCGAAGGTGAGGGCTATCCCGCTGTAGTTCTGGGCGAAGTCTTCCGGGCTGAGCCCCAGCCGACCCAGCGCGGGGTCGATGACGCCGACCCGGCCTCGGGTGACCCGCTCGACCGCGATGAAGTGGCTGTGCCGCCAGTGGACCACCGCGGGCAGCGGAAGCTCGGACATCCGCGACGCGGAGACGGAGATCGCCCGCGTGGTCAGCCCGTGCGCGCGAGCGACGCGGACCAGGGTCAGCGCGCTGACCCCGTCCCGGCCGATGCCCATCTCCTCGGCGAGGACATGGGCGGGGACGCGTCGTCCATGCGCGGCGAGGACCATCGCGAGGCACGCGGCACCGCATTCCACCATGCTGTGCTGGAGTATGACGGGAACCCTCATAGGCCCGGCATTCTCCGGGGCCCGCCTTGGAGTCGCCTTGGAGGTGCCCCCTCCCAGCCCTCCGAAGGCGGGCCCTGGCTTGACACGGAGGGCCTCCGCGGAACTCGGGGTACATCACTGGTACCGCTCTTCGGAGTACGGATACTGGGGCTCAGGCTATCCCCGCGGTCCCGTCCTGTTCGTTCAGTACACCCCGGCACCCCCAAAGTATCTCGTGGTACCCCGCTCCTATGACGGCCCCACGCCGCCTGACACCACGTATGAGGAGGACAAGGCATGGGTGGAGTCTGGCAACGTCTACCATGATCAGCTTCCCCCACCGAAAGCCCTGTCGCCGGAGGAGGCGATGGCCGACGCGATAGCGAAAGGCAGGTCGGCCAAGACCCGCCTCCTGGACGCGCACTATCCGGATGACCTCACTGATCAGGAGCTGGTGGACGGACTCCACGGCGACGATGATCCGCCGTCGGGTGAAACACCGCCCGACCCCAATCCCCTTCCTGTTGAGGACACCACACCACCGAAGGTCTCAAATACGACTCCCTCGAACGGCCAGACCAGCGTCCCGACCGACAGTGTGATCAAGACGGTATTCGACGAGCCGGTGACCGACGCCCAGATCGTGGTGAAGGACGCGCAGGGCGCCGAGGTGGCCGGGAACGCGGCCATGGACGCGGCGGACACGACGCTGACCTTCACGACGAGCGCACCTCTAACCGGCGCGACCGTCTATACCGCTGAAGTCAGTGCGGCCAAGGACTACGCCGGCAATCAGATGGCGGCCCACTCGTGGTCGTTCACCACTGGCGGGCCCGACAACGACGCGCCCACCGTGACCGGAGCCGAGCCTGGCCGGGACGCCACGAACGTGTCGGTGAACACCGCGGTAAAGGTGACATTCAGCGAGACAGTGTCCGAGGTGCAGCTCACGGTCAAGGATCCGACGGACGCGCTCGTGCAGGGAACGATAGAAGCCGGCAACGGCAACGTCGAATGGACCTTCACACCGGCATCCCGGCTCGCCGCCCAGACTGCGTATCGGGTCGAGGTCAGTAACGCCAAGGATGTTTCGGGCAATGTCATGGCTCCCTACACCTGGTCGTTCACCACGGGCACGGACACGCCTCCTCCGGTGCCGGGGCTGGTGGCGGCCTACGGCATGAACGAGGGCACGGGCACGAGCGTGGCTGACTCATCCGGGCAGAACAACACCGGCACTGCGGCTGATACAGGCTGGGACCCTGCCGGTAAGTTCGGTGAGGCGCTGTCGTTCAATGGCACCACCAGTATGGTCACCATCGGCGACGCTCCCTCGCTGCGCCTGTCCAGCGGCATGACCCTGTCGGCCTGGGTGAAACCCACCAGCGTGACCGGTTGGCGCACCGTGGTCGGGAAGGAGCTCGCCTCCGGTCAGGGTGCTTCGTACGTGCTGTACGCCTCCAACGGGGCCGATCCCTTAGGGTGGTTGCAGATCGGTGGCCAGCCATCACGGGTCCGCGGAGCCACGCTATTGGCCGCGAATACCTGGAGCCATCTGGCAGTCACCTACGATGGCACGACCGCCCGGTTGTTCGTCAACGGAGACCAAGTCACCGAAGTTCCGCTCAGCGGCGACCTCGATGATGACGGCGGAGCCGTGAGCATCGGCGGGAACAACATCTGGGGTGAGTTCTTCAGCGGCCTGATCGACGAGGTGCGCATCTACAACATCGCGCAGAGCGCCGCCCAGATCCAAACCGACATGAACACCCCCATCGGGGCTTCCGGTCCCACCCCGACCCCGACACCCACGACCCCTCCCGCCCCCGTGCCTGGGCTGGTGGCGGCCTACGGCATGGAACAGGGGGCCGGCACAACGGTCTCGGACTCCTCGGGGCAGAACAACACCGGCACTGCGGGTGACACGAGCTGGGACTCTGCCGGTAAGTTCGGCAAGGCGCTGTCGTTCAACGGCACCACCAGCATGGTCACCATCGGCGACGCTCCCTCACTGCGCCTGACCAGCGGCATGACCCTGTCAGCCTGGGTGAAGCCCACTACGCTGACCGACTGGCGTACGGTCGTCATGAAAGATCTCTCCTCCGGAGACGGCGCGCCGTACGGCCTGTACGCCTCCGACAGCAACGTCCCCGCAGGCTGGCTGCTCACCACCGAAGGCGAACAGCGTAGTCCCAAGGGCACCACGGCGCTGCCGGCCAACACCTGGAGCCACCTGGCACTCACTTACAACGGCGCCACTGCCAAGCTGTATGTGAACGGCATGCAGGCAGGCCAGCTGGCCGTTACCGGCGACTTCTACGATGACGGCGGCGACGTCCACATCGGCGGTAACAACGCGTGGGGCGAGTTCTTCAGCGGCCTGATCGACGAGGTGCGCATCTACAACATCGCGCAAAGCTCCACTCAGATCCAAACCGATATGAACACCCCTATCGGCGCCACCGCGACAACGAGTGGGGCAGCGCAACAGCTGCGCAGGAGCGCCGCTGCCGACCCCACCCCCGCGATCGAGAAGCTGGTGGTGAACGGCAGTCACACCGTGGACGGCGTCACCGTCGCCTCCACCCTCACCCCCCGCCTGACCACCTGGCTCTCCGCTGGGCGCGACGGTGAGGCGAAAGTGGAAGTGGAAGTCGCACACAAGCCCGCCAAGTCCTACAAGACCACCAAGAGTAAGCGGCTGATCTGGTCAGGCCAGGCCACCGCGAAGCCTGGTGATTCCCGGGTGGCGCTGCAGGTCCCCAAGGACCGGCTGCAGGCCGGTCAGAAGGTGAGATGGCGAGCCCGCGTCACCGGCGCAGGCAGCGAGGGCACCTGGACCGACTGGCATGACCTCATCGTCGACACCTCCGAGGCAGGGCTCCGAACCGCCGCCGTAGCGGCAGCCCCTGACCCGGCGGTCGTCAAGCGACAGCTCCCCAGCGGGACGGCCGGCCTCACGCCGACGCTGGAATTCCAGCAGTGTTACAACGTGGCGATCGTCGGCGGTTCGTATCTCGCACCGACCCCCTACTCCTACTGTGGATCCTCAGGCTTCCTGATGGTCATCTGGGATGAAAGCATCCCCTTCCTGCCTGTGAGGATCGGCAGGGTGTGGGGGCGCCAGCTCACGTACCTCCAGGGGACGCGGGACCACCGCCAATTCACGGTCCGCAAGTACATCTCCATCGACAAGATCGAGGGCGACAAGAATCCCCAACTCGCCTTCACCACCCGCTGGAGCTCGAAGAGGAGCGCCGACTGCTCCCACAACTCCGCAACCGGAATGACCGAGTACTATCCTGTATCCCAATGGAAAAATGCAAGCTCGCGAGCCGAATGGCATAGAAGTGATTTCTTCTCCGCAAGCCAGGGGGAAGGATATCATCAGATAAGCGACTGCACGGTCAATTATGCACTGGTCGTCAAGCACCCGCTTGACGGCTCGCTTTCCAGTACGCCGATCTATGGCTCAGGAACATTCCGCTGCGACACATCCCCTCAGATCAAATGGTATCCGTACGGCGGATGCGTTCACAGGGCAGGTGTTCCGTCGTTCACGATGACCAGGAACGACTTTGCCGTCACAAAAGCGGGAGACGTCATACAATTCCCGAACATGTATGATCACATTAAGCGCGCACTCACTCCCGGGACAGAGACATATCCAACACCAGGAGGAAAATCCTATCCGGACCTGACCCAGCCGAAGAAGATCCCGGGCGGAAGTTGGAGGGAGGAGGATCTACTGACGCGCAACGGATACGAACCGACCAAGGACGGGATTCGTACTACCGCTAAAATCATCTGCAAGAACGAACTCAAGATGGAAGAGGGGTATGATTGCGATGAGTTCCCGTTCGCGTCGACCCTGCAAGGTGCAGCACGCGCCACTCCTCCGCACAATTTCTCGGTTTGGCCGATAATAAAAAGCGAAAATGGGATGCATGGAACCGTGCTGAATGCGTGGTACCAGAACAATCGAATCCTGAACAATGACCCGTTCTGGATTGATATCCAGTAGCCTCACCAAAGGGCCTGCCTGGTCGTCAGTCAGCACTCGGGCAGGCCCCACCTCTCGCTCTCATCCCGACCTAAGGAATGTCAGGAAAGTCGTGGCAAACATCATCACCGAACTCCTCGATCGACGCGAGATACCAAACTATCTGTCCGGCGTCGCAGCCGTCGGGAAGGACTGGGTTCTCAATGAGATCCCCACCGATGCGGAAGGCTGGATCGGCACCGGCGACGACGGGATCGCGATCGATGAGATCAACAGTGAAAGATGTCTGATCAAATACGAACTCTGGGACGGGCCGCCACCTGCTCTCGACACCTGGGACAGGACCTGGTCCGGAAGCGTGCACCTGACCTCCGGAAAGATTGAAGCCGTTGACCAACATTCCGGGAGCGTATCCTACGGCGCAGAATTCGACCTCGGCAGGGAGAACAGCACCTGGCAGGTCAGAGTCCACCGCAAGGCTCTCGGCCACGAAGAGTTCACGCCGAATATCATCGGCTTCACTCTGCTCAAGCTCCAATTCTGGCTGGACCACTGAGACGATCTCGACGAAAACAGCCTGGGCGATCGGGGCTTCTCGGAGGCCGCACCCAGGTGGGGTGCAAGGGAAGCAGCACTACACTACGACCGGTCCGCAGTGTGACAAGTTCCCCTTCGCCAGCACGGACCAGGTCGGCTAATGGCCGCTATTCTGTCAAGCCCGTCAGTGGCCCGCAGAACAGGAAGCACGGGCGGGCCTCGCTTCAACCTCTTCTATTCGAGGAATAGAGCCGACGACGGAGACCCGTTTCTGGTGAGAACCAGGAGTTGAACCTCGCCTCGGCCCTCTGCCCGCTCGGCAGAGGGCCGAGGCGAATCAGCTGCCAGTTCGGATACGGCATAATCGCCCTGCCCATTGAACGCCGATCCGAGGAGTGTTATGACCGGTTTTGGGCCAGCAGGATGGTTTGGCGTCAGCGCGCGTGGCTGGGCTGATCTCGATTTGATCCGCGCCAGGCTGGGAGCGGGTGCCGACCCGAACTCGGGCGTCTACGCCTTCGGCGGTTACGACGGAAAGCCGTTGCACCTCGCGGCCGAATGGGGAACGCCTGAGTCGGTGACCGAGCTGGCCCGCCGCGTCGACGACGTCGACGCCGAGTACGACGACCGGACCGCCCTGTGGGTGGCCGTCTTCGCCCACCGCCTGGACAACGCCCGCGCCCTGGTCGCCGCCGGAGCGGACCCGTGGCGGCCCATGATGGCCGGATGGTCTCCTGGACGGCTCGCCCTCGCCGGTCCGGCGCCCGACCTGTTCCCGATCCCTGCGGGACACCCTGGTCTGTCCCCCGCCGAGGCCGCGACGGTCGCGGAGGCGCGACGCCTGATCGCCGCGCTGGGGGAATTCGACGAGGAAGGCTTCAGCGTGGCGTGCGTGGCGAACATCAGCGCGGCCGAGGCCGCCCGGCGACTGGAGGCCCGACCGGCTGATGACGCCGACATCGAGGCGGCCCTGGATGATCCGTGGTCCGACCCCGATGGCAACCTGGGGATCGTCGGGGTCACCGACGTTCCCGGCGGATGCGTCGTCACCCAGCCATGGGGATACGTCCCCTCCACCCCCGAAGTGACCCTGCCGCTGTCCGTGGGAACGGTCTGCCACAGCATGTTCGCCAACCCCAAGAGCGGCAGCCAAGGGACCGTGAGCCGCGACGGCGTCCTTGAGGACTCGGACACGCATCCCGGCGGCGGCGACGCCGGGGGCCACCTGACGGCCGACGAGATTCTCGCCGAGTACCTCTACCAGGGCCAGGCCGAGGCCTATTGCTGCGCCGCGGCGGGACTGCGACCGCCCGACGCGCGAGCCGTCGTCGGTCCGCCGGATCTGTGGTTGCGGCTACCGGAACGAGACCGCTGAAGCCGTAGGGACCGCGTAGAACATCCGCGCCCTCGGCGAGGTTGAATCGCTTCTGCCATGTGGCTGCCGACTGGCGCGATATCCAATAACAATCAACAGAAGCGACGCTCCAACCACGATGGGTAGTGCGCGGTCGAGTACGAACCGCGAAGCGAGGCAGGGCTTCCCGCCGCATGTAGCCGATCACTCACAGCTACTTTGCCTCTGGTGGCGTCGACCCGAGTGGAGGGCCGACTCCCCGGGCCGCTACCCCTTCACCCGCGCCGATGTCGCCATGGGGCTGCGTCCCTTCTACGACGGCATCGCCCGGCAGGATTGAGCGTGGCCCGGCCCTGACTCGGCTGCGATGTCATGCTTCCGGCACATTAACCGGCAAGCCGTGTGACCATTCCCGCCGCGGTGGCGTCTGCATGTGACGTGACAATCGAAACCGTTCGGGGGGCGACATCATCGAGGAGCTGTACCGCGAGCACTGGCCGCTCGTGTGCGGGTTCCTCCTGCGCAGGACCCGTGATCCGCATCTCGCCGAGGACCTGGCGCAGGAGACGTTCATCAAGGCGACCAGGGCACTGCTCGGCTGGCGGGGGGAGAACGCGGCGGCGTGGCTGCTCACGATCGCGCGTAACGCCCTGGTGGATCACGTACGCAGGAGCCACCGCGAGCTGGCCCTCCCGAACCCCGACGAGCTGGGCGTGCCGCCGCTTCACGTGGAATCGCTGGACGTGCGCGACGCGCTGGAGCGGCTGCCAGAGCAGCAGTGCCGGCTACTCACGCTGGTCTACTTCGAGGGCTTCTCGATGGTGGAGGTGGCCGCGATGACCGGCAGGTCGCACAACTCGATCAAAACTGCGGTGTGGCGGGCGAGGGCCGCCTTCGCCGACCTTTACGGGGAGAACCAATGAACATGCCTGAGATGCCAGACCTGCCGGACTTCGACCCCAAGCGCACCCGGCGTGCGGTCCGGCGGGGGCTGTTCAGGACGGTCGCCATCGTCCTGGCCGTGCTGGCGCTGCTCGCGGTGGCCGCGACCGAGGGCTCGTCCCTGGTGCAGACCCGCGGCGACCGGGAACGCCGCATGCAGGCCGTGCTCGGCACCGCCTTCAAGATCTACAGCCCGGCCTATATGGCGACGATCGACTCCTGCTGCCAGACCACACCCGTATCGATGTCGTTCGAGGTGACCGCGCGTCCCATGGGGCCTGCCGGAGCCTGGCCGGTCGGGAGCGAGTCGTACACGATCAGTCAGGACTTCTTCGGCCGCGTGCGACGCCTGCCGCTGGGCCACACCGCCAACACCAGGCTTTCCCAGTCCCTGTTCAACGTCGGCACCACGCTGACGGCCAAGGACGAGGTGCGCGCGGTGCTCGCCCGACTGCCCGCCGACCTCAGCGCGCTGGCGGTGGTGGAGTTCGAACAGCCGCTCGGCGAGGCCGACCTGAAGGCGTTCGTAAAGCAGTACCGCTCCTGCGCCGAACGGGTCGTGTACGAGCGCAGACCCGGCTCCCTCCCGATCACCTGGGGCTTCGACTACTGGACCGACGCGCTGGACCACGGCAAGGGCGGCGACATGACCGATGAAATGTGCGGTGGCAGCCTGCCGCAGTTCCGCAACTGGATCGGCCTGCTGCGTGACCACGACAACGCCAACCTGCGCTCCTTCGACCTGTCCCTGAACCGGCTGCGCAAGGCGGCCGAGGCCGGGCTCGCCTACGGCTATGTGGACCAGCTCAGCTCGGTCCGCGAGCTGCGGGAGTTGCTCAAGGACCCGAGGGTGCGCACAATCCGCCTGGCCGACGTGGCGTTCGACCTGGACCGGCCTCGCCCCTAGGGCGCGTATCGAAAGTGTCTTCAGGGCGGGCGGTTGTCAGGCTGCACCGTTACGGTGCAGCCATGGCGAATTTCGTACTGGTTGCAGGCGCGCGGCTCGGGGCGTGGGCGTGGGACGAGGTGGTGCCCTATCTGCGCGCAGCCGGCCAGGGCGCTCACCCGTTGACGCTGTCCGGTCTTGCCGACAAGCGAGGTATGCAGGCTGGGCAGCAGACCCACGTCCAGGACATAGTTGACGAGGTCGAAGGCCAGGATCTGCGCGACGTTGTCCTGGTGGGTCACAGCTACTCAGGCATCCCGGTCGGTCAGGCTGCGGAGCGGATCGGTGACCGGCTGGCCCACGTGGTCTTCGTCGATTCCAGCGTTCCGGCCGATGGCGAGGCGTTCGTCTCCGCCTGGCCGGACGGTGGGGCGATGGTGAAGGCATCGATCGCCGAGAACGGAGGATTTTGGCCGCTCGTGCCCGCAGCCCACTACGACGGCCAGGGCCTCACCGATGAGCAGATCGCACGGATCTTGGGTGGCTCGACGCCGCACCCGGGCGCCACGCTGACCGAGCCCGCCGTGCTGGCACGGCCACTTGACGAACTCCCGGCGACGTACATCCAATGCCTGCTCGCCGGAGCCCAGCCCAGCGACGACGTGGCCAAGCTGCTGACCAGCAAGCACTGGCAGCTGGTCGAGATGAACACCGGCCACTGGCCGATGTTCTCCCAGCCGCGAGAACTGGCGCAGATCTTCCTCGAAGCAGCCGGGGAGTGACCGCAGGCCCATGCTTGCGGGCTCCCTTTGGGCGTGCATCGCGTGCGCTTGACCTCGCTCCCCGCCGACCCTCCCGAGACGGAGCCGCCACCCGAACCGATCGAGAGCCCCCTCCCCCGGAGCCTACGGAGAACGAGATCCCTCCAGAACCGACGGGTACCGGTTGGCCATAGATCGTGCGGGTTCAGCTTGCCGCACGCTGCCTGGTGGGGTTCAGCCGCTCCTGCCATATCGCTGCCGATCGGTGCGACCTCCAGTAGCGAGGCTGGGGAAACCATGAACCCCCACTACCGGCGCCTTCGGCGGCAGGGGCCGCCGAAGGCGCCGTTCCGGGCGTTCAGTGGTAGCCGAACTGGCCTAGGCGGTGGTGGGCGATCTCGATCTCGGCCGGGGTGAAGAGGTCCGCGAAGCGCGGCTGGACGACCAGCGCCTCTACGGTCAGGTCGAGGCGCCCGCGCTCCCAGAGGGCGGCGAAGCCGTCGGACACCGCCGGCGCGTGTAGGAGCTTGCGGGCCGTGGCGAGGCTGCCGTGCTCGGCGAGCATGCTCAGGAAGTACGTGGCGTGGTAGTTCGCCTCGGCGCGCGCCCTGTCGTAGACGGAGCGCATCGCCTCGTTGAACTCGACGTCCACCGCCGTCCCGGTCTCCGGTTCGTCCCCGACGACAGGCTCCTCCGCCGAGGACCCGGAGGCGCTCTCGTTGCGACGGGTCACGTAACCGAGCAGGGCGTCGACCGAGGTGAACACCTCATACCCCAGCTCTTCCAGCCGGGGCAGATCCGCGACGTCCGGGTCGAGCTCCAGGATCACGGGCCTGCCCTGCCCCGCCTGCAGCCCGTCCGGCCAGAAGGCCTCGGCGACGGCCAGCGCGCGACCGGTGACGGGGTCGGCGATCTCGCTGTCGAGCGCCGGTTCGGCGTACCCCAGTCGCACTAGTTCCTCGGCCATGGCCTTGACCTGGGCCGAACGGACGTCGTCCTGCTCGTCCGCGACCACCGTCACCGGCCGCAGATCGGTGGCCGCCACCGCGGAGGCCCCGTTACGGAGTTCGGTCAGGAAGGACTGCACGGCCTGCGCCAGCAGTTCACGCCGGGCCGCGAGGAAGTCCGGATAGCGCTCGGGCCGCCACAGGTCGGGGTCGGCCGGGATCCACTGCGAGGCGAGCACACCGGGGTGCTTCTCCTCCGCCTCCGCGAAGTACTCCTGGGGAGAACGCTTTCCAATCATGAGGTTGGTGTCCTGGGTCAGGAAGCAGAAGTTCGCGACGGCGTTGACCTGCGACCGGTCGTAGCCGGCCCGGTAGAGCACTGCCTTGGGAAAGATGTGGTGCACCTGCAGCGAGGTGAGCTTGCCCAGCATCTCGGCACGCAGTTCCAGTCCGCTGCCGAGGTCGCGGGCGCCCTTGACCCGGGTGAGCATGTAGAGGAGCGGATAGAAGCGCGAACCCTTGGTGGAGCCGTCGAAGTCATGGGCCTGGATCTCCAGGTTTCCGCCGCGCCAGCGTTCCAGGGACGCGATCAGCCCGTCGATGCCGGACTCCCTGACGACCTCGTAGTCCTGGGCGAGCACCGTCTCGGTCGATCCGGCGAAGCGACCCCAGAGCGCGGAGTGCACGTACCAGAACAGCACCTTGTCCCGATGGACGGCGTCGGCGAACCGGCCGCCCGGGCTGAGATGGAGCAGCCGGGAGATGACGGGGATCGCGTAGCGGCCCATGAGCACCTGGTCGTGGTCCAGGCCGAGCCGCCCGGAGGCGGCTTCGAGGAAGTTGCCGACGTATCCGACGGACCTGGTCAGGGCGGTCTCGAAGTCGGTGGCCGACACGGCGTCGAGCGCGGTGAACACCGCCCGTCCGGTCGCCACGGCCGTGGTGTTGCGCAGCAGCCAGTCCAGGGAGAAGTCAAATCCCGCGCTCTCCCAGCGCTTCAGCTGGTCGCGCATGACCTGCCGGGCGGGAGACCAGTGCGCGCAGATCTTCGCCAGCGCGAGATCGCCCTTGGACAGCGCGGTGCCGCCGGAGTTCACCCGGTTGAAGATGTCGACGACGACTTCCACGTCCTTGTCGGCCCCGGTGATCTTCTCCTCGTGGAACTCCCGGTCGAGAAGCTGCCGCAGCCGGTTGAGCCGCTCAAGGTAGGTGGTGAACTCCGGAACGGAGCTGAAGTCCTTGATGAACGGCTCCAGCCCATCGGTGAACAGCCGGGTCACGTCCACCCATCTGATGTCGTCACGCATCTTCGCCGGACCGTAGAACTCGAAGTTCTCGTCCTCGACGTTGAAGCGGAGACCGGTGAACGCCGAGGCGTCTCCCTCGAAGAAGGCGGGTGCCTGGCCTCGGATCACCCCGTACAGGGAGGTGATGCGCTGCTGACCGTCGAGCAGCAGCAGCCGTACGCCGCCGTCGGTCGCGCCGCCGCGTACCGAGGTCTGGTCCGGCTCGGTCTCCCACAGCAGCAGGCCGCCGACCGGGTATCCGCGATACAGCGAGCGCATCAGCCCGCGGACCTGGTCGCGGTTCCAGACGTATCCCCGCTGGAACTCCGGCAGGAGCACGGTGCCGTTGTCGATCTGGTGGAGGAGTACCGAGAGCTTGGCCATGTCCCGCCTTCAGCGTGAGAAACCGATGATCTTAAACTGTCGCCGTACGGCTTGCACTTGATCTTTTACTGAAAGTCACGTGGCGAAACCGGCCAGGAACGGGCTGGCCGTTCCGTGCCAGGAGAGGTGGAGCTGCTCTCGCGCCCGGGTGCACGCGACGAACACCAGGCAGCGCTCACGTTGCAGATCCTGCGCGTGCGTCAGGGGATCCTCCTGCACCGAGGTGACCGCGCTCGACGACGGCACCTGGTGTTCCGAGAGACCGATGATCGCCACGCAGCGGAACTCCAGCCCCTTCATCCGGTGCATGGTCCCGGACCGGACCGCGTCCTCGGCGTCCGGGGCCTTGGCCAGCGACCGCGCCGGGATTCCGGCTCGCTCCAGCACGGTGATCGCCGAGTCGGAGAGCATGTTGGACCGGGCCGCGACGCCGATCTCCCCCGGTGCCACACCCGCGTCCAGCCATTCCCCGACCTTGCCCGCGAGCGCGTCCAACTCGTCCTTCTGGGTGCGGAAACCGCGGAGCTCCGGCGGCCGGCCGTGCACCTGTGACCGGTAGCCGGCCACCATGTCCAGGCCGGCGTCCAGACCACCGTCCATGTCGTCGATCCGCTCGCCGCGCAGCATGCCCAGGCTCCAGGCGAGGATCTCGGCGGTCGTCCGGTAGTTGATGGTCAGCCGGGTGGAACGGCCCGTGACCCCGATGCCGAGCTCCCGCAGCGAGACCCGGCTCTGGTAGATCCGCTGATGGGTGTCGCCCGCGATGAACAGGTCGTCGGGCCCCTCGGACACGGCCGCGCGGAGCAGCCGCCACTGGACGGGGTGCAGGTCCTGCGCCTCGTCGACGACGATGTGCCGGTACGGCCGCTCCGGCCGCTCGCGGAGCAACCGGGTGGCCTCGACGCAGATCGTCTCGTATGTCCAGACGCGCCGCCGTCGCAGTTCCTCCTCGAACTCCCACACCGCCTGCCACACCTGAGCCTTCTGCCGGGAGCCCAGCCCTCGGCCCCGCCCCTCCCGTTTGGCCTTCAGGTATTCGGCGGCGCTGGTCACCTGCTGGGCGAGCACCACGTGCCGCCACTCCTCGGCGAGGAACGTCTCGGTGAAGGGTGCGTCGAGCTGCTTGACGATCCGCCGCCAGATATCCTTCTCCTCCTTGTCCCTGAGGATGGCGACGCGGCCGTGCCGTTCGGCGAAGACCTGGTAGGACAGCTGGTCGACGTGCCGCACGTCGATGCGGTCGCGGACCTCGGGTGAGTCGGTCAGCAGTCGCACCCCGGCCTCCAGCGAGGCGGACAGCGTCGAGGTGAAGGTGGTCACCAGCACCGGGCCGGCGCCCTGGCGCGCGAGATGGCAGGCGCGGTGCAGGGCGACGACCGTCTTGCCGGTACCGGGGCCGCCGGTGACGCGGGCCGGTCCGCCGAAGGCCGCGTACGCCACCCGGTGCTGCGCCGGATGGAGATAGACCTTCCAGAGCGCGAACGGGTGGCGGAACACCTCCATCAGCTCATCCGGGCCGTCGACGAGCACGACCTGCTCGGGGGTGCGCTCGACGGCCGCCGTGATGTCCTCGGTGTCATACGGCTCACGCCCGGCGGTGACGCCGAGTTCGGCCCACACCTGTTCGGGGGTCATGCCGGCGGCCAGCCCGTAGAGGGCGTCCCACTGGTTCTGCGGCAGGAAGGACCTGGCGGCCTCCAGTTGCACCGCGTCGGTCAGCGCCCTGGCGAAGGCCAGGGTCTGCTCGTCGACACCGAGTCGCCTGAGGTCGGCGTCGTTCGCGTCGTCGAACAGCCGCCGCGGCGCCCGATCCGCCATCCTGGCCAGTTCGGGAAGGGTGGCGTCGATGGCCGCGCCGTCCCTGATCTCGATGCGGCCGGTCGCCGTGTTCACCGATGCCTTACGGCGCTGTGCCCAGGTGTAGGCGTCGTCATGCGGCAGCACTTTCAGCAGCGTGAACGAGTCACCGGTCTCGGGAGCGAGCACGACCCCGCGCCAGAACTTGTCGATACGAATGGTCCGGAACCGAGGGTCACGCGCGTTGTTCGGCTTCTCCAGATGCAGTCCGGCATGGGTGGCCTGCTCGAATTTGGCGAAGATCTCCGTGACGCGGTCCTGGACGGATCGTTCGAGCTTTCCGAAGTCACGGAGAAAGTCCTTGTCGATTCCGAGCTTCGGCACGCCGTGTCCTCCGGGGGGGTTCTCATGTGTGGAAGCGACCTACAAGAATGCTCGCCCTGGTTATCGGCTATCAAGGCTTTCCAGGATTTCCCGGACCTTGTCGACGGTGGGGTGGCGGGAGCCGTATCTACCTTCGAGATCCCGCAGCAGGTCGCTCAGCGTGACCTTCGCCCGCGACCTCCTTCCGGAACCGAGTTCAAGAAGCCCGATCTGGCGCCGCAACTCCAGGATCCGTTCCTCGTCGACGCCGAATCGTCTCTCGTCATCCAGGATCCCGCTGAGCTGGGCCAGGGCCAGGCTCGTCTCGCCGACCGCCGCGTGGCAGTTCGCCTCCATCAGGCGGCAGCGCAGTACGAGATCGTGCTCGGGCCCTTCCCGGTCAGCGAGGTCGGCCACCAGCCTGCTGAACTCGGGAGCGGCCCGCCGGTAGTCCCCGCCGAGGAACAGCGCGTCGGCCAGTTCGATTCGCAGGTCGATCACACCGGAGTCCTTGGGCCCGAGGGCACGGACGGCCGGTTCCACCGCCTCCGCCAGCACCTCCGCGGCCTGGGTGAACCTCGACTCGGCCTTGAGCGCCTCGGCGTCTTTTCTGGCGGACGCGATGGCCTCCTGCCTGGCATCACGCTGTTCGGCCGACAACACATCGCCGCCGCCGTGTTGGGGAACCTCGGCGTCTCCTGGCCGCTCAGACCGGGCCGTCCCGGCCGATCCCCGCGCTGCCACGGGCTGTGAAGGCGCGGGCAGCGGCTTCCCGGCCGGTGCCCGATCAACGGTGGAGACGACGGATTCCGCCACGGGCACATCGGAGGCGATCCGGCCCACGACGGCCGCGTACATCCGCACCGGGTGGGGGGCGCCGAGGTTCACATAACCGGGGAAGGCCGGCAGGTCGCGGCAGAAGTCCATCAGCCGCCGGTAGACCACGTCGGCACTGTGAGGCCGCTTCTCCGGCTTCTTCGCGAGCAGCCACAGGACGAGCCGCTCCAGCCCTTCCGGCACCTCTCGTCTCCTGGTACGCAGCGGCCGGGGAGGAACATCGGTGTGGTTGCGCATCGAAGCCAGCGCCGTGGGACCGGCGAACTGGTTCTTCCCGCTGAGCATCTCGTCCAGGACCACGCCGAGGGAGTACAGGTCACTCCGCTGGCTGGTGGCCTCGCCCATCGCCTGTTCCGGCGCCATGTAGTCGGGGCTGCCCACCACGATGCCCGTCGCGGTGAGCTTCGTGGCGGCGTTGGACCCGAGCGCGGCGACGATGCCGAAGTCCAGCACCTTCACCGTTCCGTCGGGGCAGAGCATCAGGTTGCTCGGCTTGAGGTCACGGTGGACCAGCGAGTTGACGTGGGCCACGGCCAGCACCGAGCACACCTGGGCGGCGATCGCCACCGCCCAGCCGATGGGTACCTCGGTCTCATCGAGCAGCGAGGAGACCGGACAGCCGTCGACGAGCTGCATGACCAGGTACAGCTCGTCGCCGTGCGATCCGCAGTCGTAGACGGTGGGCACTCCGGGATGTTCCAGCCTGGCGGTGATCCGTGACTCACGCACGAAGCGTTTGGTGAGTTCGTCGTCGGGTCTGCCGTCGGCCTGCCGGTCGATCCGGATGAACTTGACCGCGACCGGCCGGTCCAGGCGTTTGTCGTAGCCGAACCAGACCTCTCCCATACCGCCCGCCCGGCGGGAGGTCGGGTCCAGTTCGTAGCGGTCTCCGACAATTGTCCGCCTGCCCACCACAGCCCACCTTCCACGGAGACTCCTGGTATTTCCCGACAATCACCAAGGGGTTTCCGGAGAACGTACCTGTTCCCCGGCGAGCCCACGGAGTTCCAGCTCACCTCAGCCGCTCCAGCACACCCCTGGCACGTAGTTCGGCGATGTGCTCGGCGGCCCGCAACGGTGCCGAGCCGCCGTACACCAGCAGCCCGGCCTCGATGTTCCTGGCGACCCCGGACTGGGTGAGGTTGGCGCTCGACACGAGCAACACCCGCCGGTCGGCGACGGCGAGTTTGGCATGCATCTTCGCCCCCTGCCCGTCCCGCCTGACTGTCGGCCAGTGCCACAGCTCGACCCCGGGGACCGACGCGAACGCCGCCGCGGGCTCGGCACCGCCCAGTGCCGAGCCCGCACCCCGCAGGGTCTCGACGACGGCCATCACCGAGACTCCGCGCCGCACCGCCTCGGCCAGGGCGTCCAGCAGCGGCTGGTACGGCTTCGCGGAGTAGGTCATCAGGAACAGCTCGTGCGACGCCTCGCCCACCACGTCCACCAGGACCTGCGCGGTGGCCCGGACCGGCACCGAATGGGTGCCCGGCCCGCTCCACACCGCTTCGACCCGGTGGGCGGCGGCGTGCCGCGCGTACCCGTCGGCGACACCCCGCAGGTACGCCGCGGCTTCCCCGTCCGGTATCCCCTCGGCTTCCTGCGCCGCCAGTACGGCCCGCGCCACCTCGGCGAATCCTGGGGCCGGGACGGCCGAGGGGATCGCCGAGCGTGGTCCGTCCCCCGAGATCCGCTCGGCCAGCGTGCGAACTCGTACCGGTCCGAGCCGGGCGGCGGCATCGGCCGCCACCTGGGCGTAGGGCGAGTCCGGCGTCACGGGATCTCGGGGTAGAGGGCCAGGTCGGGGTCGCCGATGGGCACGATGAACCTGCGGTCCAGGAAGCGGTTGCCGCGTTCACAGGTCGTCTCGGAGACGAAGAGGCAGACGTGGCAGGCGGCGCCGTGCAGGAAGTCCTCGGGTGCACGGGGCAGCCGCTCGGCGCAGAGCGGGTCGGAGGAGCAGTGCCTGGCCTCCGACAGCGCGCGGCGGGTCAGCCGGACCAGTTCCTCGGGTTCGGCGAGCGAGACCAGGCCGCCCAGGGTGCCCTCGGCGTCCGGCACCGCCGTGTAGATCAGGATCCCGCTGCGCGGGTCGTCCTCGGTGCCGGCGTAGATCCGCTCGGACAGGCTGGCCGAGTTGTAGCCGCACTCCAGCGCGATCGTACGGATCAGCAGGTGCGAGAGCGTGTGCAGGGCGTAGTAGCGCAGGTCCGGCCAGCCCCGGTACCTGTCGAACCCCAACGGGATCCGGTCGGAGTAGCGGTGGTCACGGAACCGCCCGTACGCCTCCCGGTGCTCGTGCGGAACCGACCGCGTCTGGCCGCTGTGCTCATCCGTGTAGGAGGAGGCGCGTACCCGCCCCTCCCACGCCGTCAGCAGGTCCTCGGGCAGCTTCAGGAAGATGCCTTCACCGCGGACCTCGCTCGCGGGCACCCAACTGGGCTTGAAACGGGCCAGCGGCGCCCGGGTCACCAGGTCGGGGTCCTCGAAGTCGGGGGCGTCCAGCCGGGTGAAACCGATCATCGCGCGGACCTCGCGCAGCCGCTCGGCCTGGATGACGTCGGCGAAGTAGCCCTTCAGCAGGCTGGGCACGCCGTCCGGGTGCCGGTGCAGGGTGAAGTCGTCGGTCGGCTCGGGAAGCGTGGGGGCGGAGAAGACCTGCCATTCGGGGGTGAGCAGGTCCAGCCGGCCCTGTACCTCACCGCTCGCTGCCTCCAGCTTGTCGCGGTGTCGCTCAATGGCCGCCCAGACCTCCTCGTTGTCGGGCCACTTCGCCAACTCGTGGGAGAGCGGCGCCACGCGTCGCATGTACTCCAGGATCTCCACCCCGGGGACATGCTGGAGGCTCTCCCAGAACTGCTCGACCCTGGCGTCCAGCTCGTCCGCGCCCGGCTTGGGTACGGCGAGCGCGGAGAGGGGCTGCGCGAACCACTGGTTGGAGGCACCCACCACGATGAGGTGCGGCTGCCGCTCGCAGCCGTTCTCAGCGAACGTGCCCAGGTGCGGGTGCCGGCCCCGGCAGCCCGGCAGTTCGGCCCTGCCCTTACGCCCCATGGCCTCGCGGATGTTACGGTCCTCGCCGCAGCGCTGGCAGGTGATCCGCACGTTGGCCCCGATATTGCCGCCGAAGTCCTCCATCCGCAGGTTGGGCTTGGGCGCCTTGGCGCACTTCTGGCCTCGGTGCACGAACTCCAGGTAGGGGAAGTCGTCCAGGTGCCCGGCCGTACAGGCCAGCACGAAACGGGCGCCGACCACCAGGCGCTCCTTGTTACCGCGTCCGCACTCGTGGAAGAACCTGGCCTCGTGCGGCTTGCTCGGCTTGTCGTTCCTGAAGCCGAACGCCTGGGTGTCGATCGGCGCCAGCAGGTTGCAGGCGGTGCAGCGCATCCAGCTCGGGAACGGCATGACCGGCACACCGACCCTGGCGGCCTCTCCCTTGGGTTTGGTGTCGGTTCCGGGCAGCCAGGGAGCGGGCTTGAGCTCTCCGACGGTCTTGCCGAGGATCGCCTGCACGGCGGCGAGCAGCCGGGGTTCGGTGATGACCTGCGGGTTGTCGCCGAGCCTGTCGTACCGCCAGTCGTCCAACCCTCTGACCAGCACCGAGAAGTTCGGCAGGTCGACGATGGAGCCGACGCCGGAGGTGAACATCAGGTGGCTGGGGCGCACGGCCCCCACCCGGCGCAGGTACGGTGCGGAGTCGGCCATTACTTGCCCTTCCCGTTCAGCTGGGACACGCCCATCTCGTCCCCCTCGGGGACCTCCACGCCCGTGCCGTCAGCGTCCGACGGCTGGAACGTCCAGGCCGGTGCCCCGTACGGCACCGCGAAGATGTCGCCGCTACCCGGTAAGAGCAGGTTGAGCTCGTTCTCCGTCTCGCGCATCGAGTTGCCGACGGTCAGCGCGTCCCACCGGCCGTTGCCGGCCCGGTTCAGCAGGCCGAGCACGATCTCCTGCTTGGTGTTCTTGCGCTGTTCGTAGCCGAGCCGGGCCGCGCTGCCCTTGGCCTGCTCCCAGGCATCGGTCACCACTTTGATCCGTTCAGCCAGGTAGTCGCGGGCGCGGACGTCACCCGCCGCCTCAGCCCGGGTCAGCAGCCGGTCGGCGATCCGGCCGACGAGCGGCCCGGACAGCGGCACCTCCTCGGCGTCCCGGTTGCGCGAGTACGACTCCTCGGCGTTGCGCACCGCGGCGACGAACATGGCCGCGGTGCCCCGGTCCAGCGCCCGGCGGGTGTACGGGGTGACCGACAGCGCCTCGACCTGGCGGTAGAACGTGGCGTGGTAGTGCTCGAAGTCCTCGTAGTGCGCCAGGTCGCGGGGGCGCGACCAGTTGTAGAGCGTGATCACCAGGCCGGGACGTTCGGCGTCTCGGCCGACGCGAGAGGACGCCTGGATGTACTCGGCGGTGTTCTTGGGCTGCCCGGTGACCACCATCAGCCCGAACCGGGAGACGTCCACGCCGACCTGGAGCATGGAGGTGGCGAGCACCGCGTCCACCGGCTGGCGGCCCGTGCCACGCCGCCGCTGACGCTCGGCCAGCGGATGGGCGTTCCGGCGTTTCTCCCTGTTCTTCTCCTTCAGCACGTCGGCCCACTCCGCGCGGATCGCGTACCGGCGCCCCGAGGTGTCCGTCTCCTGGTCGAAGCCGACCTCCAGTCGCTTGAGCACCTCACTGATGTCGCCCGAGGAGATCCGGGAGGTCAGCTCCACCACGGTGAGCAGGTCCGCCGGGGAGGAGAGCCGGTTGGCGAGCCCTTTGCGCCTGCCGTGCGTCCGGATCCGCGTGGTCACGTCGTCGTCCAGATAGCGGCGCATACCGGCCAGCTCTCGGGTGGCGTTGAAGTAGCTGACGACGGTCATGTACGGATCGGCGAGCTCGCCGTACCGGTCGAACATGGTCTGCCCGGCCAGGAACAGGATCTCGGCCAACCTGATCTCGGCGGACTTGAGCCGCGTCCCGTGCGCGCAGACCCCGAGGTAGCGACGACCCGGCGTCTTCTCGGTGAGCGGCACCTGCCGGGAGAAGAAGGTGTCGGCAACATCGATGACCTGCGGCGGGAACACCGCGAGCCGGCGGCCGAAGATCCCGAGCACCTGGCGTTCGGCCCGCTTGGTGGTCGCGGTGGAAGCGATGATCTTCGGCCCGGTCAGGTTCCCGGGGCGGGGGCTCCACGTGCAGAGCTCGTCCACCGCCGCCTCGAACAGGCCGACCGTGGTGCCGAGTGCGCCGGAGATCAGGTGCAGCTCGTCCTGGATGATCAGGTCCGGCGGGCGGAGCCGGATGACCGGGCGGCTGACCACCTTGGGCAGTTTCCCCTTGGCGTGGTGCCTGCCGCCGCAGTCGATCTGCTCGTCCAGGTCGGTGTGGCGGTAGCCGTGCCGGGGGCACCGCTGGCTGACCCGGCCGAACAGGTGACCGGCGAACCCCCGCCAGGGAAGCTGCGCCAGCTTGTCGACGGTGGCGATGACCAGGCTGGGCACCAGCCGGTAGATCTCCTCGTCGACGGTGAGAATCGGCAGCCCGTCCCGGCGCGCGGCGATCTCCTCCGTGTCGTCGAACTGGGAGGCGAGCATCAGATCCTCGCCGATCCGGGAGAACGGGCAGGGGTCGGCCTCGCCCTCGCGGCCCCGGCCACAGTAGAGCAGCACCCTCCTGCGGTCATCGTCGGTGAAGAGGTTGCGATCCCCGGTCAGCTTTTCCCCGCACCACGGACAGGTCAGCGTCTGCAGCACGTTGGTCCTGCGGCCGGCCGGCGCCTCCCTGGCCTCGTGGATCTGCTCGGCCGCCTCCTTGAACCAGTTCGGCGAGACCGCGCCGCCCACCCACAGGCCGATCCGGAACGGCTCCTCGCCCCAGGTCGCCGGGTCCTCCCTGCGCTGCACCTCAGCGGCGCAGACCAGGGCGGCGGCCCGCTGGAACTGCTGCGCGGTGAGCAGCCGCAGGGTGTAGCGCATCAGCACCGACACACCGGACCTGCCATCGCGGGCGTCGGCACCGGAGCCGAGCGTGCCCTGCAGGCGGCGGATCGCGAACGTGTAGGCGGTCAGGCCGAGGTACGCCTCGGTCTTGCCGCCACCGGTCGGAAAGAACAGCAGGTCGACGGTGGCCGAGGCGTCGGCGGCCCGCTCGGCGTGCTCGGGGTCGGTCAGCGACGGCAGGTTGAGCAGCACGAACGCGAGCTGGAACGGCCGCCACGACGCGGCGTCCCTCCCCTGCTCCGCCACCTTGGCCATGGCCTGCGGATAGCTCAGCCCCAGCTCGTCGCGGAGCTTGCCGACCGCGGTACGGCGGCGCTGCGCGGCCATCGCGACGTTGGCGAACCGGAACGCGGCCAGCGCCTGGTGGTGGCGTTCCCGGTCGGGGTCGGTGAGCAGCTCGATGCCGTCGCGGATCCGTTTCGCGGCCTGCTCCGCCTTGTACACCGCGTTCCCGGCGGCCTCGCGGAGCGGCTCGGGCAGATCCGGGATCCGGTTCTTCTGCCCGTTCAGCCAGGTGGCGTATCCGTCGACGAGCGGACGCAGCCCGGCCGCGAGCTCCTCCGGTGAGGCCGTGGCCAGGGCATCCATGGACAGTTCGACCTCGGCCAGCGCCGTCCCCTTGCCGACCGGCGCGACGGTGGCGGGCACGTCGTAGGCGGGCAACCAGGTGGTACGCAGCTCCCGCGCGCACCGCTCCCCCTCGGCGACCTCGGCGTGTACGGCGACGTTGCGGCCGGAGGCGTAGCGGCGCTCGTGCCGGTAGAGCAGCCGCAGGTGCCGCTCCTCCAGGTCGTCGCCGACCGCCTCCAGGTCGTCCACCGGGTCGTCGATCGGCAGGAAGACACAGGCGGCGGTGGGATCAACGTCGTTGGTGCCTGTGGCGGCGAGGACACCGGCGCCGGGGGCGGCCACGGTCAGCTCGACCTGGAACAGCCAGGCGACGTCGGCGGCGCGCTCCGGCTCGATCTGCTGGTTGATCAGCGTCAGTTCGACGACCCGGCGGCCGTCGCCCTGCGGCCGGACCGCCACCGCCAGCAGCACACCCGGATCCTCGGCACGTTCCATGGTGAGCGCGATCCGCTGCGACGGTTCCCCGTCCAGCCGAACCGTTCTGGCGTGGTCGACCTGCTTGCGCGTCCAGGTCGAGGCGGTGCGCTCCCTGCCCTTGGCATCCTCGACCATCGTCTCGGCCTTGGTGTAACGCCCCCAGGAGGCGGTGACGGCGAGCGCGTCGATGTCGTCGGGTACCGCAAAGGACAGTCCCATGGACGAGGCCCAGATCCGGCCGAGGTTCTGCGGGGTGAGCACCTCCGGCAGCTCCCCCTCGGCGCCGTCGCCGCCGACCCCGATCTCGGTCTCCGGCTGCTCACCCGCGTCCTCCCGGGCCGACCGGTGCGAAGGTTTCGGACCGAGCATGCCGACGAGGTAGCGCTCCCGCGGCCCGGACGTCCCGCGCGGCAGTTCCTCGGTCTCGCCACCCCACGGCCCGAGCAGGTCCAGCCGGACGAGCTTTTCGAACGCGTCACGCACCTGGAAGGACGTGCCCTGCTCGAACGCCTGCGGGGTGTCCAGACCAGGAGGCACCTGTTCCTTTTGGGCCGGTTTATCCGCATTTCCGACTGCAAGATCGAGCCCTTGCTGTTTGTCGCCTAAATCCGGAAAAAGGTCTTCCTGGTCGTTTATCACGCCCGCCGATACCTCTCGCAGAGCTCATTCTTTAGCCGTTCATTAGAACAGATTTGGCTTGCCCTTTGGCGTGGCTCCCACAAAAAGCAGACAGAAATTGTGATAACGGACAACTAGTGACACTCTCCAGAGGTCGCCGTCACGTGCATATCTCGGTTTCGGCACAGAACTCTGCGTTTCGCCACCACATCCCCACCCCCGCGGGCGGGGTTGACGGGCTCTTCCCCGGTGAAGATCCTGGGTTCGGCGGCTTTCATCGCTCGACCACTACGCGAGAGACGAGGCCTGTGACATGACAGGACGGCACCGTGCGCTGACCTGGACGGTGGCTTTCGCAGTCGGCCTGGTCGTTGCCGGGCTCGGCGGCTATTTCGCGGTGGTCGGGCTTGACGAGGCGGACAAGCTGGCCAGCGTGGTGGGCAGCCTGGCCGGCGTCATCGGTGTCGGGCTTTCCGTCTACGCGCTTACACTCGCCCGGCGCGTTCCCGAAACGTCGTCGGAGAACGCCGGCCCGGTATCCACTCCGAGCGGCGACACCGTGACGAACAACGTCAGCGGCACCGTGCACGGCCCCGTCTTCCAGGGGCTCGACTTCACCGGACCCATCACCCTTGGCTCCTCGCCGACCGATGCCACGGAAGGGACATACCGGAAACCGGCCGGGGAACCACCAAGCGATCAGACCTGACGAAAGCTATACAACCGGCGGAGAAACCGGACAAGCTTAGTCGGTCGCCAGATCAAGGCGGTAGATATCCCAGAACGGCGGCACAACCCCTGGTATCGGGCCTTTTCTGCCGATCAGCTGCCAGCCCGAAGCCGCATAGAAAGCGTGCGCCTGGGTCGCGTCCGGCTGCACCGAAAGCACCGCGCGGGATTCCTGTCTGGGGCCGAGCAGCGAGTCGACCAGGCGACGGCCGACGCCTCTCCCCCGCCACCGTTCGCTCACCCCGATGTCGATCAGCGCGAAGGTCCGCCCGTCCCACTCCTGTGTGACCTCGAAGGGCACCGGAGTCGTGAAGCTCTCCCACCACCGGTGATCTGTCGGCAGACGATGTCCGTATGTGAAACCCACGACATCCGCACCGGACAGCGCGATGGAGATCCCGAAGGTGAGGTCTTCCCGGATCATGGTCAGCATGTCCTCGTGCTCCTGCGACGCCCGCTCCCCGAAGACGAAGGGTGGCCGGAGGAAGATCTCATCATGCAGCCTTCGGATGGAGGCGTGACAGGAAACAGCCAGTTCTCTGCCGCCGGCGCGGAGGGAGACAGCCGGCCCTGTCATGAGCCGGAGTCGTTCAGCGGGCCGATCCTCGCCCAGAGGTCAGCGGCATCCGAATCGCCCAGATTCTCCAGGAGTGCAGCCGCTCTTCTGAAATAAGCTCGGGCCTCTCCCCGCTGCCCCATGCCCTGGTACGCCTCTCCGATACCGATCAGGGCCCGTGACTCGTTGAGCCTGTCCTCGAAGGTGCCGAACGTTGCCAGCGCGAGCTGATAACTGTCCCGCGACTCCTCGTACGAGCCCGACTCCTTCAGGGCCAGCCCGAAAGCACACCTGCCCCAGGCGAGGCTCCATCCGTCCTCGATCTCTGTGAACAGACCGAGCGCCACACGACAGTAGTCGGCCGCTTCGGTATGCATTCCGAGTGACCCGTAACATTTTCCAAGGCTGAGCCAGGCCATCCCCTCCCCTCTTTTCTCCCCGATCGCCTGAAAAACGTTGATCGCCTCCTGGGTCACCTCTATCGCCCGGTCCAGTTGCCGGGTCTCCTGGAGAACGGCCCCTATCTGCCGCAGTGAGAAGCCCTCAACCCAGCCGTCTCCCACCTCACGTCCTGCCTCAGCGCTGTTCTGGTAGCACACGAGTGCTTCATCGAGGCGTCGGAGCAACCAGTTCGCATCACCAAGCCCCAAATAGTTACAGGCCTCTCCATATCGGTCACCGATCGACCTGGCGGCCTCCACCCCGACAGTGTGGATCTCACGCCAGTCCGACCAGTACGAACGGAGCTCGAAGAAGCCGTACATCACTGCCGGAAATCTCCACGCTATATCGAACTGTTCGGTCTTCATGGCCATAGCCAGGGCGTCGAGCAGGTTACCTCTCTCCCGCTCGAACCACTGCATGGCTCTGTCGACGTCATCGAACAGGAGATGGGTGATCGGCACGCCGTCAATATCGATGGGAACGCTGTGAAATCCCGGCAGAATGACCCTGTGCCCGTTGTAGACACTCACGAGATACCAGAGAAGACATCTTCTTATGGCTGCGATACGCACCGAAACGGTCTCTTCAGCATTCACCCGCTCAACGGCGTAAACCCGTAACAGATCATGCAGAAGATACCTTTCCGGCGCCACAAGTTGCACCAGGTTACTGCTCGTAAGCGCGTCTATCAGCCGTCGCGTGGTCCTCTGATCCGCTCCGATCAGGGCTGCTGCGGCCGCAACGCTGAATTCGGAACCCGGGTGCAGGCCAAGGAATCTGAACATTCGCGCCAGGTCCGGATTGAGCGCCTTGTACGACCACGAGAACACTGCCCGCACATCACTTAGCTCGTCATCCTCGATCCCCAGTGCGTCTAGCCTGGCGTGCTCGTCCGCGAGTTCCATCGCGAATTCCGACATACTGGTGTATGGATGACTTGTTATGCGTTCGGCTATTATGCGCAACGCCAATGGAAGATAGGCGCACTGTGCTGCCAGCTTCTCCGCGGCACCCCGCTCCGCATCTATCCGTTCTGCTCCCACTATGTTCCTGAGCAGTTCCAGCGATTCAGCCGGCGAGAGAGCATCTATGACCATACGTACCGCACCCTCTCGAACAACAAGTCCTTGTAGCGTGTTGCGACTGGTCACGAGTGTTGTACACGTCGGAGAGCCGGGCAGGAGATTCCTCACCTGCTCGACGGACAACGCGTTGTCGATGACCACCAGAACACGCTTGCCGTTCAACACGGAGCGGTATGTCGCCGCCCGCTCCTCGGAGTCCGCGGGGATCCGGTCCGGAGTGACGTTCAGCGCACGCAGAAAGGAGTCGAGGGCCTGGCCGACGCTCACCGCGGGACCCGGACCGTATCCCCTCATGTTGATGTAGAGGTCTCCGTCCGGGTAGTGGTGGCGCACGCGGTGGGCCCAGTGGACCGCCAGGGCGGTCTTACCGATCCCCGGTGTCCCCGCGATCGCCGAGATGACGGCCGACGCGCCCGCCCGCCGGCCGTTCTCCGGTGAGTCGCATGGCAGGAGGGCGTCCAACCTGGCCATCTGTTCTTCTCGGTTGACGAACTGGGTGACATCCATGGGCAGTTGGCGAGGCCCGGGGAATATCCCCCGCACCGCCGGACCAACATGGATGCCACCGTGTACGGTCCCCGCCTGTACTGCCGCCCCCGACTCACCGCTGATCTCGTTGTGCGTGGTGCCTGGCGCCTGCCCGTCCTTCAACCCGACTCCCACTGTCCGAAGACGACCAGCCACGGATCTCCGGCATACGGTGTGCGCCGCCCGTGGAGTGAAGGAAAAATCATCCCGGTCGAGAGCACTCACATTTCCGTCGCCCGAGCATCAGGTCGTCGTAACCTGCCGCATATTCCAAGAACGGAACGGACAGCCCGACGGCCTGGTCACGCCAGTAGTTCGCCTCCACGATCCTTCGTGGATCATCGACCAACTCAGCGGAGAGAAAGGTCCCCTCCGGGGTGTAGTTCATGATTAGCAGCCGGACGGAGTCGAAGAGCCAGTAGTCGACTCTGGGCAGGCCCTCCGGCCATTCATGCTCATCGACCGGGATTACCCTGACGTCCTCGCCGGCCGCGACCGTATACCGATAGGACCACGCGCATTCGAAGCGAATGTAATCCGACAGCGGTTCCATCAACACATGAACGCGATGGAATCGCTTTCCTTCCTCGACCCCTGCCCTGACCATGTCAACCCAGTCTTCGATTCCCGAGAACCGGCCACGCGGCCCGCCGACGAGAAAGCGATCGAACGCCTCCTGCTCGTACGAGACGTCATAGGTCTGCAGGGTTTCCAGGCGATAGGCAGTGTGGCGAAATTCAACAAAAAGGCTATTGAATCGGGGATCGCTCAGTGATAGAAATTTTGTGGCCGACACGAGTCCGCCGTCACCGGTCGGCCTGGTAGCGCCGAATCGCACCGAGGATGACTTCGGGGTCGATTCGTACAGCGGTCTCACCGGGCAGCAGGTTCGCCAACTCCCCCATTGTTGCCTCGTCCACCTGAACACCCTGCACGACCATCTCGCCGCTGTCCGCCAGGTAGACGCTTGGGCAACCCTGCCCTCCGGAATTAGAATCTTTGCAGAGCATGGTCAGTTTCACGACCACTCCTCTTCTCGCCACTCCCGTGGCAGCTATATGCAAATTGAACATAAAATAACATAGCAATCACGAGAGGTCAATAGTAAAGACAAAGTTCGCGTGGCGCATTTAAACGCAACCCTAACGTATCATTACGGCTATTCGCACCAGGATCTTCCACTCAACGGAATCGCCGATCGCCAAATTTTGCCCCGGTTACATATTCAATGTCCCGGTTGAGTGTGCCGACAACGCTGGTTGAGTATGCGGTGTCTCCATCCTTGGCGAGCACTCGGACAACGCCTCCATACAGACCGGAACACACCCGATACTCCATCGAAAATCAATTCGATGGAGGGGGGACACAACTTCACAAAGGCGCGACCCGGGCGATGTCGACTACTGACGGTACGAACGAGCACAGAACAAGCGCTGCTGACTCACGGCGAGGTAGGAAACCCTGCCGTGCGCTGTTCTGGTCCAGGGTCAAAGCGTTCTCAGCTGGTGAGACGCAACCGCACGCAACGACGACCAGTGTCAGATCGCGACCAGAAGTAGCGAGATCCCCGCGTTCACCTCGCTGCTGTCCAGCCTGCACTGGCCGTCGGCGCGTTAGAACCGGAACCGCACGATGCGGGTGGACCGTTTCATGCCCGGCAGTAGGTTCATGAGGCGGTACATGCGGCGCACGTTCGCGGGTGCCTTGGCCATCAGCACCGGTGAGTCGTTCATCGGCGCCTCGTCGACGTATTCGAGCCGCGGGTGCCAATCGGCCGGCGCGGCCGGGTCGTTGAAGCCGCAGTGGAACCGGGTGCCGTATTTGCGCAGTGTGGGGTCCCATTTCGAGGTGCGCCACGCCCAGACCGACACCGTGTCGAACTGTATTTGGCCGGCGGGGAAGGAATCGACGACGCTGGTCAGCAGCCGCTTGACGTCAGTCTCGGTCAGGTAGGGCACCAGTCCCTCGGCGATCACCAGCACCGGCCTGCCGTGAGGGACGCGTTCCAGCCAGGCCAGGTCGGTGACGCTGGAGTCGATCAGGGTGTAGTGCTCGCGCGGCGGCAGGAATTGTTGCCGTAGTTCGATGACGGAGGGGTAGTCCAAGTCGTACCAGTCGACAGTGGCGGGCGGGTCGATCCGGTACACCCGGGCGTCGAGGCCGCAGCCCAGGTGCAGCACCACCGCGTCGGAGTGATCGGCGAGGAAGCTTCGGGCCCAGTCGTCATGGGCCTTGGCGCGCACCACGGCGGCGAGGCCCAGCTGGCTGGTGCCGAATCTGCGTTTGTCGTAGTCAGGATCGAGGCGGCGCATCGCCTGTTCGGCGTATTCGTCGCCGAGGATCGGGTCCGGCAGCCGGTTGTCCAGTGCTTTGGCCCTGAGGACGGGGCTGAGGGTCTTCTGCACTCCGACGAGTTCGCTGTCCTTCATGACAGCTACGATACTACTCATATTTCACGAATTTCGTGAAGTTTGTGAATCATCTTAAACTGGCGAGTCCGCGACGATTAAGGGAGCTTTGATGACGCGAGCGAACGAGGGTGCCATCGCCGATTTCCGGGAACGCTTCGCGCAGATCATGGTCGAAGCCGGCATGCCCCGGATGGCCGCGCGCGTGTACGCCGCGCTGCTGGTTACCGACTCCGGCAAGCTGTCGGCCGCCGAGCTCGCCGAGCAACTGGGCGTCGGCGCGTCGGCTATCTCGGGGGCGGTCAAATACCTGGTGCAGGTACGGCTGGTCGAACGCGGCCGCGAACCCGGTACCCGGCACGACTTTTGCCGGATACACGAGCACACCTGGAGTCACTTCGTCAGCCAGTCCGACCCGATGCTGGTCCGGGTGCAGGCCGGCGCCGACGAGGGCACCGCGCTCTTGGGTCTCGACTCCCTCGCCGGGCAGCGGCTGGACGAGACCCGCCGGTTCTTCGCGTTCCTACGCGAGGAGATCAAGCAGTCGATGGCGAAGTGGCAGCGGCTCCAGGCGGCCGAACGCGAGGCCGGCTAGAGACGGAATTCTTTGACGATCAGCGGACCCGGCCTCGGGACCCGGTGTCCGAGCGGAGGCCGGGACCATGGTGATGCTCACCCGGCCTGCCCCTCGGGAGACGACGATGAGGCTGTCAGGGTGGACCGGACGATCTTTCCAGCAGGGTCGGCGTCAGTGGCCTCAGCCAGCGACGCAGCCACCTCGCCGGCCTTCATCATGGACTCGATCACCGATAGCGATTGACGGGAGCGACGACGCAACTACGATGAGTAGTGCGCGGTCGGGTACGAACCGCGAAGTGAGGCCGGGCTTCCCGCCGCATGACGGGCACCCGGCCATCGCGTTTTAATCACCCCCTTCGGGCCTGTCGACACTCACCGACCTCGGCACCTCTCCCAGCATCTCCACGTAGACGGAAGTGCGGCCCAATACCTGGGCTGCCGCCGCTCCCACCACGATGTCCGCCAGCCAGAGCAGCGGTTCGTCGGCCGAACTCCGATGCTCCAGGGTGAATCGGGGCGGTCGCCCTGCCAGTCCGCCAAGAACTCGCCTGTCCACCGCGTTCTGCGCCTCTTGGCGGCGGTCGAGAATCAGGTGACGGACTCCGGCGTCCAGCTCCGTAGCCATCCACCTGAGCCCCCTGGCACGCGTCGCCTCTTTGCGGCCGGGAGCGTCGAACATGCAGGCGTAAACCCTCGCGCTTACCGGCATCGTCGAGACGGTCTTCACCAGACCGGTACGGGTCAGATCATCCTCGGCATGCCAGTGCACCCGGCGTACCGCCGGAATCAGCGCCGAGAGTTCACGACCCACCTGCGCGGAGGCATCAGGCTTGGCAAGCACCACCGCCAGAAGATACAGACCGGGCCGATCATGGATCGACTCATCAACGTAGCCAACGCGGTCGGCAAGCACAGGGGGCACGACACCCCATGATTCCTAACCTTCCGAGTTGGCATGATTACATTTCGTTATTTGATGGGAGTGCGACGATCACTCAATCCGCTCCCCGGGCGGTGGTGGGGGTGCCAGGGTGCACCAGACGATCTTGCCGCCAGGGGTGGGGCGGTAGTAGCCCCAGTCGGTGGCGAGGAGGTCGACGAGGTGGAGGCCGCGGCCGTTCTCGTCGTCAGGGTCGGGGTCGCGGACGACCGGGGTGAGCGGGCTGGCGTCCCAGACGCGGAGTACGACGGTCTCGCCCATCCGGTAGAGGTCCATCCAGATCTGGTCCGGGTCGGCGTACGGGATCGCCTTGGCGGCGTCAGGGCACGCGGCGTGCGCGGTGATCGCGTTGGAGACCAGCTCGGAGGCGATGAGCTGGGCGGTCTCGATCAGGTCATCCCGGTGCCAGCTCTCCAGTACGCGCCGGACGTGGACCCGGGCGTAGTAGGGCGAGGTCGGGAAGACGGAGAGTTTGAGGTACTGCGTGCTGCTGATGGCACCGGTCATTTCACCCGCTCCTGGTCGGTATGTCGGGCATAGGACCGGCACCGTTCGCAGCCGGGGACGCCGCTCTCCCCCACGGGGGACGGGGGCACGGTGCCGGTCCTACGGGAGTACGGCCGGGGAGCGTCGCAGATGTATCGCCGGTCGTACCGCCGAGGCCGGACGGACACCCGATACAGGGTGGGCCGCCTCGGGAGGAAAGATTGTCCGCCCGGCCGTCTAGGGAAATCATGCGTTTCGCCTTCCAGCGGGGAACCCGCCTGGAAAGCTAACTCTCAGAGCATGAGTCATCACACTGGGTGAACGCAAGGGCTACATTTGTATCTCATACATGATCCAGATACGCCCTAAAAGTGAGAGAGGTAAGGAATGGGCGGAAACGCGTCCACGCCATCCAGCAAACGCCAACCCCCTACGGTGCGATTGCGCCGCCTGGCATCTGAGCTACGCCGCCTCCGTCAAGCCGCAGGGCTCTCTCAGGAGGATGTCGCGGAGAAAACCAAAGTCAACATCGTCACGCTCTACCGAATCGAGACCGCCCAGGCCAAGCCACAACTCAGGACACTCATAGCCTTACTCGATATCTACGGCGTCACCGGCGACACCCACGCCGACCTGCTGTCCTTGCAGAAGGAGGCAAAGCAGCGCGGCTGGCTGAACGACCTCGAAGCAAACCTTCTCGGCCAGTACAGTGCCTACATCGGTCTGGAGGCCGAGGCTCGGCAGGCCATCAACTACGAGTCGCTGTTCGTCCCTGGCCTGCTCCAGACCGAGGACTATGCGCGAGCGGTGATCCGCGGTGTACGGCCAACCGCCCCCGATGACGAAAACGAGAACCGCGTTACCGCACGGATGCAGCGGCAACTTCTCTTGGAGGGCGACAAACCGCTCCGCCTGTGGGCGATCCTGGACCAAGCCGCTCTGTGCCGGAAGGTCGGCAGCGACGCGGTCATGCGCGATCAGCTCGCACACCTCATCCAGCAAGCCCAGCGCCCACACATCACCGTCCAGGTCATCCCGTTCTCTGCCGGCGCCCATCCGGGAATGCCCGGCAGCTTCATCGTCCTGAAGTTCGGCCCAGACGACCCCGACGTGATCCACATCGACAGCATGGCTGGCGACCTTTTTCTTGAGAAAGAAGCGGATATCCGGAGGTATAACCAGATGTGTGAGTATCTCCGCGCGATAGCGCTCAGTCCTGCCGATACGGCCGCGCTACTCACGTCTCTACACAGAGATCACTAGCGGAAGGAACCGAGATGCAGCCAGATCTATCCAGTGCACGCTGGCGCAAGAGCAGCCTCAGCGGCGACGGCCCGAGCTGCGTCGAGATGGCGTTCGTCGGCAACGACGTCGCCGTCCGCGATACCAAAAACCGCGACGGCGGAACCCTCATCTTCCACCGCACCGAGTGGACCACCTTCATCAACGGCATCAAAAACGGCGACTTCGCCCCCCTCCCCTGACCACCCCGAAGAACTCCAAAACCGACAGGACCGAGTCCCGCGAGGAGAAGATCCGAGACCGCCGGCCTGCCGCAAAAAGCGAGGTCCCGCCCAGTGGGCGGGACCTTCGACCAACGGCGCGTGTCCGATGGCGTGGTCGAGGTCGGCGAACAGGCCCGTTTCCATGCCCGTCCACTCGCTTGGAGTAATAGGCGTACCCGCGCGGCCGTCGACTCGGGGCCGGACAGCGCGAAGACCGGACGCCCGATTCCATCGGGAGGCCCGGCCTCACTTCCGCACCCCAGAGAGTGCGGCACAGCCCGTCTCGCCAAGAATGACCAGGCAAGCATGTTGAGCCATAAAAGGCGCGAAGGCCGGGCACCCGATTCCATCGGTGGTCCCGGCCTCACTTCCAACGCCCACCGGGGGCGTGGCACTCCCCAGCTTGCCTCGCCAACGGTGATCAGGCAAGCACTTTAAGCCATATTTGGAAGCCCGGAGGTCAAGCGCCCGCCCTCCGAGGGGAGCGCCGAGGTCCTCTCGCCTTGCCCCGGTCAGAACAGGTCTTCCTGGTCGGTGTTCGCCTTGGGCTTGGGTTTGCTCCGGGTGCTCTTCTTAGCGCCCTTGTCGTGCAGGCCCTGGGCGACCTCTTCGGCGTAGCGGGCATGGTTGAGCTCCAGCAGCCGGTCCACCAGCTCCCGCTGCACGCCGGGACCGACCGTGTAGCGGATCTCCCGGCCCACGCTGTGGTGACCGTGGTCGAGCTGGGGGATCAGGTCGTCCCAGCCATAGGCCCGGCAGACCGCCTTGTCGATGGCTTCGTGGATACCACGAAGCTCGGCGATGTCCTCGTCTTCACATTTGGGATCGTTGACGAGGTTGTAGGTCGCGGTCAGCCCGGCGTTTCGGGAGAGCATGAGATCCCGCCGGAAGGTGTCGAGCCGGTTGCCGAGATCCCTCATCACCTCGGTCAGCTCTGGGAGGGGCAGCGTCTCAAAGACATCTGAGGGCGTGTAGCGGAGATCCGCTTTCATCGACGACGCACGCGCCCGTGCCCACCAGTAATGTGGTGCGCTCGACAGCAGCGCCAGCATCGCCGTGTCATCGGTCGCGAAGACACCAAGCATGTGTGAAAACACCTGCCCGGTCGGCACCATCACCGGCATCACGACCTTGCTCACCAACGTGATCACGACCACCTGCCGCAGCCCAGCGATAGCACCATAAAGTTCTGGCCGTGCACGCTCAAACAGCCACCATCGATCGCGTGCCGTCTTGCTGTATTTGTTCGCGTCGCGCTCGGGTTTCACCTTCTCCAAAACCTGGGCGTACGGTTCCGCGTACATTTTGGCCGCACCCTCACTCCAGTCCTGGAAATTGATGACCCAGCGACTGCCGGAGGCGTCCGGGCGGGAGTTCAGATCCTGTCCGTTGAGATATGGGAAGAGAACCTCTCTGTTGCGGGGGTCCCTCTCGATCATCGCCCGCGCGGCGTCCGGTTCCATCGTGAAACCAAGGCCAAGAATGTTCGAGCCCTGGAACGACCTCCCCGTGTTCGCCAGCAGCCGTCGAGGATTGCCCGTCACCCGGGACATGGGATCAAGCGAAGGTGTGATCGCCGGAACCTCAACGCCGTCCGCGAAACGTTTGGCACCGGCACCGGGCTGAACCCGACTGCTCCACACCGCGCAGTACTCAAGCACCGCGCTCCTCGACGGCCACGGCTTGCTCTTCACCGCCTGGCGGATGGCCACACCGCCCTGTACGAGCTGGTCGAGCCCTACCTCACGGGTGTCCCCCTGGGCCAGCGTGTTGGTCGCGATAAGCCCGGCCTGCCCGCCCCTGTTCAGCAGGTCATGAGCCCGGAGCAGGAAATAGGCGACCAGGTCGGCGCTCCCCCGGGCTCCACGGCCTATCGCCTCGACCAGGTACTCCCGGTAGGCGACCCCCATCGTCCCGGTGAGCTTCTGACCACCCAGGAAAGGCGGGTTTCCGATGATCGCGTCAAAGCCGGGACCATCCGGCTTCGGCCGAGTCAGGGCTTTCCCGTTTTCGAGAATCTCGACGATATGACTCGTGAAGACCTCGGGAAAGGCCAACGGCCAGTGGATCGGATGACGGTCGAAGGAGCCGTCAACCTGGTCGGTGGCCAGCCATCTGCGGCGCTGTTCACGGGCGACCAGCTCGGCCCGCTCCGCTCTCCGGCTCACCGCGTCGGCCAACTCGGCGGCCCGGAGCGAGGCGACGTCGGCGCTTATCCTCCGGCTCTTCTCGGTCGAGCCGTGTCGGCCGTGGTCGCTGTCCAGGTCCCGGTCCGGGCTGTTGACGTCATAGATCTCCCGCGCCAGCGCCGCCCCCACCGTCAGGTCCGCGAACAACCGCAACTGCGCCGAAGCGGCCTCTATCTCCCCCAGTCGTGCCCGTTTGCTGGCCAGCCCGGCCAGTGGGTCGTCCCCCAGCTCGATCTCCGCGATCCTCCGCCGGCTCTCGGCCAGCTCGGCGACCTGTGCGCGCACCCCGTCCGTCCAGCCGAACAGGTCCTGGTGGATCTTCCGGCCCTTCGCCGGGTCCATGTGCATGACCTCAAGCTGCTCGATCGAGGTGATGCCCAGCAACGAGTCCCCGGCTACCAGCCGGTCGTCCACGAAGGTGAACGGCCGGGCCGGGTCCATCGAGACCAGCCAGAGCGACAGCTTGGCCATCTCCACGGCCATCGGGTTGATGTCCGCGCCGTACAGGCAGTGTTCGATGATCTGGCGACGCGCCTCGATGACCAGCGGGTCGGCCTCGGCGTCGACGGTGCGTACCCGGTCGCCGGTCAGGCCCTCAAGATAGGTGACCGCGCGCTCGTCGCCCTCCCGGGACCAGGCCTCGACCAGGGCGTCACCGAGGTAGCGGGCCGCGGCGACCAGGAAGGCCGCCGAGCCCACCGCGATGTCGGCCACCTTGAGCCGCAGGATCTCCTTGGCCGTCTTCGGCTTCCACTCGTTCCGGTCGGCGGTCTGGAGTGGGCCGACGGTGTAGATCAGCGGCTCCAGTGCCCCCTCCACGACCTGCTCGGCGAGCTTGCGCGGGGTGTAATGGGTGCCGGTGTTCTTCCGCAGTGCCGACTCGGTGACGTACAGCGTGCCGGGCAGGATGACCAGCGGCAGGCCACGCAGGTCGTCGCGGATGATCCCGGCGAACGGCAGCAGCCGCCGGGCCAGCTCGGCGTCGCCGTCGGTGGCCGCGAGCAGTCTCCGGGTCGCCTCCAGTTCACCGGCCGCGTCCAAGGGGGTCAGTTTTCGGGCGACGGCGCCCGCCGTGCCAAGCCCGGAGTCCCGGTACAGCTCGGCGAGCTTGGCGGCGAAGCCCTCGCCCGTCGTACCACCGAAGTCGGCGGCCAGGGCTTCGAGCTCGCCGAGCTCCACCTCGGCCTCCTTGCCCGGCTTGCCGACCAGCCCGACGACGGTGTCCGCCGCGCGGAAGCCCTCGAAGGAGAGTAGGCCCTCGTAGACGTAGCCGATCTGCTCAACGTCCAGCGAGCGGAAGCTGAGCCTGCGGCGCTCGCGGTTCTTGCCGGTACCGACCTCGACGTACTGCACGGCCTTGAGCATGTGCAGTACGGCCCGGTCGTCGATGCTCAGCGGCAGCCAGGAGAAGGCGTCCGGGTCGAACAGCGAGCCGTCGTGCGGGTGCATGGTCAGCCGGGGGTGGTCGACGCCCCGGTAGACGGCCTCGAAGACGGCGAGCAGCCGGTGCCAGGCGCCGTTGGTGTTCTCCAGCTCGGTCTCGCTGCCCTCGATGGCGCGCTGCTCCAGCTCGGCGCAGAGCCGGCTCGCCGAGTAGGCGGTGGCGTAGACCTCGTTGTCGGCGGGGAGCAGGCCGCGTTCCTCGGCGAAGAGCAGGAAGACGAGCCGCATCATCACGCTCACCGAGCCCCGGTAGACCTCGTGCGCCTTGACCTCGTCACCGACGCCCGCCCGGCCGATCGCAGTGACCAGCAGCTCGACGGCCTGACGGACCTGGACGCCGAGGGCCTCGGTGATCTCCTCCTGGTTGTCCAGGCTGGCGACCAGCAGCGCGGGGAGCCGCTCCGCCTGGGGTACGGAGAAGAAGCGGTCGAGGTTGAGCAGTGAGACGAAGGCGCGGAGCACGTCGCGCTCGGCGGCCTCCGGCCAGGGGATCGCGTCGAAGACGGCGGTGGTGGTGACGCCGCCCTTCGGCGCCCAGACCAGGGTCCACCAGCGTCCATCGGTGACCAGGCCAAGCTCGACGCCATGGTGGCGGCAGAGCTGGGCCATCCGGTCGACGGGGGTGGCGGCCCAGCTGGAGGTGCGCATCCGGACCATCGGGTGGTCGTTGCTGATCATGCCGAGCAGCCGTACGTCCCCGGCCGCGATCAGGCGCGGCGTACCGCCGATCGCGGCCGAATCCGGTGCAGGGCCGGACTCGGCGCCCGGGACGGTCAGCGCGAAGTGCGGGGTGAGGGTGGTGTCGTGCTCGGGGACCTGGACGGTCAGCTCGTCGATGCCGCCGATCCGCACGGCGTCGCCCCAGCCGAGCAGCTCGCGCAGCACGTAGCCGATCCAGGCCCGGCGAACGGCGGCCCGGTCCCTGGAGTCGCGGCCGGCCAGCCAGGTGGCGTGCGCGAGACGGAGCCGGTCGAGCTCCGTCCTGTTCAGCGAGTCGAGCTCCGGCCAGGCCGAGCGGAGCACCGGCACGCTGAGGAACGGGCCCGACACCTCGACAAGACTCAGCCACTCCTGGTGCTGGCGTACCGCGTCCCGCTCCCGGCCGAACGTCCTGCCCCGGCTCATCGGGTGGCCTCCCGCTTCGGCACGACGAAGACCACGGCCACCGGGAACCGGTGCGGCTGCGGGTCGCGGTAGCGGGCCGCGATGGTGGCGAGCTCGCGGTCGCGCTCCTCGGCAAGGCGGGACAAGCGGTCCTCCCAGGATCTGCGGTCTCTGCGGTACTGGTCGAGCTCTTCCTTGTTCCGGCTCGCCTCGATCCGGCTGAACAGTGCGTCCTCGTCGCTGTTCTCGGCGAGCTTGGCGCGGAGCGTGCCCTCGAAGCGGGCCAGGTTGGCGGTCAGCCGGGCCTGCTCGGCCTCCATCCGCTGGACGAGCTTGCGCTCCAGCTGGTCGCGTTTCTGGTCCTTGCCGTTGACCCGCCAGTCGATCGACTGCAGGACGGCCTCGCCGACCTTCGGCCAGAGCGCGGCCACCCGGTGCCGTACCGGGGCGGAGGCGGGGGTGCCATCGGCGAGGGCCCGGCCCAGGAGGGTGCCGAGCGCGGTCACGCTGTCCAGCCGCCGGAACCGGCCGCTCTCCGGGATCCAGCCTCCGGCGTGCAGCACCTCCTCGTGCAGCCGGACACCGTCGCCGCCGACCAGCACGAACCGGAAGAAGGCGCCGACCAGCGTGGTCTCCAGCGCGGGGTCGTCGCTGACCACTGCGGTCACCCGGTGCAGGTCGATCTCCGGGTTGGAGACGGCGGCGCGGAGCAGCCGGGTGGACATCGCGACGAGTGGGTGGTTCAGGTGGGCGAGGACCACGTCGTCACGTACCCGGCCCTGCGGATCGAAGGTGGCCTGCTCGTCGAAGGTGACCGGGCGCTGCCTGGGCACCTCGTCCTTCCTGCGGAGTTTCTCGGCGAGCCCGGCGGTGGCGCGTTCCCAGGAGCCGGTGAGCGGCGGCACGTCGTACAGCCCCTCGGCGAGGTGCTTGTCGTCGACGTGCCTACGGAGCGGCTGCTGGCGGGCCAGGCCGAGCGCGGTGTCGACCACCCGTTTCACCTTGACCGGGTTGAGGTCCAGCTCGCGTTTCGTGTCGTCGATATTGGCGCGGAGCCTGCGCACCTGCTCGCCGACGTCGGTCTCGGCCTGCACGGTCTGCGACTGCGGTGCCTGTTCCACGTCGTAGTCGGGGATGCCGCCCAGCATCCGCTTCTGTACGGCGTCGGCCAGCACCGCGTTGACCGAGCCGAGGTCCTCCTCCATCCGGGCGACCTTCTGCGCGACCCGGGAGAGGAACTCCAGGTCGGCCTCGAAGGAGTCGACGGCCCGCTCCCAGCCGGTGCCGACGAAGTGGCGAATGTCGGGGTTGTGCTTCTGGCCCCACCGGTCGACCCGGCCGATCCGCTGCTCCAGCTTGTTGGGGTTGAACGGGATGTCGTAGTTGATCAGCCGGTGGCAGTGGTTCTGCAGGTCGATGCCCTCGCTGGCGGCGTCGGTGGCCAGCAGGATCCGTACCGGGTGCTCGGCCGGGTCGGTCTGGAAGGCGACCCGGAGCTGCTCGCGCTCGTCGGCGGCGATCCCGCCGTGCAGGATGGCGAGCCGGTCCCCGGCCAGGTCCTCCTGGCGGAGCAGCTCGGTCAGCCACCGCTGGGTGTCGCGGTACTCGGTGAAGACGACGACCCGCTCGTTGGTCCAGTGCCGGTCCGGGCGGCAGACCGCCTTGAGGTAGGTGATCAGCTCGCGGGCCTTGGCGTCGGGGGCGGCGGCGTAGTCGAGCGCCCAGGTACGCATCCGGTTGAGCAGCTCGACCTCGGCCTCGGTGGCGGCGCCCTGGAGCGGCGCGGCCATGCCGATGGCGTCGTCCTCGGCCTCGGCCAGCGGCTCGTCGTCGAGGACGGCCGTCTCCTCCCAGAAGTCCTGCACCCACTCGGGGGCGTCATCGTCATCGTCCGTCTCGACCGGCCGGGTGGTGACGGTGCTGAGGTAGACGCCGACGGTGTGGGCGAAGGCCGCCGGGCTGGAGAAGAGCCGCTTCTTGAGCAGCAGCGTCACCAGGTCGGCGGCCTTGCGGCCCTTCCGGCTCCGGTTGAGCCGCGACCGGCGGAGTTCCGCGAACACCTTGAGCAGTTCGTGGGCCTCGCGCTCGTCCTCCGGGTAGTGCACCGGGATGGCCTGCGCGGCGCGCTCCAGGAAGCGCTTGCTGCCGTCGCCGTTGACGATGTGCCGCTTGAGGCGGCGTACCACCGTCTCCTTGACCGCGGCCTGGTCGGGGTCGACGCCCCGGGCGAAGCGCTGGTCGTCGAGGATCTCCAGCAGCGCGGTGAAGCTCGCCTGGTAGCCGTTGTGCGGGGTGGCCGAGAGGAAGAGCCGGTGGGTGAAGTGCGGGGCGAGGTGGCGGATCAGCTTGGTCTGCTGGGAGTCGACCGCGTAGACCTGCTTGGGGGCGGCCGGGGCGACGTGGTGTGCCTCGTCCAGGATGAGCAGGTCGAAGCGGCGCTCCAGTCCCGAGGAGTCGAGCACCTCGTTCAGCAGGCGCTGCGCCTTGGGGCCGCGTAGCCAGGGCAGGCTGACGATGGTCAGCGGGTAGACCTTGAACGGGTTGGCGGCGCTGCCGTGGGTGCGGCGTACCACCGCACAGCGCTCGGTGTCGACGATGGTGAAGTCCAGGCCGAACTTCTCCGCCATCTCGTCGCGCCACTTGAGGGTCAGCCCCGCCGGGCAGACGATCATGACGCTACGGGCGCGGTTGCGGAGCAGCAGTTCCTGGGCGACGAGCCCGGCCTCAATGGTCTTGCCGAGGCCGACGTCGTCGGCGAGCAGCAGGTTGACCCGGGGCGCGTCCAAGGCGCGGGCCACCGGCTCCAGCTGGTAGTTCTCGATGGCGACACCGGAGCGGAACGGCGCCTGGAGCGTCTTGACGTCGGCACTGGCCACCGCGGACCAGCGGATCGCGTCGAGAAAGGCGGCCAGGCGCTCGGGCGGGTCAAAGCCCTCGGGGGTCACATCGGGCAGCGAGCCGCTGGGCAGCACCCGGCGGCCGGGCTCGATCTCCCAGACGACGTCGAGCCGGTCGCCGTACCGGCCGTCCTCGACGCTCTGCAGGCCGACCAGGGTGCTGGGCTCGCCAGCGTCGACCTCGCTGACCACCCAGCGCTGCCCTCGGATCTCCACCAGGGCTCCGATGGCCGGCTTCTCCTTCGGGAGGGTCGCGCTCAGGGGGGTCGCGCTCGTCACTGTTAACTCCTCGTCGGCGGCGCTCCCGCCGCTTCCCCACCCGGGGTGCCATGCCGTGATCACGAGGGGGCGTGGCCGTCCGGGGGGTGGACGGGAGTAAAGGACCTGCAAAGTCGATCGCCCCGGGACCGTTCCGTCAAGGGCTGGGACTGGACTGTACGTCACTTATGTGTTTCGTGTCTACAAGAATAAGCATCTGTGTGCTCGGTTCACATTTTGCCGAAAGTGACCTAGGCTGCGGCAGGGTGACACGACACCCGCCCACCCACGGACTACCGAGCGGACGCTTCCTCTCGCCACATACCCGACGAAGGAGGATTCGGCAACGCCGTCGGACACCGGACTGCGACTGTCACGGGCAAGGAATATTCAGCATAAGCCGACGATCTTGCATCGTTCCCACGACGGCAGTAAACCCAGCCGCCTTCTGGTGCGTCCGCTAACGCAAGTGTCGCATGCCGCAATAATCATGCAAATGCATAAATTGGGCAGCGCGTCATGTTTATTGACTTATGTCCGTATTTATTAGTGAGAGGGTGGTGGTTGCCCGTGATGGACCACGAGCTCGCCGCCGAACTGCATGAACTCGCCGCCGATCCTCGCCTAGCAACTCGCCAGGAGGAGTTGCGTGACCTCGCGCTCGCGATCACCGACTCCGACGAGGCCGAACGCTGGTGCGAGGTCGACCTGTTCGCCGCCTTCTCCCCCGAGGACAGCATCATCCCGAGCAGCGAACCGGCGGAGACGAAGGGGTGGTGGTCGTTTCGCTGGGCGAGCATAATTCTTAGCTCACTCCTCATCTTCGTCCCGCTCCTCATCACCTGGTTCGGCCTGATGATGGCCACGGATGCTTACGAGGACGCCCTCCTTGCCAACCCCGAGGCCGCCCGGCGGCCCTTCCTGGAGATGTGGCAGCAGGGCTTCGACGGCCATCTGCCCGACTCCCTGAAGTTCGGCAACATCGCTTTCTACACGCTCGGCGCCATCGCCTTTCTCATTCTCTGGACCATCATCGAGAACGGCATAAGGAACCGCGTGGAGCAGCGAGAGGACACCTCCGAGGAGGACCTGGCACTTCTCCGGGCTCGTCTCCGCCGGGCGTTGACCCGTACGAGCCTGCTGCTCGGCCAGGTCCGGCTCTCCTCCCCGGCCCGGTTCGGGACCGAACTGACCAAGACGGTGAACGAGATCAACCTCGCCGGTGCGGCGACGCACAAGGCGCAGGCCGAGCTGGTCGACGCGCTGTCCCGAACGTGGAGGGCCGCCCAGCAGACCGTCGAGACACTGACCAGTGGCGCGGCCGAGGTACGGACCGCTACCGGAACCCTCAGCGAGCATGTGAAGAAAACCGGCGTCGCCCACAAGAACATGACCGCGGCCGTGCAACAGGCCTCCGAGACAATCGACACCCTCGGGTCCACGACCGACCAGGCGGTCACCCGCGTCGGGGACCAGCTGTCCACCACCATCTCGCGGACCACTGTCGATCTGCGACGCGAGTTCACCGAAGAGCTCACCCGGTCCATGAAGTCCCTGCAGGCGATGCTGGACACCCGCACCGGCGAGCTGGTCGGCGCGACGGCGAGCATCGGCTACGCCGTCGACCGCGCGGCCGACTCGATCGACTCGGTCGGCTCCTCGACGGCGAAGGCCGTCGACCTCATCGGCGGGCAGGTCGTCGACTCCTTCACCGGCACGGCCACGGGGATCCGCGAAGCCCTCGGCGACTGGGCGGACACCGCCGGCGCGCACGCCTCCCGGATCGAGATGGTCTCCGACACCTCGGGCAGGACGATCTCCCTCCTGGAGCAGACCCGCGCCACCCTCGACCGGCTCCCGGCCGCGATCGCCGAGGTGCTGGCCGATCTGCCGGCGAAGGTGCGGGAGCTCTCCGAAGGTGAGTTCGCCGGGCTGAAGGACGCGATCAGTGAGTTGTGCGTCTCGGTGGACCAGGTGTCCGACCTTCTCACCTCCTCCGCCTCCGGCGCCATGAGTCGCGGCCAGGAGACGCTGTGGTGACCGGCAAGCGAAAGAGGACCGCCAGGCGAAGGACCTCCGCTCCGGTTCTGCTGGTCGGGTGGCTCTTCGCCGACCTGTTGCTCGGTCTGACCGTCATCATGCTCGGTGCCCAGGCGCCACCTCCCGTGCCGGTCACGCCGGTGGCCGGCGCAGGCACCGAGAGCCCTACCCCGAGCGCGTCCCCCTGCGCGAACCGCGTCGGCGGCGTCCAGGCGAAGCCGGTCAAGGTCTCGTTCCAGGTCAGCCCGGGTGCCGGTGACAAGGTACTGACCGGTCAGGTGAAGAAGAAGCTCCTGCGTTACAGGAAGCACCTGGCCGGCCGGCAGGCCGGCATGGTGCTGACCTTCGGCGCCGGGGGCGCCGGAGAGGGCGTACGGCTCGCCACCCGCGTCAACACCGCCCTCGGCACGGCCTACCCGAAGATCTTCGGAACGGCCGCGACCCGCAACTTCCACGACCTCGCCGCCGCCAGCGGTTCGATCTCCATGGAGATCTACTTCGTCACGAACGGCTGCTCTTCCACTCCCAAGAACTGAGGATCATCAGATGAGTGAGCAGGTACTCCCCTTCTACCTGGTCTGCGACGAGTCCTACTCGATGCAGGGCGCGCCGCTCGACGCCATCAACCGGGAGCTGCCCGAGATCTACCGCGAGATCGCCAGCAATCCGGTGGTCGCCGACAAGATCCGGCTCGGTGTCATCGGATTCAGCACGACCGCCAACGTGCTCCTTCCCCTCGCCGATCTCAACGAGCTCCAGTCGATCCCGCAGCTCTCCCCCCAGGGGGTGACCAACTACGGAGCGGCGTTCTCGCGGCTCCGCACCACGATCGAGCAGGACATCAGAGAGCTCAAGCAGGCCGGGCATGTGCCCTTCCGCCCAACGGTGTTCTTCCTCACCGACGGCCAGCCCACGGACGACTGGCACGCCGAGCACCAGCGGCTTACCGATCCCGGTTTCTCCGCACGCCCGACCATCCTGGCCTTCGGCTTCGGCGAGGCCGAGCTCGCGACCCTGCAGCAGGTGACGACCTTCCGGGCCTTCATCGCCGACCCCGATGTCGCTCCCACCCACGCGCTCCGCGAGTTCGCCAAGCAGCTGCTGAACTCCGTGGTCCACTCGGCGATCGCATCGTCGTCCAACTCGTCCGGCGGCGCCCAACTGGTCGTTCCCGACCAGATCAAGGGCTACACCGTGCTGGCTGCGGATCCGGTCTGAACGCGGCCAGAAAAGAAAACAGGGGAACATCGACATGCGATGGCTGCAGCAGAATCCGACGGACGAGCCGGTTCTCGGAATCCCCGAACCACCGGTCATCGGCCGTAGACCCATGCTGGGCTCACTTCCCGGCCCGCCCTCGACCGTGCGGGAGAGTCCGCCGGACAGCGTGCTGGACGGTGCCACGCTACCCGGGCTGGTGATGCGTGCCGCCTCCGTCCGGGGGGACGCGCACCGCTACTACGGCACACCGCGCCAGGACTCGATGGGATTCTGGAAGGTCGACGAGTCGAGGCTGCTGGCCTGCGTCGCCGACGGGCTCGGTAGCAAGGAGATGTCGCACCTCGGATCCGCCGCCGCGTGCAAGGCCGCCTACGGCAACCTCACCGATTTTCTCGAACACGCCGATATCGCGACCGCGGCCGAGTACTTCGCCGAGAACATCGCCGACGATCTTTATGGCTGGGCTGACAAGGGCGGGTTTCCAGCGGACTCGCTGAGCACCACGTTCCTGGCCGCGGTCATCGACCACGGTGAGGAGACCTCGATGACACGGGTCCGCCTCATCCGGATCGGTGACAGTGCGGCGATGCTGCTACGCAAGGGCGCCTGGGTCTCCTGCTTTCCCGAGGAGGAGACCCAGGAGATCAGTTCCTCGGCCACCCACGCGCTTCCCGGTGGCACCGGGCAGGTCGAGGTCGTGGTCCACGACCTGGAGCCAGGCGACATGCTGCTGCTCTGCACGGACGGGCTCGCCAAACCGATGACGCAGAACAAGGAGGTCGGCGACCGGTTGTCGCTCTGGTGGAGCCGAGCGGAGCCGCCCTCACTGCCGGAGTTCTTCTGGCAGTTCAGTTTCCGTGCGAAGAGCTACGACGACGACCGTACGGCGATCTGCGTGTGGAGGGTCTGACGTGACCTTCGTCTCCCATCCACGCGACCGGCAGCGTACCTCGCTCTCCCTGGAGCAGGAGCCCCTGGGTGAGGGGGGCCAGGGCGTGGTCACCCGGGTGGTCGGCGCCGGCCCGCTCGTCTACAAGGAGTACATGCCGCAGGCCGGGACGGTGAACGACGCGGCCCTCACCGACCTGGTGGATTTCGGCCACGCCCTTCCCGACTCGGAGCGGCGACTGCTGTTCGACCAGTGCGCGTGGCCGATGGCTCGGGTCTGTGACGGAGACCGGGTCACCGGATTCCTGATGCGGGAGGCCCCCGGGGAGTTCCTCGGGCCCATCAACGGCGCGTCCAAACTGATCGAGGTGCAGTATCTGCTGTTCCTGCCCAACCACACATGGCAGAGCCTGCACCAGCCGGACATCACTGGCCGCGTCGAGATCGCGCTTGCCGCCACCCGCCTGATCGACCTGCTGCACGGCCATGGATTCGTGCTCGGTGACATCTCATTCCGTAACCTGCTCTGGCGGCCGGCCCTGCCGTACCGGTTGTTCGTCCTCGACTGCGACGGCTTCCGCCGCCACGGTGGTGAGCCCGTGCTGCGGCAGGCGCACACCCCCGACTGGGACGATCCTCTCCAGCCGTCCACCGGCCCCGACCTGGACACCGACCGCTACAAGCTCGCCCTGCTCGTGGGCCGGATCCTGGCTCGTGACGCCCATGTTCGCCCCGGAAAGACATTGACGCTGCTTCCCGGGTTGAAGCCGCAGACGGCGGAAGCGGTCGCCGAGCTGTTCGCACGGGCACAGCGTCCCCATGGGTCTCGCCCGATGGCGAAGGAATGGCTCCAGGCGCTCATCGGCCGTAAGTGGATTGCCGTGAACCGGCCTCAGCCCCGACGGCTCCCCGAGCCGATCGGCTCATCGGCGAGCGGCACCGCGACGGGACCGTCGTCACACCCCCCTCGGGGCTCCGTACCAGTCTCCCGTCCGCCGATGAGAGCCGCGTCCCAGGGCACGCCGTCAACCCCTCCTCGGAACTCCGTACCGGTCTCCCGTCCGCCGATGAGAGCCACGTCCCAGGGCACATCGTCAACCCCTCCCCGGAAGTCCATACCGGCCTCTCCGCCCTCGGTGAGATCCGGTCCGCAGGCCGCGTCGTCTCCCCCGACGAAGAGCATCCCGGTCAGCTCGCCGAGTCGTTCCCTGACGCTCGGCGAACGGGTCACCGCGTCCGACGCGTTCGCCAGCCAGCCCGTCTCCCCCGGCGGTATCTCCGCCGGCCAGGTGGCCCTGCTGCTCGACGCACTGGAGGCACGGGGCGGCCACCTCGCCGTGACGGAGGTGGCGGCGCTGATCGGCGAGCCGGTGGACAGGACCCGGCTGCTGATGGTCACGGCGAAGCGGCTGCTCAACCTCGACAGCCTCGACGTCCTCACGCTCAAGGACGGAGACCAGGCCGTCGACCTGAACCTGGGGCTTCTGAAGGAACAGTTTCTCGACGAGGAGGTCGAACCATGACACGTAAGGTCAGCCGGGCGAGGCGGCGGCAGATCATCGACGCCCTGGGGCGCGGCACCGTACCGCAGAACGGACTCGACCTCTTCGCGGTCGGCATGGAGCGGTTCGAGAAGGTGCTCGACGAGGAGCTCACCCACACGACGAGTGGGCGCGCCGGTTTCAAGGCGATCCGTGGCGAGTACGGCTCGGGCAAGACCTTCTTCGCTCGCTGGCTCGCCGAACGGGCGAAGCGGATGAGGATGGCCACCAGCGAGATCCAGATCTCGGACACCCAGACCCCCCTGCACAAGCTGGAAACCGTCTACCGCGCCCTGATCAGCGGCCTCTCCACGGCCAGCAGCCCGCCGAGCGCGCTGCGCGAGATCGTCGACACCTGGCTGCTGACCCTGGAGGACGACGCGAGCGCCGCGGCGGGGATCGCCAAGGACGACCGGCGGGCGATGGTCTCGGCGGTCGACGAGCTGATCGAGTCCCGGCTCGAAAAGGCGGCCCAGACCGCACCCTCCTTCGCCACCGCGCTGCGCTTCTACCGCCGGGCCAGGCTCGCCGGGGACCAGGCCACCGCGGACGGGTTGCTGGCCTGGGTAGGCGGCGAGCCGAACGTGGCGGCGGCGGTCCGCCGCTACGCGGGCATCAAGGGAGACCTGGACTCGGGGAACGCGCTCGGCTTCCTGCAGGGCCTGCTGACCGTGCTGCGCGACTGCGGCCATCCCGGACTGCTCGTGGTGCTCGACGAGATCGAGACGCTGCAGCGGATGCGCAGCGACATCCGGGAGCGGAGCCTCAACACGCTTCGGCAACTCATCGACGAGATCGACAAGGGCCGGTTCCCTGGGCTCTATCTCGTCATCACCGGCACCCCCGCGTTCTACGACGGGCAGCAGGGGGTACAGCGGCTCACGCCGCTGGCTCAGCGGCTGGCCACCGACTTCGACACCGACCCCCGGTTCGACACGGCCCGCGCGGTGCAGATCCGGCTCACAGGCTTCGACACCGACAAGCTCGTCCAGCTCGGCTGCGCCGTACGCGACCTCTACGCCGAGGGAAATCCCGCCGAGGCGCGGATCAGGTCGCTGGTCGACGACGGCTACGTCAAGGAACTGGCCACCGCCGTCGCGGGCCACCTGGGGGTGGGCACGGCACCGCGGACGTTCCTGCGCAAACTCGTCGCGGACGTGCTGCACCGGGTGGCCGAGCATGAGGAGTTCGACCCCCGCAGGCACTACCGGCTGACCGTCCTCGACACCGAACTGAACGACGACGAGCGCAACGCGACCCGCCGGGTACCCCGGGCCGTGTCGGCGGACGAGGTGGAACTCGACCTGTTGTGATCGCGCTGCACCCGACGCTGGCCCACCACGTCACCAACACCCTCGGCTGGTCCCGGCTCCGGCCGCTGCAGGCCGACGCCCTCACCCCGATCGGGGACGGACTGGACGCGCTGCTGGTCGCCCCGACCGCCGGGGGCAAGACCGAGGCGGTGGTGTTCCCGCTGCTCTCCATGATGGAGGAGCAGCGCTGGAGCGGCCTGTCGGTGATCTACGTGTGCCCGCTGAAAGCGCTGCTCAACAACCTGCTGCCAAGGTTGCAGAGGTACGCGACCTGGCTGGGCAGGCGGGTGGAACTCTGGCACGGCGACGTCTCCGCCTCGCGGCGGCAGTCGATCCTGCGTGACCCGCCGGATGTGCTGCTGACCACCCCGGAGTCGCTGGAGGCGATGCTCATCGGGACCCGGGTGGACCACCGGCGTTTCATGCGGGACCTGCGGACCGTGGTGGTGGACGAGGTGCACGCCTTCGCCAAGGACGATCGGGGCTGGCACCTGCTCTGCGTCCTGGAACGTCTCACCCACCTGGCCGAACGCCCAATCCAGCGGATCGGTCTCTCGGCCACCGTCGGCAACCCCGGTGAGCTGCTCTCCTGGCTGCAGGGAACCGGTACGAACCGGCCCGCGCGGGTGATCTCCCCCGAGACGGTCACCGATTCCCGTTCCCCCGACATCGAGCTTGACTACGTCGGCTCCGTGGCGAACGCGGCACGTGTCATCGCCGCGTTGCACGCGGGTGAGAAGCGGCTGGTCTTCTGCGACTCCCGGCGCATGGTCGAGGAGCTGGGCGAGACACTCCGCGGCCACGGCGTGACCACCTTCCTGTCCCACGCCTCACTCTCCGCCGACGAACGCCACCGCGCCGAGGAGGCCTTCGCCCAGGCCCGTGACTGCGTCATCGTCTCCACCTCCACCCTGGAGCTGGGGGTCGACGTCGGCGACCTGGACCGGGTCATCCAGATCAACGCCCCCTGGTCGGTCGCCTCGTTCCTGCAGCGGCTTGGCCGTACCGGACGGCGCTCGGCGGGTACCCGCAACTGCCTGCTACTGGCGCTGAGCCGGGACGACCTGCTCGCCTCGGCGGGACTACTGCGACTCTGGGGCACGGGCTATGTCGAGCCCGTGCAGCCGCCACCGGACCCTCGGCACATCGTCGCGCAGCAGCTCCTCGCACTCACCCTGCAGGAGGGAAGGATCGGCGACTCGCTCTGGCCTGACTGGTGGAACGGTCTGTCCCCCTTCGAATCCCGTCATGCCCAGCCCGTACTCGACCACCTGGTCACCGAGGGGTTTCTCGAACGGGACGGCGGCATGCTGCTCATCGGACCGGAGGCCGAGCAGCGCTTTGGGCACCGCCACTTCATGGAGCTGACTGCGGTGTTCACCGCACCGCCGGAGTTCACCGTGTTGCACGGCAACGTCGAGATCGGCCGTACCGATCCCGGCCTGCTGACCTCCTCGGTGCAGGGGCCGCGCCTGCTGCTGCTGGCGGGGCGGACCTGGAAGGTCGACTGGATCGACTGGAAGCGGCGACGGTGCTTCGTCGACCCCGTGGAGGGAACCGGAGGAGAGGCCCGCTGGACCTCACTGGCATCCGGCGGCACGTCCTTCGCGCTGGCCCGTGCCATGCGGGACGTCGCCCTGGGCACCGACCCTCCGGTACGACTCACCCGCCGGGCCGTCGACGTACTCGCCAAGGTCCGCGCGGAGATCGCCGACACCGTCCACCCCGACGGCACCGTGATCGTGCGCGAGGACGGTGACCTTTACTGGTGGACCTGGGCGGGTTACCGGGGCAACGCCACGCTGAAGGCCACCCTGGGATCGCTGGCCGATCCCGTCCATCGGGTGGACGACCTACGCGTCCGGCTCCGCGCCGACCTCACCGGACCACTCCGGCGCGCTGACCTTCGCGCTCTCCACCTCCGGCACCCACAGGTGGACGACAGGGCGCTGAATGGGCTCAAGTTCAACACCGCGCTACCGCGCGAACTCGCCGTCGAGACGCTGGCCGCCCGCCTGGCCGACTTCCCCGCCGCGGTCTCGGTCCTTGCCGAACCGACCCGTCTCCTGGTCCGCTGACCGAGGCTGTCGTCCTGGCCGCCTGAACCTGCCTGCACCGGGGTGCGGCAACACACGCGCTCCGGGGTATCTGCCGCGACTTGAGCGCGATCCAATCAGATACGAACGAGATACATCAATTAGTGATGATACGCATATATGTGACAGTCACAAGATTTAGTCTTGTGCATCGTGTTCACACTATGATTCACTGGCGTCGCACGATCGCCCCCACCCCCTGGAAAAGCGAGGTCCCGCCATGCACGGAAACCCGCACCCCCCGCAGCACGGCCACCCCCAACCCCCTCCACAGGTGGTGATCGTGCAGCGGAAGCGAGGCGGCTGCCTGCGCGCGATCCTCATCGGCGCCGCCGTGCTGATCGGTCTGGTGGTGATCGGCGCCCTCCTCAGCGGAGGCGACAAGGACGGCGGGAACTCAGCGAGCTCGGACGACACCGCGGCCACCGACACCTCCACCCCCGCGAAGAAGACCGAACCCAAGTCGGCGGGAATCGGCGACACCGTCAAGGACGGCAAGTTCGCCTTCCGGGTCACCAAGGTCGAGAAGGGCGTCGCGCGGGTCGGCGACGAGTACGTCGGATCCGATGCCCAGGGGCAGTACGTCCTGGTGCACGTCACCGTGAAGAACATCGGTGACGAGTCCCAGCTGTTCAGCGACTCCTCGCAGAAGCTCATCGACACCAAGGGCAGGCAGTACGACCCCGACTCCGGTGCCGCCGCCCTCGGGCTGAAGAATTCCAACGCCTTCCTCAACACCATCAACCCCGGCAACGCGGTCAACGGGATCCTGCTCTTCGACGTCCCGAAGAACTTCAGGATCAAGGCGATCGAACTACACGACTCCCCCTTCTCCGGCGGTGTCACCGTCGCCCTGAACGACTGACCACGCGCCCCTTTTCGGACCGAACCACCGGTAAGATCCGGATCCGGCTATCCCCAACGGGCGCCCGATGCCCAACCTCTGACAAGAGGAGTCCCATGTTGGTCGCGCAGCGCTACGAGCTACGGCAGCCGATCGGCCGGGGCGGCATGGGGGAGATCTGGGAGGGCGTCGACACCCACCTGAACCGCAAGGTGGCCGTCAAACGTGTCCGGCGGACCGGCTCACCGAGGAGACCATCCGGCTCCGTAACGTCGCGGAGGCCGAGGCGATCGTGGATCGGATTCTCACCTGCGCGGAGGATCCGGCGTACCACGACAAGACCTTCGGCGTCGTGGTCCTGCAGGGCACCTGGCAGACCCAGCTGATCCACAACATGCTGCTCGATCGGCTGGACACCAAGGAGTGGGAGCGGCGGCGCCTGCGGGTCGGCACACCCCCCGACTTCCAGGGCGACGAACGTGACGTGATGTTCCTGTCCATGGTGATCGCCGAGAGGCGTTCGACGGTGACGAGCACCGAGTGGCAGCGCAGGTTCAACGTGGCCGCCTCCCGGGCCAAGGACCAGATGTGGCTCTTCCACTCTGTCAGCCCCGACCTGCTCTCCCCGATGTGCCTGCGCCGATCGCTCCTCGGCTACATGCTGAACCCGCCGACGACACCGCTCAGCAGCTCGTTGAGCGATGTGACCCCCGACAGCCGTCATCCGGAGTTCGACTCGCTCTTCGAGCAGCGGGTGTTCCTCCGCATCCAGGAGCGCGGGTACAACGTCGTTCCCCAGGTGGAGGTCAACGGCCGCCGGATCGACCTCGTGGTGAGCGGGGCCGAGGGGCGACTCGCGGTCGAATGCGACGGCGACTTCTGGCACGGCACCCCCGAACAACGCGAGGCTGACCTCGACCGGGAGCGCGAGCTCAAGCGCGCGGGGTGGCGGTTCTGGCGCATCCGCGAGAGCGAGTTCTACTTCGATCCGGCGACGGCCATGGAGTCGCTCTGGGCCGAACTCGACCGCCGAGGCATCTCACCGGGCACGACCGTCGACGAGGGGAACGGCTCGCCACTGTCCTGGAGCGCCCTGGCCCTGTCGGAGAAAATCGGCTGGGACGGGCTTGAAGACGGAGACTTCAATGAGATGGACGAATCACCGATCAGGATGGTGACGGCGGCCCGTCTCGGTAGCCCCTCCTCAACCGGGGTGCCCACCGCGCAGATACGCACCTGGGCCCGCAACCAGGGGTACTCCATCGGCGACCGCGGCCGCCTTCCCGTAGAGGTGATCGAGGCATACCGGCAGTCGATGAACCCGGAACGGGCTTTCCCCGTTTCAGAACATGGCTGACATTGAACGCATGTCGAGACGCACCCTGGTCCAGGGCCCCGGCGGTCCCGGGTTCTGAGTAACCAGACAGCTGACAGCGAGCCCGCCGCGCCGGTCATGGACCGGTTTCCGCACCCGGTTGCGGGCGCAAGAGGTCAGCCATCAGGAGCAGGGCGCGGCGGTTGAGGTCGTCGCGGGCCGCCTCCAGCGCCTCATACGGCTGCCCGTCAAGGTCGGGGATGTCCCAGCGCAGCACCTGCTGAGCTGGTGACCGGTCGCAGGACGGCAGTGGAATGCTCACCGGGCCGAGCAGGACGATCACGTCGGCGGCCTGGAGCGCGTCGTCGGTGACGGGCTTGGGGAACAGGCGGTCGCCGGTCAGGTCGTGGCGCACTGACGAAGCTGTCACCAGCGTCGCGCCGACGGCCACTGCCGCCGGCGCGATCACCCGGGGTTTAGGGAATGAGCAGGAAGAACGGTTCGTCGGCGGCGGTGCCGTCGTTGACGACAGGCCGTAGCACGGCGGCGCGCCCGCACCACGCGCGAGATGTCAGGGCCCGGATACCGCGGTATCCGGGCCCTGCCGCGTCACCGGCACGGCGCCTGCCACCGGATGTCGAGCCGGCCGTGCCGCATGCGGCCTACCAAGCGGACCTGCAGCGTCTCCGGCGCGTTGTCGCCCGCGTCCCTGCTGATCGCCAGCCAGCTGTGCCGTACCGACAGCTCGTTGGCGTCCACCACCATGCCCGGCGCGAGGACCAACTCCACGTTGCCGCCGCTCACCCGCAGCTCGATGACCAGCTCGGGCGCGCTGCGCACCGCGCTGGTCAGGTCCAGCGTCACGTCACACCACGCGGTGCGCAGCGCGAGCCGATGCGGCAGCGTCCACCGGCCGTCACGGCGCACCGAGCCGTGCCGCTCCTTGATGGTGAGCAGTTCGGCGGCCGGCTCGGCCGGCGTCCCAGCGAACGGCAGCGTGAGTGCGCCGTCGCTGCCTGGAACCGCGACCAGATCGGTGATGAGCGGGGCCAGCGCGTCGATGGTGCGGGCGGCCAGCGCCGCGTCCAGCCGCTCGTCGAACTCGACCGGGTCGAGCCGGCCGTCGGCGACGGCGGCGCGCAGCAGTTCGATGACCCGGTCGCGGTCCGCGTCGGACGCGCGCAGGGCGGGTAAGTTGGACTTCTCAAGACCCTGCGCATGGATCGCCTGTGTCGTCATCGGGGTCTCCTTTTCGTTGGCCCGTGGCGGTGTCACTCGCAGAACACCTGCACCTTGGTGTCGGGCTCGTCGACGTCGACGATGGCCTCGCCAAGCTGCTTGATGAGCTCCTCGACGTGCTGTGCTGACGCTTACCAGCACGGCCGTTCGGCCCTGCTCGATCTCGACCCAGGAGCCGGGCAGCGCCCACAGCAGTTGCCCGGTGCCGCGCAGCTCACCCACCGGGCCCACCCGGATCGACCAGTTCGGCCAGCGCCTCCTATCTCCCCCCGCCGCAGGCGGTCAACGACGCCGACGCCGGGGATGCCGTGCCGGTCTGCCAGCTCCTGCAGCGTCTCCTGGAGTTCCGTCACGCGAGGGCTGTCGTCAACCGAGGCAGGACCGGACGGCCTTGGCCAGGTTCGACGCCCGCGGGTCGTCGGGCCGGAAGTTCCAGAGGTTGGTGACGTAGCCGAAGCCGACACCGGCATCGGGGTCGGCGAAGCCGATCGATCCGCCCGAGCCCGGGTGGCCGAACGACCCCGGCCCGACCATCGGCAGCGGCGGGCAGGCTCGCCAGAACCCCAGCGACATGTAGAAGGAGCGGTCAGCCGGGATGTTCAGCCCCGGCGGCAGCCCGTGCATCGGCGTCTTGTCGGTCTGGACGGCTGTCATCTTCTCGACTGTTGACGGATCGAGCAGCCGCACCCCATCGACGTCGCTGACCGTGGCGGCGTACATCCGCGCCACCGATCGCGCGTCCGCGAGCATGTTCGCGGCCGGGAACTCGGCCGCGCGCCAGGCACGCGTGGTGTGATAGCCGGTCGTGTTGTCCAGGGCGCCGCCGAGCTCACCGGCGCGGGCTTGGACCGAGCCCGGGCCCCACACGGCGTTCACCCATGCGGTGACGGTGTCCGCGTCGAGTCCGGTGATCGCGATCAGCCCGGCCGTGAGCTCCTCCACGCTGAACGGTGCGGCGTAGTGGATCCGGGCCACCCGTCTCTCCTGTTTCTCAGGCAGCCCGATCCAGGCGCTCAGTCCGAGCGGGGCGGCCACCTCCTCGGCGAAAAACCTGCCCAGTGACTTGCCGGAGATCCGGCGCACGACCTCCCCGACCAGGAACCCGAACGTGACGCTGTGGTAGACGTGCTCGGCGCCCGGCTGCCACAGCGGCTTCTGCGCCTCGAGTGCACGGATGACCGGGTGCCATGCGCAGGCCTGCTCGAATGTCAGCGGTCCGTCGACGATCGGCAGACCGGCCTGGTGTGACAGTAACCAGCGCACCGGGATCTGGCCCTTGCCGGCAGCGCCGAACTCCGGCCAGTACTGGGCGACCGGGGCGTCCAGATCCAGCTCACCGCGCTGTGCCAGCATGTGGGCACAGATCGCGGTGGCGCCTTTCGTGGTGGATGCGACCTGGACGATGGTGTTCTTGCGCCACGGTCGGTTCGCCTCGCGATCGGCGAGGCCGCCCCACAGGTTGACGACGGGGCGGCCGCCCACGTAGACGCTGCACGCCGCGCCGACCTCGCCGGAGTTGTTTTTGAAGTTCTTGCGGAACGCGTCGGCGACTTTTCCCCAGCCGTGCTCGACACCGTGCTCGACATCGTCACCGCTCACGGAGGCGTTGGCGCGACCGGCGAGGGCGGCGTGCGTGCCGGCGAGCGCGCCGGCACCCAGCACGCCCTTCAACACGGTCCGGCGCCCGACGTATCCCTGTTCGGGTGTCCCGCTTGTCGTGTCTTCCATGCTGTATTCCTTGCTAGAGATCTGAAATGTAGGGAGTCTGAGACTTCTGGAGCAGACGTACGTCGGATCGACCGGGACTGTCCGTGTCGCTGGATCGGTGCGGCAAGAGTGGTGTGCGAGGAGCACGAGCAGTTTTCGTCGAAGGCGGACACGGCCGGCCATCGGTTTCATGCCGTCGTGTCGCTCCGGCTCGCACTTGGTGGTCTTGCCGTGGAACGCGAGCCGCCCTCGTCAGGGGGCCACCGGAATACGGGCGCAAACGGGCCGCGGACGCGATCGCCGCAGGCGAGCAGCCACAGCGGTGGCGGGCGGCCCGTACGCGCTCTCGCCTGTCATTGGTTCGTGGTTACGCGTCCCAGGTGACCGGGAGGCTCTTGACCCCGTAGATGTCGGCGGTCTCCGGGCGCAGGGCGACCTCTTCGGCGGGTACGGCCAGGCGCAGCGTGGGGAAGCGGTTGAGGAGTGCGGGGAAGGCGACGCGCATCTCGACGCGGGCGAGCTGCTGGCCCAGGCACTGGTGGATGCCGTGGCTGAAGGCCAGGTGGCCGCCGTCCTGCCTGCGCAGGTCGAGCACGTGGGGGTTGGGGAAGCGCTCGGGGTCGCGGGCGGCGGTGTTGAGCGACAGGATGACCGTCGTACCGGCCGTGATGGTGTGGCCGCCCAGCTCGATGTCCTCCAGCGCGACCCGGTAAAACTGCTTGGCGACGCTCAGATACCGCAGCAGTTCTTCGACGGCCTGGTCGGTGAGCGTGGGCTCGGCGCGCAGCGCGGCGAGCTGGTCCGGGTTCTGCAGCAGCGCGAAGGTGCCCAGCGCCAGCATGTTCGCGGTGGTGTCGAACCCGGCCGACAGCAGGATCAGGGCCATCCCCTGCAGTTCCTCGTCGGTCAGGTCGCTGTCGAGCAGGTCGCTGAGCACGTCGTCGGTGGGGTTGGCGCGCTTGGCCACCACCAGCTCCGCGAGGTACTGCTGGGTCGCGGTGTAGGCCGCGATCAGCTCCTCGTCGCTGACCTCTCCGCCGAGGAACTTGTCGATGTTCTCCTGGAAGAAGCCCCGGTCCTCGTACGGCACGCCCAGCAGCTCACAGATGATGATCGAGGGGATGGGCTTGGCGAACGCGGTCACCAGGTCCGCCGACGGCCCGGCCTTCTCCATGGCGTCCAGGTGGTCGGCGGTGATCTGCTCGACGCGTTCGGTGAGCAGTCGCATCCGCCGTACGGTGAACTTACCGACCAGTGGTTTGCGGTAGCGGCCGTGCTGTGGCTCGTCCATGAGGAGGAACTCGCCGGGCGGCGCCGGGGGGACCTCGATGTCGCCGTAGTCGATCAGCGGGTGGTGGCGCATGAGTTCCTTGCGCGAGCTGAATCGCGGGTCGGCCAGGACCGCCCGGACCAGGTCGTAGCCGGTGACCAGCCGGCCCTCGTGTCCGTCGGGGAAGGGGAAGCGGCTGATCGGGCCGTGCTCACGGGCCTCGATCAGCTCCTTGGGCGGGTCGAAGGGACAGCCGGACTGACGCGCCGTCGGCATCGTCGTGACGGTGTGGAGGGATTCAGTCATGATCTTCCCTGTCTCGCGATAGGACGTGTTGTGTGGAGCTCGAAGGGTGCGTTGCAAGGAATGGCAGCGAGCCACATGCTCTGGCGGGTATGCCGATCCGCGTCGGCGGCGGTGCGGGTCGCTCCAGTCCACGACATCGGGGCGACATCAGTACCTGGTGGGGGGATCGGCCCGCCCACGGTGGAGGCCGTTCGTCACTCGCACCGGCAAGGGTCAGCGGCTGCCGCACGTGTTCCGGGTGGTCCGCTCACAGCCCGGTGCTCATCTCGCGCAAATCTCCTGGAAGCCTCCGCCCGGCAGCGGAGACAAGCCGAGGAAGTGCTGTTCTTGTTCAGGGCAACCGCGCCGCGATCCGCCTGTCCGCCACGCTCATCGGGATCAAGACAAGCCCGACCGATACGGCCTAGGAGATCTTGCGGCGGTAGGTGTTCATGGCGAAGACGTAGGCGACGATGAGGATGCCGACACACCAGGCGAGGGCGATCCAGATGTCGGTGCCGACCGGCTGCTGGGTGAACAGGTCGCGGATGGCGTTGACGATGGAGGTCACCGGCTGGTGCTCGGCGAAGACGCGCAGCGGGCCGGGCATGGTGTCGGTGGGCACGAATGCCGAGCTGAGGAAGGGCAGGAAGATGAGCGGGTAGGAGAACGCGCTCGCGCCGTCCACGGACTTCGCGGACAGGCCGGCGATGACGGCGAGCCACGTCAACGCCAGGGTGAACAGGATCAGCATGCCGGCGACCGCGAGCCACGCCGGCACTCCCGCCCCCGAGCGAAAGCCCATGAGCAGGGCGACGAGCACGACGACCACGAGCGAGATCAGATTGGCGACCAGCGAGGTCAGCACGTGCGCCCACAGCACCGACGACCGCGCGATCGGCATGGACTGGAAGCGCTCGAAGATGCCGCCCTTCATGTCCATAAACAGCCGGAACGCGGTGTAGGCGATGCCCGAGGCGACCGTGATGAGCAGAATGCCGGGCAGCAGGTAGTTCACATACGAGACCGACCCTGTGTTGATCGCGCCGCCGAACACGTAGACGAACATCAGCATCATGGCGATCGGCATGATCGCGGTCGTGACGATGGTGTCCACGCTGCGTGTGATGTGGCGCAGGGAGCGTCCCAGTAGGGCGGCGGTGTCGCCGAAGAAATGCTTGCTCATCGTTGTTCCTTACTTGCGTACCGAGATGCGGTGTTTGCCGGCGTCGCCGTCTTGCCGCCGGCACCGACGAGCGCGAGGAAGACGTCCTCCAGGGTCGGTTGCTTCTCGACGTATTCGACCTTGGCGGGCGGGAGTAGCTGCTTGAGCTCGGCCAGGGTGCCGTTCACGATGATCCGGCCCTGGTGGAGGATCGCGATCCGGTCGGCGAGGTGTTCGGCCTCGTCCAGATACTGCGTGGTGAGCAGCACCGTCGTGCCTTGGGCGGCGAGTTCCTTGACCGCCTGCCACACCTCGATGCGCGCCTGGGGGTCGAGCCCGGTCGTCGGCTCGTCGAGGAAGATGACCGGCGGATTGCCGATGAGGCTCATCGCGATGTCCAGGCGGCGGCGCATGCCGCCCGAATACGTCGACACCCTGCGCGCGCCCGCGTCGGTCAGCGAGAAACGCTCGAGCAGGTCATCGGCGATCTGGCCGGGATTCTTGAGGTGCCGTAACCGGGCGACCAGCACGAGGTTTTCCCGCCCGCTGAGGATCTCATCGACGGCGGCGAACTGTCCGGTGAGGCTGATGGACTCCCGCACGTCCGCAGCCTGCGTGGCGACGTCGAAGCCGTTGACGCGGGCGGTCCCGGCGTCGGCCTTGAGCAGCGTGGACAGGATCTTCACGGCCGTGGTCTTGCCCGCCCCGTTGGAGCCGAGCAGGGCGAAGATGCTGCCTCGTGCCACGGTGAAGTCCACGCCGCGCAGCACATGCAGTTCCTTGTACGACTTCTCCAGGCCTTGCACCTGAATCGCCTGGGCTTGCTGTGTCGTCATCAGTCTGTCCTGTCCTTTCTTGCGGTGTTTTCGCCGGCGGCGCGTTCAATGGCGCTGGTGAAGCGGTTCCGCTCCCGGGTTCTGTACTGCCCGATCGGGTAGTTGGCCACGAACGCCTCCACGAACTCCACGGGGTCTTCCCCGAAGATGTCGCGGATCGGGGTTCCGTCCGCCGCGCTCTGTTCGAACAGATCGGCAAGATCCTCATACATCGCCATCGCGCCGGCGCCGTCCGCCGGCCCGAAGTGCATCAGGTACCGCTCCAGCGCTTCGACGGCCGTACGATAGTTCTCGGGAAGCGCTCTGATCCGCGCCTTGTACTGCCGCCAGCGCCTCTTGTCCTCGAGCGGCCCGGTGACCACCTCCAGGTACTGCAGGTAGCGGCTCTTCGGCTCGTTCGACCCTGTGACCACGTCTACTTACCTCCTTCGCAGAGTTGTTCGAGCCTCTCGGTGAGGAAGCTCCAGTTCCTCCAGAACTCTTCGAGGTACTCCCGTCCTTGAGCGTTCAGGGAGTACACCTTGCGCGGCGGCCCCTTCTCGGACGGGACCTTCTCCACGTCGACGAGGCCGCGCTGCTCGATCCTGACGAGCAGCGCGTAGATGGTGCCCTCGGCGATGTCGGAGAAGCCCTGCTCCCGCAGCCACGCCGTGATCTCGTAGCCGTACGCGGGCCGGCCGGACAGGATCGCCAGGACGATGCCCTCCAGCGTTCCCTTGAGCATCTCCGTCAGTTGCTTGCCCATGGAACACCCCCCTCAGCTACTCGGTGTCGCTAACTACTGGTACAAAGTAACACCGACTACCAGTACCTAGCAACACCGAATAGCTGAGGGGCAATCGGGGGCCGCAAGCATGTGGGTGCGGGCGGCCTGATCGCTGCTCGCGAGCGAGCCCGTCGCCGACATCTGCCCGCACACCGGCCGCGCCCGCCTCGGCGAGGCCGACGTCCCGCTGCAGCTCATCATGGGCAAGACCCGGCACAAGAACCCCCGCACCGCCATGCGCTACGTCAAACCCGGCCCCGAAGCCATCGCCAAGATCACCACCATCCTCGGCCCACCCCGCCGCACCCAGTGACCATGCCGTCAACCAGCCGGAAGACCCTTTGCCTCCCACTCCAGCATCTCGCGCTCTTCGGCGACGCTCTGCGCCCTGACGACCTCGGCGGCGCGCGGGCAGATGTCGACCAGGAGGGCGGGCAGTGTGCGCACATCGGGGCCACCGGTCTCGCGGACGCGGGCGAGTTCTCCCGGATCGTTCCGCGTGTAGACGCCGCACAACCGGTGTCCGTACGCCACCAGCGCCTGGTCGGGGATGCTCCGCGCGGACGGCAGCGCCTCGGATGTCCGCACCGTGCACACGAAGGCCCGCTCACCGGTCGGCGGGGGCGTCCTGAGTTCGCCGTCCGCGCCCCGCCCGCGCTCGGGCGGCTCGCAGTCGCCGCGCGAGGTGACCGGGCCGCGCACCTGGTCCGCCACCGGGAACGGGGTGAGTTCCCAGAGATACGTGCGGACGAAGGACTCGATTATCCCCCTCGGGCCGATCCAGAACGGCAGGCCGTGGGCCAGGTTGACCGCCACCGGGAGCAACGGCAGCACGACGGCCGTGACCGGCAGCGGCCATCAGCCGAACGGGGCCCTGGTCCGCTTCTTCTCCGTCCGTACCCGCCTGGGGTGCGGGCCGGCGAGGTCGTGGGCGGACCGGGCCAGCCAGACCGGCCGGAAAAGGGTGACCACCCCCAGGAGCGGTGTGAAGGCGGAGTAGTCATCGATGAAGGCGAACACCAGCGGTGCGACCAAGAACGGCAGCACCATGGAGGCCACCCCCGACCACACGGTGCCCCTGCCCCACCTGCCGTCCCTGGTCTGGGCCACGACGGTCAGCAGCATCCAGAGCAGCCAGGTCCACCCGTTCAGCTGGACGATCTCGGAGCCTTCTTCGAGGCTTCGGAGATCGAGAGCGTCGAACACCTCCTCACCGATCGAGCCCGCCACGGCGAGCGTCCCGGCCACCAGCGCGGTGAGCCGTAGCGCGCGGGAGGCACCGTCCAGCACCCGGTAGAACAGCACCACCAGGGCGAGCTGTCCGAGATCTTCCAGGTCGTAGGTCCGCCAAGGCAGATAGGCCGCGAACCAATCGAGCGAAAAGAGGGCCACATTGACATAGAGCGCCACCCGCAGCAGGCGGACGGCTCTCCCCTGCTCGCCAACCTCCCCGGCGACCCGCCCGCGGAGGATCTGCCACAGCGCCCAGCCCTGCGCCGCACCGACCAGGAGCAGGAACAGCACCTGCCGACCCGCGCCCGGCTCTCCCAGGAGAACCACCAGCAGCCGGAGAACCCTGTCGTCACCGCTCACCAGCGCGACGACCCCGAATGAGACCACCGCGGCCAGATAACCGCCCACGACGAATGCGGCGAGCCATCCGAAACGATATCGACGGCCGGAACGGATGGAACGCATATGTACTTCCCGGGGGGCGAGAAAGCGAACAAAGCGCTCAACCCTAATCGAGCACCAACCCCGGATGTACTTTCACGCCACCGCCGGTACGATCCGGATCTCTCCAGCCACACTTTTATCCCGGCCACAAGGCGGGCGTCCTGCCCGCGGCGTCGGATACCCCGGAAAGCCGGGTCAGACGGCGCCGGTTCGTACTGCGGTGACCGCCATCGTGGTGTAGGGCATCGTGAAGCCGCCCCCGATCGCGTCGATGGCGGCCCCGACGTCTGCCAGTACTTCGGCCAGTTTGTCCGCCGGGAGCCGGGTGAGGCCACCGGTCGTGGGCAGCAGATCCAGCCACTCGTCGCGGGTGTAGAACCGCTCCCAGTCGAATCGCCACTGCTCCGGGTCGCCCAACTCATCCGCCTTTCGGATTCCGTCGGCGAACATGGTGAACATCGCCTGGTAGATGTCCTGGGTCTGCTGCGGTGGCCGGCCGTTGAACGGCGAGTCGGGCACCACCCGCCGATAGACCGCGTTGAAGGCCTCCGCAATGGCGGGCGGAGGCTCGAAGACATGCGCGAACACCGCCAGCCGGCCGCCGGGCCGCAGGACCTGGGCCGCCTTCACGGCGCCCGCGACCGGGTCCACCCAGTGCCAGGCCTGGCCCGCGATGACCGCGTCGAACGTTCGGCCGGCCGGATCCCAGGCCTCGAACGTCGCCACCTGTACCTCGACCCCGCTGTGCCGCGCGAACTCGGCCATCCGCTCATCGGGGTCGACGCCCAGCACCGTGCAGCCGGCCGCCTGGAACTGCCTGGCCTCTATGCCGGTGCCGCAGCCGACGTCCAGGACGTCAGGCCCGGGGCTGGCGGCGACGATCCGCTCCACGAGGGCATCGGGATAGCGGGGCCGGGCCCGGTCGTAGCGTTCGGCGTCCGCCCCGAACGACTCCGCCACCTGTCTGGCCTTGTGCGGCTCATTCTCGGAAGGGTGCGATTGTCCCTGCGATATAGTGGGCATGCGCCCACCGTAGTGGGCACGCGCCCACTTGCCAACGGGGTAGCGATTCGCGGTGAGCGTAAGGAGGAAGGCGCGGTGCCGACCGGGGTGCACATCCATGACGCCCGCCGACAGTTGTTCGACGCCGCCGAGCGCGTCCTGCTTCAGGACGGGCCGAACGCGTTGACCAGCCGTGCGGTCACCACCGAGGCCGGCGTCGCCAAGGGCGTCCTGCACCGGCACTTCGCCGACTTCGACGCCTTCCTCGCCGAGCTCGTGCGAGACCGTATCGCCCGGATCGACGACCAGGCCGCCGCCTTGCGCGAGTCCGCCGGGACCGGCACCGTCGCCAGCAACCTCACCGGCGCGCTGATAGACCTGTTCGACCCGGTCGCGGTGGCGATCGTCAGTCTCGTCATCTTCCGGGACGAGCTGCGCGCCCGGCTGCGCCACGCCAGGCCGGGCCCCGGTATCCCGGTCATGACGGAAGCCGTGGCCATGATCGCCTGCTACCTCAACGACGAATGCGAGCTGGGCCGCATCGCGGTCGACGCCGACGTCGACGCGCTCGCGCTCTCACTGATCGGGGCCGGGCACCTGCTGTTCGCCGGCCGGGAAGGCGCCCCGGTGGAGGCTGGAGCCGTCGGCAAGGTCGTGACCACGGTCATCGCCGACGTCGTGCAAAGACGGCTGCTGTAAACCGGCCGGCAGCAAACCGCTTGATGCAAGGCGTTACGGGGGGTCGGTTCCGCGAAGCCCGCGTCTCTTCGTCCGGGGACGCGTTCGCCCAAGTCGACGATCGTCTCGTACGGCGACGTCGACGGACTCCTGCTCGCAAAGAACCGAGCATCGCGGTCAACGCACCGGAGCGCCGGACGTGACGAGTTTCGCGGCGGACTTCCCCCGTTTTGAAACCTGGCCGACACTGAACGCATGTCGAGACGCACACTGGTCTGGTTGGGCGTAACCGTGGCGCTGGCCGCCCTGATCGCGCTGGGATGGTATTTCATCGCGGTCGGTCTGGATCGTGCCGACAAGCTCGCCAGCGTGCTCGGCGCCTTCGTCGGGCTGGTGGGATTGGGGCTGGCGGTTTTCGGCGTTGTTTCCGCACGCCCCGAAGATGCCGAGCCTGGACCCGAGTCCGGCGGTGTCCACAACGAGATCAGTGGCACCGTGCACGGTAACGCGGTGCAGGCCAGGGATATCGAAGGTGGGATCACCTTCGATGCTCCAAAACCCTACAGACCACAGGAAATGGACTGACCGTCCTTCACCGCCAGTCGACCGGCAGCCCCGATCAGCCGTCCTCGTACCGGCTGTCGTAGATCATAAGTCATGCGTACATGATCGACAATCCGGGCGCCGCCGATGGAGTCCCGGTCGGCGATGACACCCTTCTCATTAAATATGGGACTTTCTGGCAGCAGAGAATCCCGCACGCACTGTTCCTGCCGCGATGTTCTCGGCGTCTCCGAAGTCCACTGACAACCAGAATCAAGCACTGACGCGCTGGATGTCGGAATGCGTGGCTGTAGCGCGGATCCGGAAAATGCCCACTACGGCCCGCCCCTGATCGATGACCGGCAGGTCGAGGCCGGTTCGGTGTCAAACCTTCGTCACCATACGCACCGAAAATCGGCGTGAAGGTGCCGTGAACACCTTCCGCTCAGCTCGTTTGTCCGCTGTTTCGGACAGGTGGTTTGTTTTTTCGGCCATGTTCGCGCGATAATCCACCCATTCCGTTGTCCCGGAGTGCCGTCCAACATATGCTCCGCACAGGTAGAACGTACAGCCAAGCCGAGTGGAGGCGGGCATGGCTCGTTCCTGGGAGGCTGACCCTTCCGCGTCATTCGAGCGGCGATTAGGGAAGTCGGCCAAAGAGTTAGACCGTTCGGACGGCCGCGACGAATGCCCGGATATCTGGCAACTCGACAACGGTGACATCGCAGTGATCGGCAGGGACCTCACCGCCGCCTACAGCCCCCGCCTGCCGGAGGGCGTGTCCCTCGCCCCGGATGAGCGACTGGTCGTCATCCCGGGCATCATGCTCAGCGCGGCGAAGGCGGACATCGCCGATGCTTGATCCCCGCGCTCCCTTCCTCGTTCCCGCACAGGGCGAAAGACTCGTCAGGGACGCCTATCGGCGCGACTTCCGGCAACGGGATGCGCAGATTCGCAACCGGGACTCCTGGAAGTTCGAGCGGCGGCAGCACTTCGAGGAACAGGGCAGTCCCAGCCGTGACGCGTTTCGCCGAGGTGACTGGGAGGAAGCGCTGCGGCTTCTCGACGAAAGGCGAGACGACCTGCTCGCGGTCACCCGGGAGGACGAACGCCGCGGTTCCTTCTTCCACCGGGTACGCGTGGTCGAGACGCCGCTCACGCCATATATGCGGTGGGAACTGCACTCGCTGCGACTGCGCGCCGAATGCGGTGAGCGGGTCCGCGTGGTCGGCGTGGAAAAGGTGGCGGCCTCGGAGAGGGCCGCTCCACTGCCGGAAGTGGTCATCCTCGGCGGCCGAACCCTCTACCACGTTCTCTACACCGAAACCGGCGTCCCGAACGGTGCGGTTCGCTACACCGATCCCGGCCTCATCGGCGGTTGGGAAAAATACATCAAAAGCCTCTACGAGGCCGGTGAAGATGTGATGTCCTACTTCGACCGCGAGGTGGCACCCCTTTCCTCGCCCACGACGAAGACGGAGTAGGCGTCAAAAAGCCCGGAGAAGACGAGAAGCACCCCGGCAGTTCGCATTCCGAACTGTCGGGATCCTCGCGTGATGTCGTACAGGCCAGGGACGTCAGCGGCGGAGTCCACTTCCACGAGCATGGCAAACCGGACCGGAGCGGCTCCGCGAACCTCACCCCACGGCAACTACCGGCCGATGTGCGCGGGTTCGTCAACCGCACCGGCGAGTTCGAAGAGCTGAACACCGTCCTGATCGGCGAAGACGGCGATCCGCGCGTCATCTCGGTGTGCGTGATCGCCGGGACCGCGGGCGTGGGGAAGACGTCCCTCGCGCTGCGCTGGGCGTATCAGGTTCGGGACCGCTTTCCCGACGGGCAGCTCTACATCAATCTCCGCGGCTACGATCCGGGAGAGCCGGTCACCGCCCAGGAGGCCCTGCACCGTTTCCTGGTCGCTCTCGGCGTCCGCGCCCATTCCGTGCCGCAGGATCCCGACGCCGCCGCCGCACTCTACCGCTCGCGGCTGGCCGACCGCCGGATGCTGGTCGTCCTGGACAACGCGGCGACGCCGGACCAGGTCCGTCCGCTGCTGCCCGGGAGCGCGGGCTGTCTGACCGTCGTCACCAGCCGCAACCGCCTGTCAAGCCTTGCCGTACGCGACGGAGCCCACCGGCTGACGCTGGGCACGCTGCCCGAGCCGGAGGCCGTCGCCCTGCTGCGGGCCGTCACCGCCGGATACCGGCCGGAGGACGACGAGGACAAGCTCACCGAGCTGGCCCGGTTGTGCGCCCGGCTGCCGCTCGCCCTGCGCATCGCCGCCGAGCGCGCCGTCAGCTACCCGCACATGCGGCTGGACGACCTGATCGCCGACCTGCGCGACGAGTCCGCCCTGTGGGACGCCCTGAGCACGGGAGACGACGAAGAGGCCGGAGCCGTCCGTACGGTGTTCGCGTGGTCCTACCGCGCCCTGCCGGAGCAGACCGCCCGGCTGTTCCGGCTGCTGGGCCTGCATCCGGGCCCCGAGTTCGGCCTCCACGCCGCCGCGGCCCTCGCCGGGCTGCCTCCCAACCGGACCCGGCAGCTCCTTGACTCCCTGGTCGGTGCCCATCTGCTGGAACAGACGGCCCCGGACCGTTACCAGTTCCACGACCTGTTGCGCGCCTACGCCGCCGACCAGGCACAGCAGGAGGAGCCGCCCGAAGAACAGCAGGCCGCGCTGCGCCGGGTGCTGGACTGGTACCTGCACACCGCCGACGCCGCCCAGAGCTGGATCAACCCCGCCGAAGCCCGGCTGGAACTCGCCCCGCCGGCGGACGGCACGCATCCGCTGAGCTTCCCCGACTACAACGCCGCCGTGGACTGGTCCGAGCGCGACCACACGAACCTCCTGCAGGCTGTCAGGGCCGCCGCCTCGACCGGGCAGGACCGGCTCACCTGGCAGTTGTCGGCCGTCCTGTCGAACGCGCAGTCCCCTTCGGCTCCGGTCGCCGACTGGCTGGCCGTGGGCCGCCTGGGGCTGGCGGCGGCCGGACGGCTGGGCGACCGCATCGCGGAAGGGCAACTGCTCACGGAGCTGGGCATGGGATACACCCGGATCAATCGCCTGACCGAGAGCCTCGAATGCCATCGGAACGCACTGGCGATCTGGCGCGAGCTGGGTGACCGGCTCGGCGAGGCGCACTCGCTCAACCTGATCGGACTGGCGCATCTCCGCACGAGGCGGCTGGACGACGCCGCACGGCACTTCGAGCAGGCCGCCGCCGCCTTCCAGGAGCAGGACTCCGCTCACTGGGAGGCCACCATGCTGTCCAACCTCGCCAGCACTCATTACCACGCGGGCCGCCTGCCGGAGGCCGCGGACGCCGTCCGGCGTGCTCTCGCGGCGCATCGATCCCTGGACAACCAGCGCGGTGAGGGCAACGTTCTGCGCCTGATGAGCGACCTCCAGTGCGAACGGGGAGAGGTGGAGGAGGCCATGAAGTCGGCTCAGGCCGCGCTGGACATCGCCCTCGGCCTCCGCCACCACCGGCTGGAGGGCTTCTGGCTCATCACCCTCGGCAACGCCCAGCGGGCCGGCGGCCGGTTCGCCGACGCACTGGGCTCTTATCACCGCTCCGCCACGCTCCATCGCCGCCTCGGCGACCGCAGCCGGGAGGCGCTGGCCTGGCACGGCGCGGGCGAGACCTACCGCCACCTCGGCCGCCGCGCGGAGGCGGCCGACTTCCACCGCCAGGCCGCCGCCGTCCATCACGAGCTCGGCGACGCCTGGCACGAGGCCCTGGCCCTCGACGGCCTGGCCACGGCTCTGTTCGACGAGGACCCGGAGGCGGCCCACCGGCACTGGACGGAGGCACTGAGCCTCCTCTCCGGCTACGACGACCCGCGTGCGGTGACCGTACGCGATCGCATCGAGCTGCGGGCGACGGAGACGAACTAAGCCTTCCACAGGACATCGCGGCTACACGTCCTGCTGTCGATGACGACTCCATACAACGGTCGCCTTCCTGAGCTCTGTCATGAATTATCACCCATGAAAATAGGGAACCCTTGATTGACTTTAATAGGAAATAAATAATTATCCGGTGGATTGTCCAGCTATGTTCACGAATAGCAGATCGAGCAGCCATTGAAACGCCGTCAATAATTCTTTTTTCATTGACACGACAGAGCGGAAATGACACGTTTACCAATGTCTGGCGCCATCACGTGAGATCAGCACCGTGCACATTTCCAACCGCCAGAGAAGATCCACACAATGGCCCCCGCCCCTGCTCGACTCGACTCAGCACGGAGGTACGATCATGCGTCAATCGCTCCGCAAGATCTCCATGACGGCTGGCATCGTAAGCGCAGCACTCCTCGGGATGTCGCAGACCGCGGCGATCGCGGTTCCGTCGGCGTCCGTCCTCGCACCCCCTCCCGCCCCCGTCCCCGCTCCGGCTCCCGATACCGGTCGGGCTCCCGCGGGGGGCGAGGCGAGCCTGGAGAACACCGGTTCCGCGACGAACACCCGGGCGCTGTGCGTCTTCAACACCGCGGGGGACTACGTCCACGTCTCCTCGTCCGCCTTCGAGGCCTCCGGGCACGGCTGGTGGGTCAACGGCAACTGCAACGCCACCCTGGCGGTCGTCACGGTGCAGCTGCAGCAGTACTACTCCGACGGCAGCTGGAGAAACGCCGGCACGGCGGGCAGTGCGACGGTGCGGTCCGGCGGCGGCGCCGGCAACCGGGCGACCGGACGCGGCGGCTGTAACAGCAACAGCCTGACGGGATGGCGTAGCGTCGTCGACGTGGACCTGGTCGGCCTGGCCGACGACCCGGGCAAGCTCTACACACCGAGCCGGAACATCTACTGCAGGCGATAGCGGAAGAGGGCGACGTGAGCATCAGACCCGACAGCACCATGTTCGCGGCTCTGCACGGCGAGCTGGCGTTGCATCCAGGGCGAGATCCTCGCGTCGCCTCCTCGGACGCGTACAGTCTGTTCGTCGCGAGGTCGTCCGCGATGGGATGGCTCACCGAGGCCACCGAGAACGCGTCCGGTGGCCTGTGGGGAATGAACGACGCCGGGCAGGGCCCGGAGCCGTCACGCATCGCGTGGTTTCAGGTGTCGTTGACCGAACCGGTTCCCGACCGCCGGCCGTTGCCGGTTCAGGCATTCCTCTCGTGTGCGGGCGACGTGGTGGCGCGTATCGGCACTCCGCGCCTGCGAGCGGTTCAGCTCCTGCTGCCGGTGCAGAGCCTTGACGCCTCGTCGCGGGTGAGCGCTGTGTTGCCCCTGTTCCAGGACGCCGGCTGGTTCGCCGACGTTGACCCGCAGTGGAGAACACCTGTGCGGGTGACGTTGGACGGCGGGCAGGATCCGTCCATCCACTCGGCGGCGCCCGGGATGCTCCGGTGGATGCGGGGTTTCACCCAGGACGTCTTCTCGTGCGACTCGTTCTCCCTGACCGACGACGGCATGGTCCTGGAACCCGCCGTCATCGACGAGCTGTGGCGCGGGCCCGCCCGGCACCGGGCCACATTCCACGGCGTCCTCACCGAATGGTCGTTGGACGCGCTGGGATGGCTGGCCGCCTTCCTCGCCGAGGCGAGCTCCCAGAACGGGGTCGGCACCCCGTTGCTGCTCACGGCCGGCCGATCCGAAGGATCGCGCTCACCCGTCGATTGAGTCCTGTGGCGCTTCCCCCGGGTCTGTCCGGGGGAAGCGCCACCGGGTTGGCCGGGGAGAAAGTTATGAACACGATCTTTCCACCCCGCTACCAGGCCGACGTTGTCCGCCTTGGCGCCTGAGGAGCCTGTTGCTCGCCCCCTTCGCCCCTGCTGACAGGGCCCTTAGTGCTCCGTTTCCCAACGGAGGTTGCGAACGCGCTGCAGGGAAACCGAGATTGTCGGGCCTGTCTTCCTGATGCCGGGACCGGGGTGGAGCTGTACTTCCGGCATCAGGGGATCTGTCCGGGTTCGTCGACGACTCCCGCCGCGACCTCGGCGGTCGCGAAGAAGCTTCCCTTCCGGAAGGCCACCTCGCCGTTGATGAGCTGGTCCCGCAGGTAGTCCGTCCGCGAGCCGAGGTAGCGATAGGTCGTGCTGTCGAGGATGACGTAGGACCGCTCGGTGACCTGACCGTTCTCGTCGCGCCGCGTGCCGAAGCCCGGAGCGCCGACCTCGTAGGCGATGCCCATGCCCGGCCTGCCCGCCGCGTCGCGGATGCCGAGGTCCACCCGGACTCCCGGAATCCTGGCCAGAGCGCGGAAGATCGCCGCCTCCAGCTTGGGCGGCAGGTAGACCCCCTGGCCGAGGTAGACCGACAGCACCCGGAACGCCCGCGCGTCCGCGGGCTCATCGAGACCTCGCTCCTCGTCTGGCTTGTCCTTCCAGTGCCGGTCGCCTCTGACGTGGGCCAGCAGCCTGTCCGGGTCGGTGGGCAGCTTGGCCAGCCTGGCCGCGTACTGCCGGGGGGACAGGTCGTCGTCACCCGGGTCCGGCCCGAGGGTCCGCGTCTCCATCGGGCGCCGGCCCAGCCGGGTCGCCTGCCGGGTGCCGTCGTAGCGCGTCCAGTACTCCTGGGTCTCGACCGAGCCGTCGGCGGGCTGCCTGACGACGCTTTTGCGGTACAGCCACTGGTCGGGACGGGGCGAGATGCCGTCCGGCAGGCGCTTCTCGGCCATCAGCGCCGCCTGCCTCAGCATGACCTCCGCACTCACCGGCGTCGCCTCCGCGGTGGCGGGTGGCCGCGCGACCGGCCGTTCGTCGTCGTGCACCACCACGGCCACCGCCGCGATCACCGCGACGGCCGCCGTCATGGCCAGCGGCAGCGAGAGCACCGGCCGCAGCCGGCGACGGCGCCGCAGGGAACGCGCCCGCAGCGCGCGCAGGCGGTCGGCATCGGGCTCGGGCGCGTCCGCCCGCAGCTCGCTCAGCAGTTCCAGGTCATCCACGGCCGGTCTCCTCCGAGATAGCGGACGGATCGACCCCGCCCAGGGCCTCACGGGTCTTCCTCCTGGCGCGGTGCAGGCGCGAGCGCACCGTGCCGATCGGGATGCCGAGTGCCCGCGCCGTCTCCTCGTAGCTGAGATCAGCCCAGGCGATCATCAGCAGCACCTCGCGATCCTTCGACGCCAACGCGGCGAGTGCCCTCACCAGATCGCGCTGCGCCGCCGAGGCCGTCACCCGGGCCTCCACCCGGTCGGCGTAGCTCTCGGCCACCTCGTCCACCCCGGTCCTGGCCAGCGAGAGGTACGCCCTGATCTCGGCGCGGTGGTGCTTGCCGATGAGGTTGGCGGCGATGCCGTACAACCAGGGGCGGGCATCGCGGTAGTCGGTGTCGTAGCGCCCGAGCCGCCGGAAGGCGGTGAGGAACGTCTCGGCCACGATGTCGTCGGCCATCGAGTCCCCCAGCCGCCGCGTCACGTAACGGTGCAGGGCGGGGGCATGTCGGTCGAACAGCACCGAGAAAGCGGCGGAATCACGCCGGGCACGCCTGATCACCTCCGCGTCGTCCAGATCTGTCTCCGCACTCAAGCGTGAACTCCGTTTCCTGGGTCCGGTCACTCCCTTTCACCCGATGCCGCGGATCGAGTTCTCCACGCCTCCGTTTCACGGACCTGACCCACCGTGCCGCACGGCACCGTCCGCGCCCGCCGTCGTCGGGCCGGCGCCCTCTCCTCCGTAGGAGGGCCGTTCTTTCCGCCGACATGCGCGCCATATGCCAAAATGATCACGCCTCTCGGAGGCGTGAATCGGTCCATCCGGATTGCCGAAAAGGCGCTCGGCGCCATCAGGAGAGGATGTCGGTTGTCCGTGACGGATCTGGAGCTTGCCGGCGAGCTTCGCGAGCTTGCCGATCACCCCCACCTGGCGGCCCGTCAGGACCAGCTACGTGATCTCGCGGACGCGGTCATCGATCCCGACATGGCCGGACACTGGTGCGAGGTCGATCTGTTCGCCGCCTTCTCCCCCGACGACACCATCCTGGTGGACGGGGAACCGGCGGGAACCACGTCCTCGCCGGGGAGACCGGGATGGCGACGAGGGCTCAGCGGCGCCATCGGTCCCGCCCTCGTCTTCGTACCGATCTTCATCACCTGGCTCGGCCTGATGATGGCCACCGGCGCCTACGGCGACGTCCTCGCGGCCGGCGGCCTGGACGCGGCCCGACGGCCCTTCCTGGAGATGTGGCAGCAGGGCTTCGACGGCAGGTTGCCCGGGTTCTTCGAGTTCGACAACATCGCGCTCTGCACCCTCGCGGCCATCTTCTGCCTCATCTGCTGGACCGTGTTCGAGAACATCACGCGGAACACCAGGGAGGACGCCGCGGAGCGGGAGCTCCGCGCCCTTCGCGTCCGGCTCCGCGGGGCGCTGACCGAGGCGAGCCTGGTACTCGGCCAGGTCCGGCTCTCCTCGCCGGAGCGGTTCGGGGCCGAGCTCAACAAGGCGGCGGCCGACATCGGCTTCGTCGGGACCACGGCGCGCAAGGTGCACACCGAACTGGTCGAGGCGCTCACCCTGACCCTGGAGGCCACCCGCAAGACCACGGACGCGCTGGCCGGCAGCGCGATCGACGTGCGCGACGCCGTCGAGCACCTGGGCGGGCACCTGGCGGCCGTCAACAACACCTGTGACGACCTCGCCTCGGCGGTGGCCCGGTTCTCGGCCATGATCGACACCGCTGGCTCCACGACCGGCCAGGCCGTCACCGATGCCGGGAACCAGTTGTCGACGACCATCTCCCGGACCACCCTCGACATGCGCCAGGCGTTCAACGACGAACTCGTACGGTCCATGAAGTTGGTCCAGGGCAGCGTCTCCGGCCTGGACCTCCGGATCAACGAGCTGGTCGGCGCGACGGCGGGCATCGGCCACGCCGTCGACCGCGCGGCCATTTCGATCGATTCGGTCGGCTCGTCGACGGAGAAGGCGGTCGACCTGCTCGGCGCGCGGGTCACCGACACCATCGCGGGCACGGCCAGGGAGTTTCACCGGACCTTCGAGGGCGCCGGTACGGAGATCCGGGAGGCCCTTGAGAGCTGGTCCGCCGCCACCGGGATGCACGCCTCCCGGATCGACACCACCATCGAGACGGTCGCCCTGCTGGAGCGGACGCGGGAGGTGCTCGACCGGCTTCCCACCGCGCTCGCCGGCGCGCTGGCCGACCTGCCTTCGAAGGAACTCGCCGAGCGCGAGGCCACCGACTCGGAGCAGGCGAGCACCAGGCTGCGGCTTCCGGCCGACGGCCTCTGGACTCTCCCGGCCGGCGGTCCCGGCAAGGACGGGGAGAACGGCGAGGGCAGCGGCGACGGCGAGGGCCCCGGCGACGGCGGGGGCAGCGGAGGCGACCGGGCCGACGGCGGCGACAACGACCAGGCCACCGGCACCGGCACCGGCGAAGCAGACGACAGCGGTGACGACGAGCCGGACTCACGCCGGAGAGCTCGGACCCCGCTGTGACCGCCCGCCGAAGAACCTCCAGCACGACCCTGATGGCCGGTTGGCTCTTCGCTGACCTGCTGCTCGGACTCACGATCATCATGTTGGGAGCGCAGGCACCACCCCCCTCACCCACCGACCCCGTGACGGACACCGCCCGGTTCCAACCGGACTCCTTCCAGCCCCTGCCTGACTCCACCCGGCCCCCGTCCCAAGAGCCCTCGACCGCAGAGCCCTCGTCCGCAGAGCCCCCGTCCGCAGAGCCCCCGTCCGAAGGGCTACCGGACAAAGAGCCCCTGGCCGAAGAGCCTTCAGCCGAGAAGCCTCCGGGGAAGAAGACCCCGGAGCAAGAGGCCCCGGAGAAGGAAACCTCGAAGAGAGAACACCGGCCCGAGGAGCCCGCGGAGAAGAAGAGCCCGGTCAAGGAGGACCCTGGAGAAAAGCCCGGTCCCTCGCCATCCTCCTGTACCGGCCTCGTCGGAGGCGTCCGGGCGAAACCGGTCACGCTCTCGTTCCGGGTCACCCCCGGCGCCGGTGACGGCGTCCTGGCCGCACAGGTCCGCCAGGAACTGCGCAGGCACCAGGACAGACTCGCCGGACGGCGCGTCGGCATGCTGCTGACCTTCGGCTCCGATTCCAACGGCGGTGCCAGAGGCGGCGTTCAGCTGGCCACCCGGGTCAACACGGCCATCCGCGAGACGTACCCGCGCATCTTCGGAACGGCCGTGACCCGGAACTTCCACGACCTCTCCGCCCCGAGCGGGTCGATCTCCATGGAGATCTACTTCGTCACCCACGGCTGCTCCGCCACGTCTCCGGGGACACCCGGCTAGGAGAGCGGGGTTCCTGCCGATATCAGACCCCTCGACGGCGAACCCGACGCGTCCGTGGCGGACCACGAACTCGCCGCCGATCCCCGCCTGGCGTCCCGTGGAGATGAGCCGGGTGACCTCGCGATCACCCACTCCGGCAGGACGGCACACCGGGACACCTCCCTGCTGCCGGCCGCCTGCCGCAGAGAGGTGTCGAACGCGGCCAGTCCCGTTTTCCGCACGTGCCGCTGGGCCCGGTTAGTACAGGCCCAGCCCATTGCCGTGACTGGCGCGGCGCCGGTGTGATGGGAGGTCAGGAGGGTGTGCCCGTGATCCCCGGCGCTCCTGCCGGCCGGGATGTTCGCGTCCACATCGGGTACGAATCAAGATGTGCCTGCATCGGCCCCGGCCGCTACACCGTCCAGGTATTCACCGGCGGAAGCCCCCACGCCGCGGAGACCGAATCTGATCTCCGCGAAGTGGGCCTGGAATCTTGAACCCGAGGAACCTCCTCCCGCACCTGTGGATACATGGCGAGCTCTCCGACAACCCCGCAGACTGTTGCCGACCCAAGCCACTCCGAGCCTCAAACGCGGTTAGGTGCAGCTCGCCCTCAGTGACTGACTGGTCCGGGGTTTGAACGCCTGGTCGCGGGCGCGGCACCCCGGCGCATTAGATTCGTGATCTTCGGCGCCTTCATGCTCTACCAGGCACCGGCCGGCTAAGACTCGTCGAGGCGCCACAGCGCGGGGCGGTTGGTGTCGTCCTTCCACCGCGCGCCCAGCGCGTAGACGCCGTCGGGGCCCCGCACCAGGTCGTTCACGCTGGGGGCCCACCCGTCCTCGAGGGGCAGTCGCTGCCTGGTCCAGGCCCCGCCGCGTAGCCGCCACATCATGCCCTCATCGGTGGCCGCCCACAGCCCGCCCGAACCGTCGGCGACGGCGTCGATGAAGCCGCTCACGAAGCTCTCCGCGTGGAAGGGGCCGAAGGTGCAGGTCCACTGCCCTTTCCGATGCCGGAGGGCGATCAGCCGACCGGCATCGGTGTCTTCGTTGTCCGGCTCGCTGTGGGTGCCGAACGCGCCGAAGCCGAGCACCCAGAACTCGTCCTTGCCGGTGACGGCGACCGCCTGCGGGTAGAAGGCGCCCTCCTGGGAGTCGTGGATGGCCCCGGTCTTGTCGATCCGCACGTCGAAGCGGACCTGGCCGGGGACTCCGTCGCGGATCCGCACCGCCGTCGAGCCTTCGAAGGGCAGCGTCCAGACCTCGCCGCCGGTTTCGGTCATCAAGTAGCGCTCGGTCGGGAGCTCGATGCGGGTCCAGGTGTCGCCGTCCCGGCGCACGGCGGTCGTGCCGTACGACATCCAGCCGCCGGCGGCGCTGTCGGGGCGCTGGGGGGCGAGGTCGACTCGCTGCCAGGTCTCGTTCTCCCACAGTCCCACCGTCCACTGGCCGGAGGCGGGCCCGACGGCCCACAGGACGCCGTCGGGGCCGACGGCGAGGGCCTCCACGGCGGTCATGCCCTGAGGCAGCGGCACGGCCTTCCACTCGGTTCCCGACCAGCGGACCGGTACCGTCTTCGCCTCGGGCTGCACGTACAGGTCGTTGAGCGCCCACAGCGAGCCATCGGCTGCGATCACGCCGTCCCTGAGCGCGCCATTGGGGTCGCCTTCGCTGACCAGCTTCCAGGTCGTCGGGACGGTGGTAGCACGGAACTGATCGGTAGTCCTCGGCGGTTCCGAGCAGTCGGTCTCGGCCGCCACGACCGGCGCTGCGCTCGGGCGGGCGAGCGGAACGGTGCTGGGGCCGGCGGCGGGTGCGCTCGTCGTGGGCGTCGCGGTCGGCGCCGCCTGAGGACGCTCCGGTGCCGGGGCGGCGCACGCGCCGCAGACCAGCGCGACTGTCAGAGCCATGGCCGATCTCACTCGCCGCATGAGTGTGCGGCGGGATAGTGATCGACACTGCTGCGGAGAAGTCGTATTCACCCCCGTAGGTGTAGAAGATCACGCTTGAGATTTACTTGAAGGCGGCTGCATCACCTTATGGCCGCCCGGGCCGAGCAACTCGCCGGAGGCGAACGGCTTCGCAGCGCGGCTGCGCCGGGGGTCGGCATTACTAGCAGCCGTTTGCCGTACCCGGACTGGCCCGGCAGGTAGGGGAACATGCCGGCCAGTTCGGCATGGGCGTAGCGCAGCCGGCGCCGCTCAGAGATGAAGCCGAGCAGGGCCGACATCACCGCGAGGGTGACCAGTTCGGCATCGCTCAACCGGCCGGCGTCCAGCACTCAACTCTAGTAGCGGGGTTTGCGGCTCAGGGCCACGCCGGCTACCAGGAAGATGCCGCCGACGACTCCGGAACCGATGGCTCCGGGGGTGTTGGCGGGGGTGGTGCTGGCCTGGATGACGGCGGTGACGAGGCCCATCACCGCGCTGATGTAGCAGAAGATCGTGATGAAGATCTTGACGTTGGTGTTCACTGGATTCCTTCGGTGGGGTGACGGCCGTTTTGAGAGGCGTCGGGGGCGGTACCGGCTGCGGTGAACCCGAGGAGCATCACCCAGGCGTTGGGATCTGCGCGGAACCGGTTCCAGCGGTCGGCGGCGAGGGCGAACTCGCGGAGCGACAACACTCCGGCGGTCACGAGCGGCTGCAGCCGCCCTGGGCCGAGGTGGGGGGCGAAGTCATCCGTGGGTCGGGTGTCGTTGGTGGTGGCGAACGGGCGAAGGGCGACCTCCGTGAAGCCGGCGTCACGGAGCAGGCGGGTGAGACGGCGGCCGATCGTGCGATCACCGCCGGCGGCCTGCTGGGTCGCCGCCATCTTGGCGTGCACTCCCACCAGTTCCGGGTAGACCGGGTCGGCCAGCCCCCAGCAGGAGGCGTCCACCTCGGTGACCAGGATGCGGCCACCGGGGCGGAGGATCCTGCGCGCCTCGGCGAGGGCCGGTCCGGGATCGGGAAGGTGCTGAAGGACGTACCTGAGGAGTACGTACTGCGCGCTCGCCGTCTCCAGGGGCAGGTCGGCGGCATCGGCGACGATCAGTTCGGCGCCGGCGCCCTCGGCATGGGCGAGCAGGTCCGGGTCGATGTCCACGGCGACCAGTGACAACTCGGGCAACGCCCGCCGCAGCCGCCTGGTGATCGCACCGGACCCCGCGCCGATCTCGACCAGCGGGCCGCCCGACGCGGTCAGGCCCAGTTCGCGCAGCAGGCTCAGCTCCTCGTCGAACGAGAGCTCCGCCTGTGCCTCCAGCCGCGCCAGCTCTCCCGCCAGCCCGCCCGCGGTGGTGGTGGCGGGGTTGTACGAACCGGCGTTCGGGGTCGGGGTGTTGGGATCCGACCGGTCGGCGGGGCCGGGCGAACCCGCGTGCGGCGTCGGAGTACCGGAGTCCGGGGCCGGGGTGTCGAGAGCGGCGCCACGGTCGGTGACGGTGGCCGGGGGGTACGGGGGGGTGGGGAGAGTGGTCATCGGGGGCTCACGATCATGTGCATGCCGTGCTTCGGCCGTAGCGTCACCAGCGCCTCCGGTTCCACCGGGAAGCCTGGTTCCAGCGTCAGCCGTACCGTCTGAGACAGCATCGCCAGGACCAGCGTCGCCTCGATCAGCGCCAGGTGCCGGCCGATGCAGACGCGCTCGCCGCCGCCGAACGGCAGGTACAGATGACTCGGGAGGTCGACGCCGTCGAAGCGGTCGGGTACGTACGCATCCGGGCGGTCCCAGTAGCGGGGGTCGCGGTGCAGGACCCACTGGCTGACGCAGACGAGCGTGCCCGGCCGTACCGGATGGCCGTCGAGCTCGTCGGGGCCGGTCGCGCGGCGGGAGATCAGCCAGACCGGGGGGTACAGGCGCATCGCCTCCTGTACGGCCCGTCGGCAGAGCGGCAGGTCGGGCAGGTCCGCGGCCGTGGGCGGGCGTCCGCCCAGCACCCGGTCGACCTCGGCCCGGACCCGTTCCGCCTCTTCCTGATGGCGGTCCAGTAGATAGAAGGTCCAGGTCAGGGCCTTGGCGGTGGTCTCGTGACCGGCCATGATCAAGGTCAGCACCTGGTCGCGGAGGTCGGTGTCGGACAGGGCGCCGAGCATGGTGTCGAGCAGGGTGCCGGTGGCGGTGGGAGCGGCCCGGCGGGAGGCGATGACGGTGCGCGTCATCATGTCGAGCAGGGCGCGGGCGCGTGCGTACTCTCGCCGGCGGCGGCTCGTGTCCGCCGGGTCGGGGTCGGGGTCGGGTACGTAGTGGCCGATGAAGCGATTGACGGCGTCCACCGCGCGGCCGAACCCGTCGCCCGCCGCGCCGAGGTCCACGTCGAGCACCGCGCGGGTCAGGATCGACAGGGTCAGCGAGGTGAGGTGGTGGTCGATCGGCTGGGGTGCGCCGGTCTCCGCGGCGGCACGCCAGCGGGCCAGCAGCGCCGAGGTCTCGTCGGTGATGATCTGGTCGAAGGAGGCGACCGCGCTGCGGCGGAAGGCCGGGGCACAGAGCCGGCGCTGCCGCGCCCATTCCGCGCCGTCGCTGGTGAGCAGGCCGTTTCCGAGTAGCGGGCGGAGCATGTGGTCGTCGGGCGTGTTCTCCTTCGTGTAGTTACCGACGTTGTCCTTGAGGATGTGCCGGGCGAGATCCGGGCGATGCGCCATGAACACGGTCTCGCCGTTCGCGTGGTGGCCGGTGACGTCCCCGTAGCGACGGGCCAGGCCGGTCACGAACCCCAGTGGGTCGCTACGCATGCGTTCCATGTCCACCGGGCCGGGCGGTCCCGGGGGCAGCTGCGTGCTGGTAGTCGTCACCGACGCCTCCGCTTAACGGTGCTTAAGTATCTCTGATACGTATTCACAAGTACCGGATATACGTATTGAATGTCATTGATGAGCACATCCGTACTGTGGCATGCTGCTAATGTAACACTGCGTTGATGAACGTATCAATACTTACATCAATGGCGAATAACTTAAGTCTTGGTATGTGCCGCGCGCCATGCGACAGTCCTTTCAGTTGCCGACGCAGAAAGCAGCGGTAAACAAACAGAGGGAGAATGACATGGCTCTCGAACCGCAGGAGCGGGCGGAATTCATCAACGCCTACACCCGCACCCTCATCACCGCCTGGTCGGACGAGGAGTACGCGGCCCGGCTGAACGCGGACCCGCGCGCCGCGCTGGCCGAGTCCGGTCTGACCATCCCGGAGGACGCCGAGATCGTCATCGTGCGCCACATCCCCGAGGGGCACGAGGAGGGCAACCTGGACGTCCAGGTCGGCCTCTGGGAGGTCGGTCTGGCGACCGGCCAGTACGAGCTCCACATCCCCGAGACCCCGGTGGTCGACGCGGCCGAGCTCAGCGAGGGCGACCTGTCCGACATCGCGGCCGGCGCCGCCGACGCGGCCGCCTGCTACTACTGCTGCTGCCCGTGCTGCTGCTGCACCTGATTCACCGCAGCTCCGGCACTCACTGAATTCACTGGATTTCCAAAATCGCCATGCCGTTCCCGTTCCCGTCTCCATCGGAGGATTAAGTCGATGGTTTCCGCCGCCGCGGAAAACGACCCGGTCGCCGTCACCGGCCTGAACAAGCGTTATGGAGAGCACCTGGTGCTCACCGATCTGAGCCTGCGGGTACACCGCGGCGAGGTGTTCGCCTTGCTCGGGCCGAACGGCGCGGGAAAGACCACGACCGTCGAAATACTGACGGGAGTACGGCGGCGGAGCGGTGGAGACGTGGAGGTCCTCGGCCAGGATCCGGCCAGGGACCCACGGGAATGGCGGGCGCGTATCGGGGTGGTCGGCCAATCCACCGGCGCCTACCCCGATCTCACCGTGGGTGAGGTGGTCAGGCAGTTCGCCGCCATGTACCCCAGGCCGCTGCCGCCCGCGCAGGTGCTCGACATGGTCGGCCTGGGAACGTACGAGAAGAAGAGGACCACGGAGCTCTCCGGCGGCCAGCAGCGCCGTCTGGACGTGGCCGTCGGCGTGATCGGCGACCCCGAGTTGATCTTTCTGGACGAGCCCACCACCGGGCTCGACCCGGTCGCCCGCCGCGAGGCGTGGGACCTGGTGCGGTTCTTCGCCGCGCGCGGCTGCACCACGGTGCTCACCACCCACTACCTGGACGAGGCCGAGACGCTGGCCGCGCGGGTCGGTGTGATCGCGGGCGGCCGGCTGGTGGCCTGCGGACCGCCGAGCGAGCTGGGTGGGCGTGCGACGACCTCGGCCGCCGTGTCGTTCCGGCGCTCCGAGTCGCTGGCCGGCCGGGAACTCCCCGAGCTGCCCCGTGGAGCGGTGCTCGAACCGGGACCGACGGGCGCGGGTGACCTGGTCACCGTGCTGACCTCGGAGCCGACCCGGCTGGTGAGCCTGCTGGCGTCCTGGGCCGAGGCCGAGCTGCCCGAGCTGATCGTGCACCGTCCCACCCTGGAAGAGATCTACCTCAACCTCATCGACCGGCATCGACAACAGCCGGAGGAGAACAAGTGAGCGTCACCGATTCCGTTCACGCGCCCGGCCGGGAACTCGGGGAGGGGTTGCTGCCCGGGCTGTGGCGGGCCAGTGTCGCCCGGTCGTCGGTCGAGCTGAAGTCGTTCTTCCGCAACAGGCAGTCCCTGGTCTTCACCCTCTTCTTTCCGGTGATCCTGCTTGTGGTGTTCGGCGCGATCTTCACCGGCAAGGTGGAGGGCACCCAGACCGATTTCCGGCAGGTCTTCATGGCGGGCATCGTGGCCGCCGGTGTGATGAGCACCGCCTTCTCCGGGCTGGCCATCAACATCGCCATCGAGCGGGACACCGGCCTCATCAGCAGGCTGGCCATGACACCGATGCCCAAGCCCGCCTACTTCATCGGCAAGCTGGTCAAGGTCGTGGTGACCACCGTGGTGGAGACGGTGCTGCTGCTCGGCATCGCGGTGACCGCGTTCGGGTTGCCCTGGCCGAGCACCGCGCACCGCTGGTTCACCCTCGCCTGGGTGCTGACGCTGGGTACCGTCACCTGCGCGCTGGCCGGGATCGCCTACAGCGCGGCCATCCCGAACAGCCGGTCCGCCGCGGCGATCGTGACGCCGGTGTTCATGGTGCTGCAGTTCATCTCCGGGGTCTTCTACCCCTTTCACCAGCTTCCCGAGTGGATGCAGAACACGGCCGCGCTCTTCCCGGTGAAGTGGATGGCGCAGGGGTTCCGTTCGGTGTTCCTGCCGGACGGCTTCACCGTCGTGGAACCGGCGGGCGGGTGGGAGCTCGGCCGCATCGCGCTGGTCCTCGGACTGTGGGCGGTCGGCGGCCTGCTGCTGACCGCGCTGACGTTCGGCTGGCGCAACGCGCGTGTGCGCTGATCAGGTAAGCGATCGCAAGGGAGACTGACGCGTGACGGTAGGCACCCAGATCCGCTTCCCTGCCCACCTGGCTCACCCCTTCTCCCCCGCGGGACGGGCCGATCCCTATCCGGCCTACGACTGGCTGCGCGCCCGCGCTCCGGTCCACTACGACGCGGCGTCGCGGCTCTGGCTGGTGACCGGGCACGCCGACTGCGCCGCCGTACTGCGTGACCAGGGTTTCTCGGCGAGTGCCGGGCAGCAGGGGCGGGCGCGCGACGAGGAGTTGCCGCCGTCGATGCTCACCACGGACCCGCCCGATCACACCCGGTTGCGCGCGCCGGGGCTGCTGCTGCTCGGACCCGCGGCGATCGCGTCGGTGGCCGAGGCGATCGCCGCCGACGTGGACGGGCTTCTCGACCGGCTGGCGGAGCGGAGCGTGGTCGACGCGGTCGCGGAGATCGGGAGCCCGCTGGCCACCTCGGTCTTCCTGCGGCTGTTCGGGCTGGCGGAGAGCGACCGGAAGGTCTTCGCGCAGCTCGCCCAGGCGGCCTCGATCAATCTGGATCCGCTGGCCGGGCCGCAGGTGGCGGCGCTGGGCAGGTCGGCCATGGGAGAGCTGACCCGGTTCCTGGACGCGCACTGCGCGTCCGCGCCGCCCAGCCCGCTGGCCCGGCTGGCCGCCGACGACCGGCTGAGCAGGCGGGAGATGCTGGGGGTGCTCGGGCTGGCCGTGGTGGGCGGGTGGCAGCCGCTGGCCGAGGCGATCGGCAACGCGCTGTACTGGCTGCTGCCCCGGCCCGAGGCACTGGCCGTACTGCGCGAGGGCGGCCGGGAGCCGGCGCGTACCGCGATGGACGAGTTGCTGCGGCTGGAGGCGCCCATTCCGTTCACGGCCAGGGTCGCGATCCGGAACGTGGCACTGCCCGGGGGGCAGGTGCCCCAGGGGGCCAGGGTGCTGGCGATCGTGGCCGCCGCCAACCGGGATCCGGCCGTTTTCGAAAGGGCCGGGGAGCTGGTGCTCGACCGGACGCCCAACCCGCATCTGGCCTTTGGCGGAGGGCCGCACTTCTGCCTGGCGGCGCAGCTCGTCCGGCAGACCGGGGCGGTGCTGCTGGCCCGGCTGGCCGAGCGGTTCCCCGCCGCGTCGCTGGCCGATCCGGAGCCGGTCTGGGCCGCCACGCTGATCCCCCGGCGGCTGCGCGCCCTCCCGGTGCGGCTGGGAGGCGGGGATGCGTGCTGAGGTCCTCGTGATCGGCGCCGGCGTCAGCGGGCTGACCTGTGCCGACCGCCTGGCCAGGGCCGGGGTACGCACCGTGGTCCTTGAGGCCAGGTCACGGATCGGCGGGCGGATACTGACCTTCCGTCCCGCGGACGGCGGGCCCCCGCTGGAGCTGGGCGCGCAGGTCGTCCACGGTGACCGCAACCCCGTCCACGGGCTGGTGGAGACCGGGACGGCGCCGCGGCCGACCGCGGCCCGGGTGATCAGCGGGCGGGTGGGCCGTCCCATGGGAGCGCTGGCCCGCACACCGCATCCGCCCTGGCTGCTGGAGGCCAGGCTGAACGCGGAGGGCGCCGAGGCCGGCGGGTCGGTGAACGGCTGGCTCGGCGACGTCGGCGGGCCTTACCCGGTGGCGAGCGAGTGGTTCCGGCAGGTCTGGGCCGCGGACCCGGAGCGGCTCAGCGCCGCCGGTGTGGCCGCGGCCCAGCGGGGGGACGACGCCGGGCGGGGAGAGTACGTCGTGTCCGGCGGGTTCGACCTGCTGCCGCGACGGCTGGCGGCGGGGCTGGAGGTGCACACCGGACGCCCGGTCCAGGTGCTCGGCTGGTCGCCGGGACGGGTCGCCGCGCTGACGCAGGCCGGGACCGTGGAGGCGGAGCGGGTGGTGGTGACCGTGCCGCCCGCCGTGGTGACCCACGGCACGCTCACCATCAAGGATCTGCCCGAGCACAAGATCGAGGCCGCCCGGGAGCTGGCGGCGGGTGACGGCTGCTGCGTGGTCGCGACCCTGTCGGTGCCCGCGCCGGAGACCGCGTCGGTGTTCGACGCGGACGGCGTCAGCGGCTTCGTGAGCTGCCGCGAGGGGCGCCCCGAGGCGTTGATCGTGGCCAAGGACGCGGCGGCAGCCTGCGTGCGGGCCGCCACCGGCCCCGACCTGTCGGCCATGCTCACGGTGGCGCTGCCCTGGGCGGCGGGGGCCCGGGTGCTGGAGCGGCGGATCGCCGACTGGGGGGCCGCCCCGTGGAGCCGGGGCGCGTTCACCGCGCCGCTGCTCGGCGCCGAGCGGGCTCCGGCGCGCTGGGCCGAGCCGGTCGCCGACACACTCTTCTTCGCGGGCGAGGCCACGGTCTCGGGAACGCGGCTGCCGTGGGTTCAGGGGGCGATCGCCAGCGGGGTGCTCGCCGCCGACCGGCTCCTGGAGGCGATGGGCTGATGACAGCGCAGTTGGGGACACCGCATTCCGGCTGGTATCTACCGGCCTTCACCTCCGAGCTGACAGCCGAGGTGACCCCCCTGGAGATCGGGGCCCGGCGGCTGGTGGCCGTGCGGGACGAGACGGGGATCCGGGTCTTCGACGCCGACTGCCCGCATCGGGGCGCGCATCTCGGCTACGGGGGACGGCTCTCGGGTGACTGCCTGGTCTGCCCGTTCCACGGCCGCCGGATCGCGCTGGGCGACACCACCAGGCGGTGGTCGGTACGCGAGCACCACGTGATCGTCTCCGGCGAGGCCGTGTTCGTACGGCTCGCGGACACCCCTGACGACGACCGGGGACTCACCCGGGCGATCAAGGAGCTGGGCGGGACCCACCCGCTCACCGCGGCCGTGGTCAGGCCGGTGGACGTCGATCCGGCGATGATCGTGGAGAACGCCTTCGACATCGACCACTTCACCGAGGTGCACAAGGTGCCGCGGCTCCGCGGGATGGCGCATCGGGACGGGGACGAGGGCGAGCTGGTCATCGAGGGCGAGTTCGTCATGGGGGCCAAGCCGGGGAGCACCTCCGGTCCTTCGGTCACCCGGGCGCGCTTCCTGGCATGCGCCTACAGTCCCGGCGTGGTCGTCACCCGGTTCGGGCCGCCGGGGTGGGAGCAGGTCATCGTCACCGCCGCCGTGCCCCGGGAGAGCGGCGGGTGCGTGGCGCGGGTGGCGATCGGCGTCCGCCCCGAGCAGCAGGGCGAGCTGCCGCTGCTCATCAGCGGCAGCGAGCGGGCGCTGGCCGAGGACGCGGTGGTCTGGGAGCGGTTGAATCCGCAGGTGGTGCCCCGCTTCGACGGCGGGGACGCGGCCGTGGTGGCCTACCGGAGGTTCTGCGCGGGCTTTCGGGAGCCGGCGTGAGCGGGCTGCGCGTGGTCGAGTCGGGGACGGGTCCGGCGGTGCTGTGGGTGCACGGCTACACCATGGACCTCACCCTGTGGGAGCCGCTGTGGAGGCTGCTGCCCGGCTGGCGGCACATCGGCGTGGATCTCCCCGGTCACGGCGGCTCCGAGCCGCTGCGGCCCGGTGTGACGCTGCCCGCCCTGGCGGTACGGCTGGCCGAGATCGCCTCGGCCGAGCGGGCGGACCGGGTCGTGGGGCTCTCCTTCGGCTCCTGCGTCGCGCTGCAGATGGCCCTGGAGGCGCCCGAGGTGGTGCGGCACCTGGTGCTCGCGGCGCCGACGCTCGGCGGTGCGCCGCCCGACCCCGCGGCCAGGCGGCGTTACCTGGAGCTCATGATGTTGCGCAGGGCGGGCGGCGCGCGGGAGCAGATGGCCGAGCTGTGGATGAGCTCCCCGCCGGACATCTTCCGCGGCACCGAGGCTCATCCAGAACTGCGTGCCCGGCTACGGGAGGTGATCGGCAGGCACTCCTGGGCCGAGCTGGACAGCGGGGCGATGGCGGGGCTCACCATGCATCGGCACTCGGCCGAGGATCTGATCCGGATCAGGGCCAGAACCACGGTGATCATCGGAGATTCGGACATGCCGGTCTTCGTAGACAATGCCAGGATGCTGGGAAAGACAGTGGCGCAATGCGATATTCGTACGATTCATAACTCCGGACACCTCCCCCTGCTTGAGTGTCCGGAAATGTCGGCAAAAGCGGTATTTGCGGGACTGGCGTTATCTGAGAGAGTAGACACTGCTTGACCTGATTGTAAGAATGCCTAGATTAGGACACCCGTAAGGGGGGGATAGTTGCCCCTGTTATTGAGTTTCTTCGGTATGACCATCATGGTGCTGACCAAACTCGACCCCACCGACCTGGCGTTCCTGTTCGGCCCCCATCTGGTGGAGGCCGGCGAACCACAACTGGTCGTGAAGCTTCTCACCAGTAAGGCCGCAGAGGGAGAACTGCTGGTCCAGCGTCCCGACGGGATGTTGCTGCAGCGTCGCGTGTTCCGGGGATGGAGCACCATGCCACCACCGCTTCCTCCGTTCGCCGTACTCGACCATCTCTACCTGGTGATGCGTGCCGTCGTCATGACCAAGGACGACGTGACGGTCGCGCTGATCGGCAGTGCCTGCTCGCCCGGCGCCGGCGTGGCGGCCGCACTGGCCGGCCGGTCCTGGCGGCCGGTGTCGGGACAACTCCTCGTGGTCGACCGGACCACCGGGCACACGCTCCCCTTCCACATCCCGCTGGACCTGCGCGGCAGCGCCCTGGAGTCGGCGAGGAGCGGCGGGCTGATCGGCCAGGAACCGGACCCGGCGACCTGGCGGCAGGCTCATCCCGCACTGGCCGGGGAGTCCGTTCTGGTCCGCCCCGAGCGGCTGGGCCCGCCCGTCCCGATCACCGCCAGGCTCGCCCCGCCCACGCTGGTCAGGCTCTGCCAGGGAGACGACGACCGCTGCAGGCTTGAGCCCTGGTCGTTCCAGCCGCACATCTGGCCGCCGGCCGCCACGGAACTGGCCGACGCGCCCCGCTACCGGCTGCTCATGCCGGAGTTCGGCGGCGCGGAGGAGGCCGCGGCACTCATCGACGACAGGATCCAGAAGGAGCCCCCATGCCCCGGCGGACCGCGTACGGCCCGGGAACACCGTGCTGGGTTGATCACATCACCGTCGATCTGACCGGCGCGAAACAGTTCTACGGCGACCTCTTCGGCTGGGAGTTCACCAGGGAGAACAGTCGCGGCTACCACCTGATCACGTTGCGCGGAGAGATCATCGGTGGCCTCGGCCCCAGCCCGATGGGCCCGGCCTTCGGCTCGTCCTGGAACGTCTACCTGGCCGCCAAGGACCTCGGCCACACCCGGGCGGAGGTCGGGCGCCTGGGCGGCCGGATCGTGATGGGCCCGGTGCCCGCGGGCGAGAACGGCCGCCTCTGCCTGGCGGTCGACCCCTCAGGTGCGGCGGTCGGCTTCTGGGAGGGCGGCAGGGACGAGGGCGTGGTCCTGGTGGACGAGCCCGGCGCCCTGTGCGCCTGCGAGCTGCACACCTCCCGCCAGGAGGCGGCGACGGAGTTCTACCGGAGCCTGTACGGCGACGCGCCCCTGGTGATCCGCCCCTCCACCAGGACCGGCTGGGTGCCGTTCTTCGGCGCCGGCGCCGGTGCCGGTGCCGGTGCTGGTGACAGTACCGATGACAGTGACGCCGCCGTCGCGGCGGCCCTGGCGGCCGGGGCCCGCCCGCTGGAAAGCGGCCTGCTCGCCGACCCGCTGGGCGCGGTCTTCGGCCTCACCAACCTGAATTAATCCATAAATGCGTATAAATACGTATTAACAATATTCACCGCACTTTGCGAGGATTCAACGGTTAGCAGTTTTCCTGCGGGAGGGGTATTCCATGGCGCCTGACGTGGTGGTCATAGGAGGGGGCCCGGCGGGAGCGATCTCCTCGGCGCTGCTGGCCCGGGCCGGCGCCCGGGTGCGCCTGCTGGAACGGGACTTCTTCCCCCGCTACCACATCGGCGAGTCGATCTCCTCCTCCTGCCGGGCCATCATCGACCTCGTCGGCGCCCGGGAGAAGATCGAGGCTCGCGGCTACCAGGTCAAGGAGGGCCTGCTGCTCCGCTGGGGCGCGGAACGCGACTGGACGATCAACTGGCCGGACCTCTTCGGCGACCAGGTTCGATCCTGGCAGGTGGACCGCGCCGACTTCGACGACGTCCTGCTCAAGCACGCCGCCGAGCAGGGCGTGCAGGTGGTCCACGGGGCCCGCGTGCGGAAGGTCGGCTTCGACGACGGCCGCGCCGTGGGCGTGGAATGGGTACACGAAGGGCACCGCCAGGAGACCGCGGCCGACTTCGTGGTGGACGCCTCCGGTCGCGCCGGCGTGCTCTCCGCACAGCACTTCCGCGACCGGCGGCCGCACGACGTCTTCCGCAACGTCGCCATCTGGGGCTACTACCGGGGCGGCGCCCTGCTGCCCAGCACTCCCAGGGGCGGCATCAACGTGATCTCCTCCCCCAACGGCTGGTACTGGGTCATCCCGCTCAGCGGCGACGTCTACAGCGTGGGCTTCGTCACCCACAAGGACCAGTTCCTGGCCCGCAGGTCCGGGTTCTCCTCGCCGGACGAGATGTTCCTGACCCTGGTCGCGGAGTCGGAGACGGTGGCGGAACTGGTGGCGAGCGGCGACTTCCAGGGCGAGGTCCGCGTCGAGCAGGACTTCTCCTACTCGGCTGACAGCTTCTGCGGCCCCGGCTACTTCCTGGCGGGCGACTCCGCCTGCTTCCTGGACCCGTTGCTCTCCACCGGCGTGCACCTGGCCATGTACAGCGGCATGCTGGCGGCCGCGACCATCCTGTCCGCACACGCGGGGGAGGTCACCGAGCGCGAGGCGCTGGGATTCTACGAGTCCCACTACCGCAACGCCTACGGCCGGATGTTCTCCATGGTCGCCGGTTTCTACGAGCAGTACCGGGGCAGGAACAGCTACTTCTGGCTGGCGCAGCGCCTGGCCAGAGGCCAGTATCCGGAGCTGATGAGGAAGCGCGTCAGCGGCGCCCAGGCACCCCCCGACGGCGCCTTCGCCTCGATCACCGCGGGCCTGACCGACCTGGACGACGCCACCCGCGTCGGCGGTGCGGCCCCGCTGGACGCGATGGTGCTGGCCGGCGAGCTGACCGCGGGCCAGGACCGCCAGGACCGCCAGAACACCGACGGCGCCGCCGACAGGCTGTACCTGGTCACCGAGCCGAGGCTGGGCATCGGACGGTCCACCGAGCCGGTGTCACCGCACTGAGCAGGGGCCGATCAGGGGCCGGTCACAGTCCGAGGGCGGCGGCCAGCTGGTGCCGCCCTCGGATACCGAGCTTGCGGTAGATGCGGCCCAGGTGAGTGTCGATGGTGCGCTTGCTCAGGCAGAGCCGCTCGGCGACCTCCATGCTGCTCATGCCCTGCCGTACCAGCTCGACGACCCGCTGCTCGGCGGGGGTGAGCAGGATCTGGGCCTGCGGCGGCTGCGCGTCCGGCGCGTGCTCCGGGCTCGCCGACGGTTCGGCGGCGATCGTACGGGCCGCGGTGTGCTCGCCCAGCGCGTTGTAGGCCTTGGCGGCGTGCGCGCGCCAGGGCAGGCAGGCGGGGTTGGTGATGCCCCGGGCGGAGAGCCGGTGCCCGCAGTCGAGGAACAGGCTCAGCGCGGTGACGTGGTCGCCCGCCGCCGCCGCGATCAGTCCCTGCACCTCCAGGATCAGGCTCTTGATCAGCGGATGGGCGTCCGCGGGCATCGTCATCTCACGTACCAGCTCCGCGGCGTCCTGCGCGTGGCCCATCCGGATCAGGGCCCGCGCGCCACAGGCGCGCGCCGCCGTGGTCAGCACCCGCGCGCCGATCCGCTCGGCCCCCTCCCGCGCGTCGAGCGCGTCCCGCAGGCTGTCGGCCGAGTCGCCCCGCCGGTGGCCGATATCGGCCCGCAGGAGCAGCCCGAGCGCGTGCAGATCCGGCTGGTCCCAGGTACGGGCGTCCTGCAGGATCCTGCCGCACACGGCCAGCGCCTCCTCCGGCTGCCCCGTCCAGCCGAACGCCAGCGCGGCGCCCACCAGCCCGGTTCCCGCGGGCCGATCCCGGCGAGAGCGTTCCCGGGTGGCCCGCCTCGCCAGCCGCCTGGCGGTGCCCGGATACCGCCCGCTCGCCGCGACCATCGCCGCCAGCGCGCCGGCGAGCTCCTTCGCGGCCGAGTCCGGCGCGCCCGAGGAGGCCATCCGCACCGACCTGCGCAACCCGGCGCGGTACCCGGACAGCACCCCCTGCGCGGTCAGCCGGAGCAGCGGCTCCCTCGGCGGGTCCGCCATGGCCGCCAGCTCGTGGGCCACGGTGACGAACGGCCGGACCCCCACCGTGCTGGCGACCAGCGCGGGGCTGGCCAGGTTCAGCAGCGACCTGGCCCGCCTGACGGGGTCGGGCGCGGTGCTGACCAGTGTCTCCGCGTGCCGGACGCAGGCGTCCAGGTCGTGGCGGAGCTCGACCGTGCCGAGCTGCAGGGTCAGCTCGTGAATGGTGGCCGGATCGTCGGAGCAGGCCAGCGCGCGGCGCAGGTAACGGGTCGCGTCGTCGTACTCGCGGGCCGCGACCGCCTCGGTGGCCGCCCTGCGCAGCACCGGAACGCCCCAGTCGGAGTCGGTGAGCATCAGGTGCTCGGCGGTCTGGGCGGCCGGCGCGCCCAGCCTGGCCAGCAGCGCGGCCCCGCGTTCGTGCAGGCCGATCCGGGTCTGGTTGTCGATGCGCGACAGTACGGCCGTGCGGATCAGGGGGTTGTGGAACCGCACGGGCGACCCCGCCGTGATCAGACCCGCCTGGGCGAGGGCCCGGCGGGCCTGCCGGATCTGCGGCTCGCCCTGACTCAGCAGGATCGCCGCCACGGTGACGTCGGTGTCCGGTCCCATGACGGCGAGCTGGGTGAGCAGTTCGTAGGCCACCGGGTCGTGGTCGTGCAGCCATTCGAGCACGGTGGCGGACAGGGCCTCCGTGCCGATCTCCAGCACCTGGTCGGGGTCGGGCTCGCCCGGGCTGATCCTGGCCTGCCGCATCCGGCTGGTCAGCTGGCGCAGCACCAGCGGGTTCCCCTGCGAGAGCGTGTGACAGAGCGCGGCCAGCTCCACATCGGGCGGCGCCCCCAGCGCCTCGGCGACGAAGTCGGCCGTGCAGGTGGCACAGAACGGTCTGAGCTGGACGAACCGCGCGTACGGCAGCTTGGCCAGATCCGTGCCCAGCCCGGCCGGGGGGCTGCCGGGCAGCGTGGCGATCATCATCACCGGCAGGTCGTCCAGGCGGCGCGCGATATAGGAGAACCAGCGCAGCGACGGCGTGTCGGCGAAGGACAGGTCGTCGATCGCGATGACCACCGGCTGCTCCGCGACCAGGTCGCGGGTCATGTGGAACAGGCTGATCAGCAGGTCCTGGGTGGCGGCGCCGTCATCGTCGGCGGCGCGGTCGAACTGCCCGCGGGGCCGCTCGCCGGCGGACATCACCGGGTCGAAGAGCTGGCGGACCATACCGTAGGCGAAATGGCTCTCACTCGGATGACAGCGTGCCCGCAGCACCAGACTGCGCGGGGGAAGCATTTCAGTCATGGCGCCGAGCAGGGAACTCTTGCCCATTCCGTTTCCGCCCAGGATCGCCGCGACGGTAGGGCGGCCGGCCCGTAGTTCGTCGAGAGCCTCTCGGAAGACAGCCAGTTCTCTGTCTCTGTGAAGAAGCGGTGCCATGCTTCATCGTCCCATTCTCCCGATACGGATCTCAACGGGTTCGGTGCCCGTCTTTCTCGGCGGTACCGGTTCAGGAGTGGGCCACGGGCGCCGATCCCGGGCGTCCGGCGGGTGATACCGAAGCGAATACGTCGGCGCCCTAAGTATCGGCCACGCGATGCGTACGATTTTTTGCGCATTCACCATCCGGGTCCCCCCGTGTTTAAATCCGCACTGAAGAGGGTTGTCGAGAGCTTGTTATAAAAAGGCGGATGCTGATGGAGAGTCCACGACTAAAGGCCCATTTCCATGTCGAGGTCGTGGACGGATCCCGGGTCTTCCTGTTCGCCGAGGGGAAGGACTTCCTGGTGCCGGGGAAGGCCGCCGTGGCGGTGCTCCCCTACCTCGACGGCCGCAGGAGTGTGAGTGAGATCGTCCAGGAGCTGTCCGGGAGCGTTCCATTCACCACGGTGCTGACCACGCTGCGCCGCTACGAGGCGGCGGGGCACCTCGCGGAGGGCAGGCCGGACCTGCCGGAGAAGGTGCTGGCCTACTGGGACGCGCTGGGCATCGATCCGGCGGCCGTCACGAAGGGCACGCCGGTCACCGTCGCGGCCGCCGAGGGGGTGGACGCCACGCCGGTCACGGCCGCCCTGACCGAGCTGGGGTTGAAGGTGCTCACCGGCGCGATCGACGAGGTGCCCGCCGAGGGGGTCTCGGTCGTGCTCGTGGACGACTACCTCGACCCGGCCCTGGAGCGCCGCAACGCGTCGCAGCTGGCATCCGGGCTCCCCTGGCTGCTGGCCAAACCGGGCGGTGTCAGCCCGTGGCTCGGCCCCTTCCTCGATCCCGACCACACGGGCTGCTGGTCGTGCCTGGCGCAACGGCTCAGCGGCAACCGCCAGCTGGAGCGCTACCTGGCGGGGAAGCGGGGCGAGCGGACGCCGTTCCACCCGGTGCGCGCGCAGATCGCGGCCGGGCCGCTGGCGCTGGCCGGGATGCTGGCGGCCGAGGTCGCCAGGATCGTGGCGACCGGCGAGCCGGGTGCGCTCTGCGGTCAGATGGTCGCCCTCGACCTGGCGACCATGGAGACCAGCAGGCACATACTGATCCGCCAGCCGCAGTGTCCCTCGTGCGGCACGCCGTCCGACGGCAACCCCAAGATCGTGCTCGCCCCGCGGCAGGCCAACCACGTCACCGACGGCGGTTACCGGGTCAACCAGCCACAGGAGACGTTCGCGCGGCTGGAGCGGCACATCAGCCCCCACCTGGGCGCGATCACCAAGCTGGTCTCGATCGGTGCCGACCCCAGCGGCCTGACCTACAGCTACGCCGCCGGTCACAACTTCGCCATGGTCAACGACAGCATGGACCTGCTCCGCCGCAACCTGCGCGGGCAGAGCGGCGGCAAGGGGCGCTCGGAGATCCAGGCGAAGGTCAGCGCGGTCTGCGAGGCGATCGAACGGTACTCGGGGGTCTGGCGGGGGGACGAGGTGGTCATCCGGGCCGCCTACGCCGACCTGGATCCGGCGGCCGCGGTGCACCCCGACCGGTTGCTGCTCTTCTCCGACGAGCAGCGGGCCGGGCGCAAGGAGTGGAACGCCGACCCGGCGCACCGGCTGCAGCAGGTGCCCGACCCGTTCGAGGAGAACGTGCCGTTCGACTGGTCGCGGGCCTGGTCGCTGACCCGCGACGAGGAACGGCTGGTCCCCGCCGCCTACGCCTGGTACGGCCACCCCGACCTCTACCGCCACTTCTTCTGCATCGCCGACTCCAACGGCAGCGCGGCGGGCAACACCCTGGAGGAGGCCATCCTGCAGGGCATCTGCGAGCTGGTCGAGCGCGACTCCGTGGCGCTGTGGTGGTACAACCGGCTGCGCCGCCCCGCCTTCGACCTCGACTCGCTGAACGACCCCTACGTGGGCGAGCTGCGGGACTTCTACGGGGCCATGGACCGTGACCTGTGGATGCTCGACCTCACCACCGACGTGGGCATCCCGGTGTACGCCGCGGTCTCCCGGCGCCGCCACGAGGTGGAGGACATCATGGTCGGCTTCGGCTGCCACCCCGATCCGCGCATCGCGGCGTTCCGCGCGCTCACCGAGCTCAACCAGTTCCTGCCGACCGTGGAACGGCGTGACGAGCAGGGCAACACGCTCTACCGGGTGGACGACCCGGAGATGCTGGCCTGGTGCAAGGAGGCCAGGCTGGAGGGGGAGCCCTGGCTGCTGCCGGCGGAGGACCTCGCGCCGGTCACCGTCGGCCCGCCCGCCCCCACCGACCTGGCCGTGTGCGTGCGCCGGTGCGTGGACTCGATCGAGGCGGCGGGATCCGAAGTGATCGTCCTCGACCAGACCCGTCCCGACCTGGACCTGAACGTCGTCAAGGTGATGGCGCCCGGCCTGCGGCACTTCTGGCGCCGCCTGGCACCAGGCCGCCTCTACGACGCACCGGTACGGCTCGGCTGGCTCGACCGGCCGACCCCCCAGGACGAGATCAACTCCTGGAACGTGTTCTTCTAAGCGAACGGTCCCCCCATGAACCCCATCATCGTCTCCCGGCTGCGCCGGGACGCGTCGTTCTCCGGTGAGCGCATCCAACTGACCACCACGGCTCTCGAACTGAGGAACCTGTCACCGGGACAGGGCACGGCCCTGAAGCTGCTGGCCGAGGGCGACCACGATGACGCCGCCCTGGCAGGCGCGGTGACCATGGCGGACGGCGAGGCGGGACTGCTCCGCTGGCACCTGCTGTTCCGCGGGCTGAACACCTCCGGGCTGCTCGAACACGCCGCGGCGGTGGACGGCACCGTGGTGGCCAGGCTCTTTTCCGTCGGCCGGGGCTCGACGCTGCCGGCGGCGGCCCCCACGGGCCCGGTACGGCTGTCGCGCTTCGCCGAGGCGCGGGTGGTGGACGGCACGCTGACCCTGCAGACCCCCGGCCGGCACCTGGCCGTCGAGCTGATGCCGCAGGCCGCCGGGCTGCTCGGCGAGCTGGCGACCTGGAGCACCTCCGTGCCCGCCCCGGTGCTGCGGCTGCTGGCCACGGCCGGCCTGCTGGCGCCGGGCGGTCCCGATGAGGACGTGGAGGTGGCCGAGCGCCCCTACGCCCAGTGGCACCCCGCCGACCTGGCCTTCCACTCCCGTACCCGCTTCCCCGCCTCGGTCGGCGGATACGGCGGGACCTATCCCATCAAGGACCGCTTCACGCCGGAACCGGTCTCCCCGCCGCCCGCCGGTGCCCGGACCGTCGCGCTGCCGGTGCCCGACCTGGACGAGATCGCGGCCGGGGACCCGTCGCTCACCGAGGTGCTCGAACGGCGCCGCTCGATCCGCGCCCACGACCAGGACAGACCGATCACCCTGGCCCAGCTCGGCGAGCTGCTCTACCGGAGCCTGCGCAGGCGGGGCACCATGACCGGCGGCGACGGCCAGGAACTGGCCGACCGGCCGTATCCGAGCGGCGGCGCCGTACACGAGCTGGAGGTCTACCCGCTGGTGACGGCGTGCGAGGGACTGGCGCCCGGCCTGTGGCACTACGCGACCGACCGGCACGAGCTGGAACTCGTCGCCGAGCCGGGCAAGGCCACCGAGGCGCTGGTCGGCCAGGCTCGGGGCGCCGCCATGCTGGAGGCGGATCCACAGGTGGTGCTGCTGGTGGCGGCCCGGTTCGGCCGGGTGATGTGGAAATACGAGACCGTCGCCTACCCGCTGATCCTCAAACACGTGGGCGTGCTCTACCAGACCCTCTACCTGGTGGCCACCGCGATGGACCTGGCCGTGTGCGGCCTGGGCGGCGGGGACGCCGCGGCCTTCGCCACCGCCTCGGGACGCGACCCGCTCCTTGAGGGCACGGTCGGGGAACTCGTACTCGGCTCCCGGCCCCGGACGGAGGAGTAGACCGCGATGAGATTCCGCTACCAGGCGCTGCAACGGATGCGCGAGCCCGACGAGCTGGACTCCCCCACCCTGCTGGCCACCCCCCGGGGCTGGATCGCGGTCTTCGTCGTGATGATCGTGATGGCGGGCGGGCTGGTCTGGGCGTTCGCCGGCGAGTTGCGCATCTCGGTCGCCGCCCCGGGTGTCCTCACCCACCCGGGCGGTACGGCCCGCATCCAGAGTCACTACTCGGGGCTGGCCCGCCGCGTGCTGGTCCGGCCGGGCGACCGGGTGATCGTCGGCCAGTCCGTCGCCGAGCTGCAGGACGCCGACGGCAAGACCCAGGAGGTGGCCAGCCCGTTCACCGGCCAGGTGGTCGGCACCACGGTCAGCGACGGCCAGGTGGTCGCCGTCGGCACCACGGTCGCCACGGTCGAGCGGACCGACCTGCCCGACGACCGCCTGGTCGCCATGGTGTTCGTGCCCGCCGACCGGGCGGCGTGGATCGCCCCCGGCCGCCCGGTCGACCTGGAGGTGTCCACCGCGCCCGCCGCGGCCTTCGGACTGCTGCGCGGCCAGGTCACCTCGGTCAGCCGCTACCCCCTGACCGGTGAGGCGCTGGCCGGGCTGGTCGGCGGCGAGCTGGCCGCCAAGAGATACGCCGCGGTCCAGGCCCCCCTGATGATCATCGTGGACCTGATCCCCGACCAGAGCTCGCACTCGGGATACAGCTGGTCGACCGCGCAGGGACCGCCCGTGCAGCTCGACTCCCAGGTGACCGTGTCGGCCTCCATCCACCTGGGCGAGCAGACACCGTTCGACCTGGTGCTCGGGCGCTGAGCGGAGGAGGCACCGATGACGAACACGACATTGAAACCCGCGGAGCCCGCCAAGCCCGCGCCCAAGAACCAGCCACGCCCCCCGCGCCCCCGCAGGAAGAACCGGCACCGGGTGCCGACCGTGATCCAGATGGAGTCGGTCGAGTGCGGCGCGGCCGCGCTGGCGATGGTCCTGGGCCACTACGGCAAGCACGTGCCGCTTGAGGAGCTGCGGGGCCGGTGCGGGGTGTCCAGGGACGGGTCCAAGGCATCCTCGATGCTCGCGGCGGCCCGCTCCTACGGAATGATCGCCAAGGGCTTCCAGGTCGAGGCCGAGCTGCTCCGCGACCAGAGCGGGCCGGTGATCATTTTCTGGGCGTTCCAGCACTTCATCGTGGTCGAGGGACTGGTGACCCGGTTCGGCCGCACCATGGTCGCGATCAACGACCCGTCCTCGGGTCCGCGGCTGATGGAGTGGTCGGAGTTCGACTCCGGCTTCACCGGGATCATGCTGACCTTCGAACCCGGCCCCGACTTCAAGCCGGGTGGCGAACGCGCCAAGCTCAGCAAGGCGCTGCTCCAGTGGCGGCTGCCGTCCGGACGCGCCCTGCCACTGGTGCTGCTGGCCAGCGCGCTGCTACTGCTGCCCGGCATCGCCGGGCCCGCCTACTACCGGGTGTTCATCGACCGGGTGCTGAGCGGCAACTCCCCTGACATCCTGCCGCCGCTGCTGATCGTCATGGTGTTCACCGCGGCGGCCATCTTCGTGCTGACCTCGGTGCAGCAGTACTACCTTCTGCGGCTGGAGATCAGGGTCGGGCTGGTCGGCTCCGCCCGCTTCTTCCGTCACCTGCTCCGGCTGCCCATCGAGTTCTTCCTGCAACGCCGACCGGCCGAGGTCGCCAAGCGGATCTCCACCAACGACACGGTGGCCGAGATCCTCTCCCGCGACCTCGCGCTGACGGTGATCAACATGGTCCTGGTGGCGTTCTACGCCGCCCTGCTGGTCCGCTACGACGTGCTGCTCGGCATCATCGGCGTCGGCATGGCGGCGCTGAACATCCTGGTGCTGCGCTGGGTCGCCCGGGCCCGCAAGGACGCGGTCACCGCACTCCGCACCGACCGCGGCAACCTCACCGGCACCACCTTCGCCACGCTCAGCATGATCGAGACGGTCAAGGCCACCGGCGCGGAACCCGACGCCTTCACCCGCTGGGCGGGTTTCCTGGCCAAGGTCGTCTCCGCGCAGCAGCGGCTCGGCGTGCCCACCGCGGTGCTGGTCGTCGTCCCGCCCCTGCTGGCCACGGTGAACACCGGCCTGATGCTGCTGATCGGCGGGCTGCGGGTGGTGGAAGGCGTGCTCAGCATCGGCATCCTGATCTCCTTCCAGACCCTGCTGGCCGCGCTGAGCAGGCCGGTCACCCAGCTCACCAACCTCGGCGGCCGCCTGCAGGACCTCAGCGCCGACGCCAAGCGCATCCACGACGTGGAGCGGCACCCGATCGCCCGCTGCTTCGAGCGTGCCGGCGGCGAGGCGGAACTCGGCACCCGCCTGGAGGGCCGCCTGGAGTTGCAGGAGGTCACCTTCGGGTACGGCCCGCTGAGCGATCCGGTCATCAAGAACCTCTCGCTGAGCATGACACCGGGCAGCCGGGTCGCGATCGTGGGCGGTTCCGGCAGCGGCAAATCCACCCTGGGCCGCCTGCTGACCGGCCTGTACGAGCCGCGCGCCGGCCGGATCCTGCTCGACGGCCATCCGCTGGACGAGATCCCGCGCACCGTGCTCGCCAGCTCGATGGCCTACGTCGACCAGGACATCGTGCTGTTCGCCGGGACCGTACGCGACAACCTGACCCTGTGGGACGAGGCGGTCCCCGACGAGGTGGTGCTCGACGCGCTCCGCGACGCCGCCGTCTACGACGCCGTGCTGGCCCGTCCCGGCGGGATCAACTCGTTCGTCCGCGAGGACGGCCGCAACTTCAGCGGCGGCCAGCGGCAGCGGCTCGAACTGGCCCGCGCCCTGGCCGCCGAGCCGACCCTGCTGATCCTCGACGAGGCCACCAGCGCCCTGGACCCGGAGACGGAGCACGTCATCATGGACAACCTGCGCCGCCGCGGCTGCGCCTGCCTGCTGATGGCCCACCGGCTGTCCACCATCCGCGACGCCGACGAGATCATCGTCCTGGACCACGGCGAGGTCGCCGAGCGCGGCATCCACGAGGAGCTGCTCGCCGCCGACGGCATCTACACGCGGCTGTTCAACACCGGAGGAGGACTGTGAGCCCCGCTGCTCTCGCCGGAGTCGCCATCCCGCTGGACCTCGGCACCGAGCGGTTCACGATCCTCGACAACCCCGGGCGGATGCTGCTGGTCGAGGCCGGCGCGGTGGACCTGTTCGCGGTCCGGACCGCCGACGGCGAGCTGGACGGCCGCTGGAACTTCCTGGGCCGGGCCGAGGCGGGCACGGTGCTGGCCTGCGGGGTGCGGTCGGGGCCGCGCCACGTGATCGTGGCCCGCCCGGTGCCCGGCGCCGTACTCTCCGACGTCCCGGTCGCGGCTCTGCACGAGCTGCCCGCCGAGGCCGCCACCTGGCTGGTCAAGGGACTCAGCCGCGGCATCGAACTGCTGGCCCGGGCGCTGCCCGCTCCCCTGCCGCCCCGCCAGTTCGTCCCGCTGCCCGGCAACGGGACGGCCGAGCTGGACGCGGGCCGCGCCGTGCGATCGGTCGACGGCGTGCGCTGCGTGCGCGTCGAGGCGGGTGACGTGGAGGTCGGCGGCAACGATCTGGTGCTCGGCGCGGGCAGCGACATCTGCCTGACCGAAAGGGACTGGCTCGTCGCCCGCACCAGGACCCGGCTGCGGACCCGCTCGCTGCACTCGGTCTTCGACGAGGGCCTGCTCTGCGAGTTCCTCGCCGCCCACGCCGTCCGGCTGCTCGACACCGTCGACGAACGCCTCGAACGGCGGCGCGAGGAGGAGCGCGCCGCCCTGACCGGCCTGCGTGAACGCGAGAGCACCGTGCTGACGCAGGCCGTACGGAGCTTCGACGCCGTGCTGCGGGACACCGAGGTCCAGGTGAAACTGGCCGACGTGGCCAACGATCCGCCCGCGCTGGCCGCGGCCCGGCTGGTGGCGGCGCACCAGGGGTTCGAGGTCCGGCCGCCGGTGCGGCGCGGCAGCCAGGACCGCCCGGTGGGCGACCTGCAGGCGATAGCGCTGGCCTCCGGCGTCAGGACCCGGCTCGTACGGCTGGACGGCCCGTGGTGGACGCAGGACCTGGGGCCCATGGTGGGCAGCAACTCCGCGGGCCGTCCGGTGGCGCTGCTGACCATGGGACGCGGCTACGTCATGGTGGACGACGGCGTGCTCACCCCGGTCACCGCGGCCGTCGCCCGCAACCTGGAGAACCGGGCGCACGTGCTGTACCGGCCGCTGCCCGCCTCGATCAAGACCGTCGGCGCGCTGCTGCGCCTGGGGCTCCTCGACAGCGGCAACTACCGTGACCTGCTGCGGTTCGCCACCATGGGGGTGCTGGTCGCGCTGCTCGGACTGCTCGTCCCGATCATGACGGGCAAGGTGCTCGGCGTGTTCACGGTCCGGGCCGAACTCGACCTCATCGTGCAGGGCTCCCTGGTGGTGATCGGTTCCGGGTTCGTGATCGCGGCCCTGTCGGTGGTGCAGAACATCGCGGTGCTGCGGGTCGAGAGCCGCACCACCTCGGCCCTGCAGTCGGGCCTGTGGACCCGGCTGCTCTCCCTGCCCGCCGGGTTCTTCGCCCGCTATTCCACCGGTGAGCTGGGCACCACGGTGCTGGGCATCAGCTCGGCGCAGGAGATGCTCTCCGGGATGCTGACCACGGCCACGCTGGGGCTGCTCACCGGATCGGCCAACCTGGTCCTGGTCTACTTCTACGACGTGCGCCTGGCTCTGGTCGCCACCGGGCTCATGCTGTTCGGGCTCGGGTTCGCCATCGTCGCGGGACGGATGCAGCTCCGCTGGCAGCGGCAGTCCTACGAGCACGAGCGGACCATGTCGGCCCGGGTCTTCCAGATGCTCACCGCGATGCCGAAGCTGCGGGCCGCCGCCGCCGAGGAACGGGCGTTCGCCGAGTGGACGCGCGAGGTCACCAGGGGCCGCTCGCTGACCGCCTCGGCCCGTCGCATCCAGAACGCGGTGACCACGTTCAACGCCGGATTCCCGCTGGTCTGCACCGGGGTCGTGTTCGCGGTGGTGGCGGGACCGATGGCGGGCCAGGTCTCGGTCGCCACCTTCCTGCCGTTCTTCACCGCGCTCAGCCTGCTGCTGGCCTCCAGCCTCCAGTTCACCGCCGCCGCCGTCACCGCGATGGGCGTCGTGCCGATGATGGAGAACATCAAGCCGATCCTGGAGGCCCGGCCGGAGACCGACGGCACCAAGGCCGACCCCGGCGACCTGTCCGGACGGCTCGCACTCAGCCAGGTGTCGTTCCGCTACGGCCAGGACGGTCCGCTGACCCTGGACGGGGTCGCCCTGTCGATCGAGCCCGGCGAGTTCGTGGCCCTGGTCGGCCCCTCGGGCAGCGGCAAGTCCACGGTGCTGCGGCTGCTGCTCGGCTTCGAGATCCCACTGTCGGGCACCGTGCTCTACGACGGCCAGGACCTCGCCGAACTCGACGTCTCCGCCGTCCGCCGCCAGTGCGGGGTGGTGCTCCAGAACGGCGCGCTGCAGGCGGGCAGCATCCAGGCCAACATCGTCGGCAGCAGCATCCACACGGTGGACGACGCCTGGGCGGCGGCCGAGATGGCCGGGCTCGCCGACGACATCAGGGCCATGCCGATGGGCATGCACACCGTGCTCTCCGAGGGCACCAGCACGCTCTCCGGCGGCCAGCGGCAGCGTCTCATGATCGCTCGGGCGCTGGTCGCCCGGCCCCGCATCGTCTTCTTCGACGAGGCCACCAGCGCGCTGGACAATCCCTCCCAGAGCCGGGTCGCCGAGAGCACCCGCCGGCTCAACGCCACCCGGGTGGTGATCGCCCACCGGCTCTCCACGGTGGTGGCCGCCGACCGCATCGTGGTCATGGACGAGGGACGGATCGTCCAGCAGGGCACCTACGACGAACTACTGGCCGTGAAGGACGGCCTGTTCGCCCAGCTGGCCACCCGTCAGCTCTCCTGAGTGCGGCTCGGCGAGGATCGGCGAGCCGCCGCGGCGCCGTGATCTCACTGATGGGCGGCCGGCTCTTTCCCCGGACGACTCTCAGGTGCCGAGCTGGCGGGTGATCGACGGGTCGGTGATGGCCGTGTCGTCGGCGAGCAGGAACGCCTTGGACAGGATGATCGACAGCATGCCGCCGTTCTCCTCGAAGGGCAGAAAGACCGAGGCGGCGTCGCGGTCGTGGCCGGGGACGATGCACAGGTAGGCGTCGTTGGGCTCCATCAGGATGTTGCCCGAGCCCAGGTGGATCTTGTAGGTCCGCCGGTCTCCGCGTACCCGCAGGAACCGGTCGGTCAGCTCGGCCCGGTCGGCGATCCTCAGCCGGGGCAGCAGCCGGGCGAGCGCGTCGCGCCGGGTGCCGGCGGTCTCGGTGAGTTCGCCGAACCCGTAGGAGTGCCAGTACTCCTCGTGCCCGGCGACGGCCCGCTGGTCGAGGCCGACCGAGGTGACGCCCACCGCCAGGTCGGCGTCGCGGAGCACCTCCGACAGCACCAGCGGCGGCACCTCGGTCAGCGGCACGCCCTCGTCACCGGCGAGGTCGTCGGCCCGGTGGAAGCGAATCCGCTCGCTGACACAGAAGGACGCGCTCCCCCACCCGTCGGCATCCGGGTCTCCCGTCACGTGCATGTACCACCGGGCCTGCCAGCCGGACAGTTCCCTGACGGCCTCGCCCTGGTCGCCGCCGCACTCGTAGTCCCAGTGGCCGATGGACGGCCCGCTCCAGCCGCGCTGGTTCAACAACGCCTTGGCCTGGCCGTAGCGGAGCGTGTGCCCGGTGAACCGGTTGGAGTGGACGCGGGTCCGTTCCTCGGCCGGGGTCAGCAGGTAGACCTCGCGGAACGCCTGCTTGTACGGCTGGCGGATGCCGTGCTCCAGCAGGTGGTCGCGCCAGGCCCGCACGTCCTCGGCGGTCGCGTGGATCGGGTGCCAGAGCCGGACCGGGGTGTCGGGGTCCGGCCGGACGCGGCGGCCCTGCGGGTCGGTGAGTTCCCATCCGGAATCGGTCCGGACGGGGAGCCCGGCCGGGCCCTGGCGGGTCTGCCAGATGAGGTTCCCGGCGTACAGGCCGGTGAGCGGATGGTCGAGGAAGAACTCCGTCACCTCCGCCCAGCGCCAGAGCCGTTCCTCGATCAGCGCCCGCTCCAGCCGGAACCGCTCGGCGGGCAGTGCCTGCTTGAGCTCCTTCAGGGTGGCCTTGAGGACGGCGAGCTCGGGGGCCTGGCGGATCGCCTGCGGCGCCGACCTGACCGTCCGGCCGGCCGGGTTGACGAACTGGAGCGCGGGACCGTCGGCGCGGAGCCGTACCAGGCAGTCGCCGATCTTCTCCTCCCGCACCCCGTCCCGGCCGAGCCCGAAGGCGGGCACGGTACGGTCCAGCAACTGCTCGCGGCCCAGCCCCGCCTCGGCGGCCACCGCGTCCAGGGTGCGCGCCACGTTGCTCAGCACGGTCTTCTTGCGGACCTTGACCTGGACCCTGGCCAGGGCCGCGACCACCTCCAGCCCGCCCCGGCGGGCCAGCGTGTGCACCGCGGCGTTGGCGAGCAGCTCGCTGCGGCAGTTGGCGCCCGCCCCGCCGATCCCGGTCCCGCAGGTCAGCGCGACGTCACCGAGGAGTGCGGCCACCCACGGCTCGTCGATCAGCTCGCACGTCCACACCACGCCGCGCACCGGCACGGCGGTGCGCTCGTGCAGGAAGGCGGTCTCCCACCCGTAAAGGTTCTCCTCCTGCCTCTCCCGGTGAGCCGCCACCAGGACGAGGATCTCGCGGACGAGGCCGGCGGCTTCGGGGGTCAGCAGCGTTTCCGCGGTCCTGAGCCATCTCTCGCTGGGCTTGGCGGATCGGGCGCTGTTCCAGTGCCGCAACAGGGGCAGGACCTCGGGGGCGGCCAGGCGCGCGCCGTACTCCTCGGCCAGCCTGCGGGCGACCTCGTCGCAGTCCCAGATGACGTTCCGCACCACACCGGCCGGGCCGTTCTCCGCGGGTTCGGTCAGCACGTCCTCCATCTGATCGTGCAGGGCGTCCCAGACCGGCCGGTGGTACTTCCGGAACCACCCCAGCGTCCCCTCCAGGATCTGGCGGCGTCCCCGGTAGTCCAGCCGCCGGATCGCGGCGAGCGGGAGCCGGTACAGCTCCGAATAGTCGGTGTGCCTCCAGGTCATCAGCGCGTCGGCGGCCATCCAGAGGAAACGGGCGTCCTCGAACGTCCATGGGGTGTCACTGTCGGCGGCCAGCCGGGTCGCGCGCAGCACACGCTCGTCGTACTCATGGACCCCGTGGTGCCCGTTGCCGAGCCGCAGCTGCGCCCAGCGGCCGAACAGCCTCGGGTCGCTCTCCGCGTCGGGAAGCTCCCGCCCCGCCTCGAAGGCCGCGTCAAAGCGGGCGAAGATCTCACGGGTCGGTGCGTCCAGGTAGTGCATGACATAGCCGTGAGATCTGGGGAAGTCGTCGATGACGCCCATTCCTCAGCCCCCGACCAGCGGAACGAGCTTGATGAAGGACACCACCGGGTCGACGGTCAGGTCGATCATCTCGGACAGGTCGTCGATCTGACGCTCCCCGACGAGCAGCAGGAACCCGTTGCGGCCGAACGCCCGCTCGGCGGTGTCCGCCTGCCGTTCCCAGTCGATCCGCCGCTTCGCGCCCATCCGGTAGCCGTTCAACTCCACCTCGGCGTCCTCGGGACGGACCAGGCCGTTGAACCGGGCGGCGGGGGCCGCGTTGTACCGGGCGACCTCCTCGCGGACCCTGAGCCGGACCAGTTCCCGCGCCGAGATTCTCTCCGGCAGGTCGGGGAGGGTGAACTCCTCCATCGGCTTTCCCGTCGCGGTCTCATCCCTGAAGGTGACCGTTGCCATCTGGCGGCTCCACAAATAATTGGAATCACTGTGATGGCCATCAGTAGCATTTCAATCCGACAGAAACCGATGTCACCGAACCGGGGGCCCGCCCGGTCGGCCCTGAGCACCCCGTGGATGTCGCGCGTGTCATTCGTTACGCGAAGCGGCGGAGATCTGAATTCATCGCGGATGACGGGTGACCGAAAAAGCGGAACTCGGTGAACCGGCCGTTAGAGTTCATGGATGCTGCTGACAATCCTTGGCGGATGCGGTGCGTGGCCGGGGGCGGGCCAGGCCTGCAGCGGTTACCTCGTGGAGCACGACGGGTTCAGGCTACTCGTCGACCCTGGATATGCGACGATGCCGCGACTGCTGGAACGGATCACCGCCGATCAGGTCGACGCGGTGTTCATCAGTCACGGACATCCCGATCACTGTGCCGACCTGAACCCGCTGTTGCGGGCGCGGGCATTCCGTGATGACCCGCCGGCGCCGTTGCCGGTGTACTCGCTGCCCGGTGCCCTGGACGCGGTACTCGCGCTGGACCGCCCGGGAATGCTGACCGGCGTCTATGTCCTGCACGAGTTCACCGCCGGCGACTCGCTCGACATCGGCCCGTTCCGCGCGCGGACCCGTCTGCTGCCGCACTCGGTGCCCAATGCCGGCATACGGCTGACAGCGGGCGAGCGGGTGCTCGCGTACACCGGTGACACCGGCCCGAGCCCCGATGTGGTGGACCTGGCGCGCGGCGCCGATCTGCTTCTGGCCGAGGCCACCTATGCGGACCGGGTCCCGGAGGATTCGCGGCGCCACCTGTCGAGCGCCCGCCAGGCAGGCCGGCATGCCAAGGAAGCCGGCGCCCGGCACCTGTTACTGACCCACCTGCAGCCAGGCACAGACGCCACAGCCGCGCAAGCCGCCGCCGGGGCCGAGTACGACGGTGAGATCGGCATCGCCACTTCCGGTCTCGCCGTCGATCTTTCCTGAGCAAGGCCTCCTCCGGCTTCGACCGCGTTCACGCCGATGCGACATGGGGTGCGCGTCCACGATCGCATCGATCCTCGCGCGCATGGCGGCCGGACCGCTTCGGTGATCGACCTCGATCGACATTGCAGGGGTGAATCGCTGCGCATGTCAGCCGGTCCACCGGCACCATGTGTCCGAAGCTATCGATCTCCCCCTGAGTGGATCAGAGCCCACTCTCCTGTCGCTTGGCACGACGCGTACGGTTGTCATACGGACGCCCGCCGACGAGGAGCGAGAGAACTTCCGGTGAATGACGAGCTACCGCCCGAGCTGCTGAACAGCGATCCGAAGGGCTACGCCTGGCAGGTCTGGCACGATCGCACTCCGAAGCTGGTAGCGAAGATCAAGGACACGAATTCGTACGGTCCGAAAGAGCACGATGCGCTGGACGCGTTGCTCACCGAGATCTTCTCCGGGGTGATGGAGCCGCTCGGCGCGCAGGCCCATGATCGGGAGGTGTGGGCGGGCTGGGGAGCCGAGCACTTCGGAAAACCCTGGTCGGACGCCCCTTTCCTCTGGTCGGAGTCGTACTTCTACCGGCGGGTGCTTGACGCGGTCGGGTTCTTCGAGCCGGGACCGTGGCGGGGAGTGGACCCGTTCGCCCCTCTCAAGCGGGCCGAGCTGGCATCCCTCGACGACCTTGAGTGGCCGACGGCCGGCGCGTCCGGTCAGGCGAAGCTGCTGGCCGCGCTCTGGGGCAACCGCGCCGACCTGAGTTTCGCAATGGGCACCCTCACCGAATCGTCGAGTACCGAGCTGGTCTGCGACGACAGCGCGAAGATGTGGAACGCGCTCGCTCCCGGGGCCGAGGTCGTGGTGGTGGCCGACAACGCCGGGCGCGAGCTGCTCGCGGACCTGATCCTCATCGACCATCTCCTGGAACACGGGCACGCGGCCTCGGTCGCTCTTCATCTGAAGCCGCATCCCTACTACGTGTCCGACGCGACCACCGCCGACCTCGCGGACACCCTGGACCGCCTGGCCGAAACAGACGGCGCGCCCTTCCACCGGCTCCGGAAGGCGACCGCGGACGGGAGACTCTCGCCGTACGTCCACGACTTCTACTGCGCGCCCTGGTCCTTCCGCCGGCTCCCCGCCGACCTCGCGGTTCTGTTCGAGCGGGCGTCGCTGACCATCATGAAGGGCGATCTCAACTACCGGCGGCTGGTGGGTGACCGGGCCTGGCCGGCCACCACCCCGTTCGCCGACGCGGTCGCGTACTTTCCCGGCCCGGTCGCCGCGCTCCGCACCCTCAAATCCGACGTGGTCGTCGGCATCCCCCCGGCGACCCTGAGAAACCTCGACGCGGACACCCCGGACTGGCGTGTCACCGGCGGCTACGGGCTCCTCCAGGCCGACCTCCGGGAAAGGGTGCCCGGGAGCGGTTCCTGACGCGGTTCCCGATGGCCTCGACAGGTGTCGTTGTAGCGCGCCCCGTCACCCCGGCCCGCCGGGCGGGCATCGACGGCGCACGAGAAGTCCCTACCCGCCACGGCGAGTGACCTTCGCACTTCGGTGTCTCGTCTCGGCCGCATGGATTTGTCGGGGGCGGCTGATAGACGTGCGTTGGAAGTCGTCCCGCCGCCGAGAGGAAACGCACCGTGAACTGGACCCTGGAAGTGGTGATCGTGCCGGTCTCCGACGTGGACCGCGCCAAGGCCTTCTACGCCGAGCGCCTCGGCTTCGCCGTGGACCACGACACCAAGGTCGGCGACGACGTGCACATCGTCCAGCTGACCCCTCCGGGCTCTGGCTGCTCGATCGTGGTGGGAAAGGGGCTCACGGACATGGCGCCGGGCTCGCTCCGGGGGCTGCAACTGGTCGTCTCGGATCTCCACGCGGCGCGCGCCCGGCTCGTCGAGCGAGGGGTGGAGGTCAGCGAGATCCAGGTCCTCGGCGAGAACCCGAATCCCGAACCGGACCCCCTGGACAACGTCGGATTCGTCTTCTTCAACGACCCGGACGGCAACGGCTGGGCCGTACAGCAGATATCCGCCCGAGGCTAGGAGATCCTGTCGGAATCCCCGGGCCTGCCGGGTCCGCCCGGACATCGACGGCCCGGCACCGGGCAGCCCTCAGATCCCGGCCATGGCCCGCTACCCACTGGCCGCCACGTTCCCGACAAGGGAGCGGAGGATCGGCTCGGCGTGGGTCCAGAGCACCGCACCGCCGATTTCCGGCACCAGATGCCGTACGGCGCCGGGGATCCGGGCGGCGAGTGTCGCTCCCCTGTCCGGAGAGTGGCCGGTGTCCTGCTCGCCGTACCAGACGTCGACCGGAACGGTGATCCTCCCAAGGTCGAACGGCCATCTCCCCATGGCCAGTACGGTGTCACGGGCATAACCGGCCGCCCCCTGGGCGAATCCCTCGTCCAGCGCCCGGCGGTAACCGGCCCCGAACCCGGGATCCCGATATACCGCCAGGTCGGAGGCCGGGCTCCCGGCCATGACCATGTCCCACATCGCGCCCGCGCCGAAGCCGGCGAAGAACTTCTCCGCTCCATCCGGATCATGCACGGCCCTGTCGACGAGCCCGCGCAGCTCCGCGGGCAGCGCCTCGGTGAACTCCGGCGCGGCGATCTCGTCCGCGCCGGACACGATGGCCAGCGTCGCGGCGATCCCCTCGACAGCGCACGCGAGCGCGAACGGCGCGCCCTGCGAGCTGCCGACCACCGCCGGGGATCCCAGCCCGCGCAGCCCGGCGAGATGGCGGACATCCTCGGCGAAGTCGGCGAACGTCCGGCCGGGCGCGGGTGTCGAGGCGCCGAGTCCCGGACGGTCCACGGAGACAAGACGTACTCCGAGCTCATCGACGGCATCCGTGCCGAAACCGAGCCACCGGCTCGTGGCCGCCCCGGGACAGAGCAGCACCGGAATGCCGTCCGGTGCGCCCCACTCGGCCCAGCCGAGCAGCCGCCCATCGGGGAGCCGGCTCTCACCGAGCCGGACAGGATCGTCGATACGCACACTCATAGGCCCCATACTTGCCGCAGGCAGCCCATATCCGCACCGGATTTTCGTCCCCGGCGGGACCACGCCGGTTTCGGACCGTAACCCCCTCCCGAACCCCGCGAACGCGGTTGCCGACACTGCCAAAGGAAGAAGTGGCCTGCCCGCGCCCGGCTCCTTCGCCCGGCATCGGTTCGGTGTCGGCCGCCTTGATGTAACATACATTGTTACAGACAAGGAGGACGATGGCTGCGAACAGCCGGCTGACGATCGCCGTACACGCTCTGACCTGGATCGCGCTCGCCCAGCGGCGCGGGCAGGAGTGGCTGACCTCGGAGCAGGTCGCCGCCAGCGTCAACACCAATGCGGTGATCATCCGGCGCAGCCTCGGCGATCTGCGCCGGGCGGGCCTGGTGGAGGTCCGTCACGGGGCCGGGGCCGGCTGGAGCATGGCCCGCGCACCCGAGGACATCACCCTGCTCCAGGTGTACGACGCCGTGGAGCGAGAACCGCTCTTCGCCATGCACCACACCGAACCCAACCTGGAGTGCCCGATCGGCAGGGGCATCCGGCCCGTGCTGGGCGTGGTCTACGAGCAGGCCGACCAGAGCCTGCGCCGCGAACTCGGTCGCACCTCGATCGCCGATGTGCTGCGGGGCTGCCTGTAGGCGCGGCGACGCGCGCCTTCAGTAGTAACAATGTTTGTTCCAGCAACACGGAAGGATCTTCGCCGGTGAAGGACAGCCGATGCCCGATCGTCGAGCTCAGGCAGTACACACTGCACGAGGGGGGACGTGATGTGCTGATCGACCTCTTCGAGAGGGAGTTCATCGAGTCCCAGGAGGCGGCGGGGATGACCGTCATCGGCCAGTTCCGCGACCTCGACGCTCCGAACCGGTTCGTCTGGCTGCGCGGATTCCCCGACATGGAGCACCGGGCCGAGGCACTGCGCTCCTTCTATGGCGGTCCGGTCTGGAAGGCGAACCGGGATCGGGCCAACGCGACGATGATCGACTCCGATGACGTGCTGCTGTTGCGTGCGAGAGAGGACCTTCCGGCATCGGCGCGGCCTCCGGTCGGCGACGCCGCGACGCCGTCGATCGTCACCGCGACGATCTACCACCGCGACCGGCCGTTCGACGACGCCTTCGCGGACTTCTTCGACCGCTCCGTACGACCGGTGCTGGCCGAGACCGGAGCACGGCCGCTGGCCTGCCTGCGGACCGAGTACGCCGAGAACACCTTCCCCGCCCTGCCGGTCCGCACCGGGGAGAACGTCTTCGTGTGGTTCTCCCGGTTCACCGGTCCTGACGATCTCGCCGATCACCAGGACCGGCTGGCCCGCTCGCGCACCTGGCGTGATCGGGTGCTCCCGGAACTGTCGGAAACGCTCACCGGCACCCCGCAGCGGCTCCGGCTGGCGCCCACGGCACGATCACTGCTGCGCTGAGACGCGGTTTGCCCTCGGGTCAGGCTCAAGCAGGACACGCGTGTGACGTGGGGCGCCTGGTAGCGTTCGCGAACGGGTGTGTCCGCATGTCGTCCACCCGGACCGATCGAGTGGAACGGGACCTGCGATGAGCCCCGAGTCGACGCCGCGCCAGGCGATCGCCGAGCACATGGTCGAGATTCCCGCCGGGAGCATCTTCCTGCGGGACGAGGGCACGAAGGCGATCTGGAAGGTCGAGGTCGGAGCCTTCTGCCTGGCGCCGTATCCGGTGACCCGCGAGCTGTACCGCGCCGTTCGAGGCGAGGCGCCCGCGAGCCCGGCGGGGCCGCGGACGCCGGTGACCGACGTCTCCTGGCTGGACGCCGTCCGGTTCTGCAACCTGCTCTCGCGGGCGACGGGGCTCGAACCCTGCTACGCGATGGGCGACGACCCCGACGGCCAGGACGTGGTCCACGACCTGGAGGCCGACGGCTACCGCCTCCCGTCCGAGGCGGAGTGGGAGTACGCGTGCCGGGCCGGGACCTCCGGCGTGCGCTACGGGGAGCTGGACGAGATCGCCTGGCACCGCGGGAACTCCGGCGGCGAGGTGCACGACGTCGCGACCAGGGCGCCGAACGCGTGGGGCCTGCACGACATGATCGGCAATGTGTGGGAGTGGTGCTGGGATGTCTACGATCCCGAGGTCTACGGTCCGTACCGGGTGTTCCGGGGCGGCGGGGTGTACGACCACCCCCGAGGATGCCGGGCGTCGTGCCGCCGCAAGAGTCACCCGACCTTCCGCATCGACGACCTGGGGTTCCGGCTCGCCCGATCGCGGTGAGTGGGCGCCCCGCTCGCCGTCCATGTCCTGAGGGCAGGGCCTGCCGTTCGTGACGCCGCAGCGGCTTGATGAGAAGTCGCTCTCCTTGGGGGCAGCGGAGTCACAACGGGCAGGTCTTGCCCTTGATGAGCCCCACACCGGCCTTGATCTGGGAAAAGTCCCAAGGTCGGGGGTTTGCGGCTCGACCTGAGATGGGCACTCTCACTCCTGCGGCCGGTTGTCCGGGGCCGGGGATTCCGGCCTCGACAGGCGTTCCCTCGGCGTCCCAGCACGGAACGGACCGCGTACGGAAGGTCGGGTAACCGTCACCGTCCGGAACGTGAGACGCCGGCGCGAAGAGGAGAGATCATGTCGAACCCGCCGCTTCCCGAGGAAGCAGTCGCCATGCTGAAGAGGCCGAATCCGGCCGTCATCACCACGCTCCAGTCCGACGGCCGGCCGGTGTCCACCGCCACCTGGTATCTCTGGGACAACGGCCGGATCCTGGTCAACATGGACGAGGGCCGCAAGCGGCTGAACCACCTACGCGACGACCCCCGGGTCAGCCTCACCGTGCTCGACGAGGGCAACTGGTACACACATGTCAGCATCATCGGGCACGTCGCCGACATACACGATGACAAGGATCTGACCGACATCGACCGGCTGGCCCAGCAGTACCTCGGGAAGAAGTACCCGCAGCGGGAGCGCGGCCGGGTCAGCGCCTGGATCGAGATCGACCGCTGGCACGGCTGGGGCAAGCACAAGGACAGCGATCAGCCCGGCTGACGTCCACCCGGCCATCGAACGGCTGAGAGTCGGCAACGATCTGAGATGACAGCGCGAAGGCCGGGCACCCGATTCACCTCGGTGGTCCCGGCCTCTCGGTTGAGCTACACCGGCTCGCGCCGGTGGCGGGATTCGAACCCGCGACCGCCCCATCAGAAACCGTTAGCGGCATGATGCGGCGGGACCGCGCATTTCAGGTGGTGCTGCCGCCGCGCCCGCGGCTGAGCAGCGCGGCGATCGGTACGGCCGCAACCAGGCCGCTGAGCAGCACCGCGGCAAGCGCTCCCAGGACTGCCTGCTGGTTGCCGAAGGCGATGCCGACGGCGGCCAGCGCGGGCCCCGCGTTGCGCACCGCCGCGACGCCCCCCATGGTGGTGCGGCGCACCGGCGGTCCCGTGGCCAGCAATGTGCCTGCGGTGAACGCGGCGACGGACAGGACGAACCCCGCGAGCAGCGCGCGTGAGCCGAGCAGCGCGACGACTTCATGCCAGCTGCCCAGAAGCATGCCCGCCAGCACGATCATGAACGTCACGTTCGACACCTTGACGGCGACGGGATGCCACGATAGCGCCGTGGGCGGTGCGTAGCGGCGCAGAACGAGTCCGACGGCGAACGGCACAAGCTGCAGGACGGCCACGGTCCGCACCAGCGCGGCGACGTCGAGGGAGACTCCCCCGCCGACCTCGGCCGCGGTGAGGATGGCGTTGGCCGTCGGGCCGAAGGTGATGCTGCCCGCCGTGGCGAGCAGCACCTGCATCGCCGCGCCCGCGACCACGTCTCCGTTCTGCACCATGCCCAGCTTCGCCCCAAGCGGCCCGCCCGGCGAGGACGCGACGAGCACCAACGCTATGAAAGGCGCCGTGGACAGGCCGAACAGCGCGGCGACCCCCCAGCCCAGCAGCGGGATGACCACCAGGTTGGCCGACAGCGCCAGCAGGAGCAGCGGGAGATCGGCCAGGATGGCGCGCAACGCGGGCAGTGTGGCTCCGAGACCGGCCGCGAACATGGTGGTCGCGATGAAGATCACGGTGACCGCGTTGGTCACCAGATGCAGCGTTTCCATGCGCCCCTCCCGCCCCGATAGCGACCGTCCCCGGGCGGAACCCGTCGCCGTACCTCAGCCTTCGAGATCGCCGAGCCAGCGCAGGGCGCGCAGTCCAGGCATGAAGCAGTACTCGCCGCCACGTACGACGACGAACTGCGGCAGCGACGGCAGGCGCCGCCGGACCGGCCGCCGGGGGATCGTGAAGTCACCCGGGCCGTCGTTGGATCCGACTATGGGATCTCTCGCGTCGCCCGCGCCGAAGAAGACGCCGTCGTTCATCCATTGCGACTGGACGAACTCGAACTGCCGCCCGAGGTGCGCTCCGACGAACGTGAACATCAGTCCGCGGTCGGCTCCGTCGTCTTCCAGGACCCCGTCGGGCAGCAGCGGACCGTACGCGGTGCCGCGTCTGATCATCCGGTGCAGCCTCGGCGCTCCCGCCACCGCGGCGTCGCGGGGATTGGCCCGGCGGATGTGGCTGCCGCAGGGAGTCGTGAACCCCACCGGATCGTCCTGCTCGTAGATGAAGCTGTTGTTGCGGCCTCGGTCGGCGCCGAGGTCGGGGTCGTCGTGCTGCGGGCTGAGCGCCAGCGGCGCGCCGCTGCGCCAGCGTCCCATGATCTTCGCCGCCAGCAGTTCCTCGTCCTCGGGACCGCTCGAGTTGTCCCTCAGGTACCGCCGGAACACGGCGACGCGCTGGTGGAGCTTGCGGAAGGCCACGAAGGTGCCGTTACGGCCCAGTACCTCGGGCCCCAGGGCCTGGACGCCGCCCATCTCGTCGCGGTAGCCGAGCACGAACTCGCCGGCCTTGAGCGGCGCCTCCAGCTTGTTCGACCCGGCGATGCCGCTGCCCTCGACAGCCGGATGGCTGATGCCGTCGCGGTAGCCGAAGGGCTCGGTCTCGCCGGGCAGCGCGTAGCAGTCCTGCCGCCAGATCGCGGCCACGCCGGGAAGGCCGCGATACGCCGGCCGGGCGCGGTCGATGGCCGCCTCCAGTCGCGCGCTGTCAGGCGCGAGCGCGGTGAGCACCACGTGGACCTCGGACGTGCCCAGCGGCGCTTCCCAGTTCTCGGGGGCGCTCTCTCCGGTGTCGCCCAGCACCTTCGCCCGTGCGACCATCCCCTGCCGGAACTCCCAGGGGAACGTCTCCAGCGACTCCCGCGGCACTCCCAGGGCCTTGAGGCCGTGATAGGTGACCGCGACGCTCACCCAGGCCTCGCCCAGGGGACTCATCGAGTCGGCGGCCGAGGTCACCACCGCGCTCACGCGCCGCATCAGCTCCCGCCCGTGCGCGCGGTCGTCGATCCGGAACAGGATGTACGTCGCGGCGTACGGGGTCGGGCGAGGGCTGAGAACCCCGCGCTGGATGTCGTCGAGTTCGAGCGTGACGTGCGTTTGCCCGGTCACGAATACCTCCTTTTCCGTGGGACTACTTGAGCGAGACGAGGTTTCTCCAGAAATTGCGCAGGCTCTCGTCGCCGCCGAACAACGAGCTGAAGATCGTGGAGTCCGCCATGAGGATGTCGCCGGCCCGCTCACCGCGCGGGGGCATCCATAGGAACATGTTGAACTCGGTGTTTCCGGCCTCCGTGAACGGGTGCGGCCTGGACCTGTCGACCGGTTGCCTGCCCAGCACATGGATGACGTCCGGGTCGTCGGTCGTCACGGCGTAGTGCGGCAGGTGCATGTGGAAGTTGAAGGTGGTCACCCCGTCCAGCCACCCCTTGGTGTCCAGATCCCCGGTGATGGACAGCGGGGCGATCTTGCCTGGTTCCCGCACCGCGGGGCGCAGCCCGTAGCGGTTCTCGACGGGCACTTCGAGCCCTTCCATCAAGGATCGGGTGTACCTGCCGAACCGCTGCTGGCGGGGGACAAGCGGGTCGCCGTGGTGGTGGTACTCGACGTCGCGCACGGCCAGGTCCTCCGAGGCGCCGACGTCGTGATGCGGCCCCAGGACCAGGCAGGTTCCCTCCCGGCGGAGGAACTCGCGCAGTGCCTCGATCTCCTCGGGCGCGGCGTCCTGCCCGGTGATCATGTGATCCAGCCCGAACACGAACAGGGTGTCGGTGTCGGCCAGCACCCGGTCGTCGAGCGGAGTCTGGAAACCGGCTTGGTCGACGCGCTGATAGACCGGCACGGGGTGCCCGGTGGTCTCCTCGACGAACTGCTGGAACGGCACCCAGGCCCAGAAGAACAGCTCCAGCGTCCCCGCGATGCCCTGCTGGAACCGCATCGGGTCGGACCACTTCGGTTCCTCGTAGGCGGGCCAGGCCACGCGCCGGACCTCGGTCATCGTGGAGAACCGGTTGTCGAGCTCGGCCGGGTTCCTGCCGGCCTCGGCTGGATAGCTCCATGCGACGTAGATGCTCACCCGTCGCCGGCCCGGAGTGTATTCGCGCGGCACGTGGTTCTGGTTGTAGGTGCGCGCGGTCCTGAATTCGTTCATTTCATCTCCGATCTACAGCGGGACATGCGGGGGCCCGATATCACTGCAGCTGGTCGAGCATCTCCGAAAGGGCACCCTTGATTCGCAGAGCCTTTTTGATCTCGTCGGCGGTGACGTACGGATATTCCCCGTACTCGATGAAGCTGGGGCAGTGGTGCTCGCGCACGAACCTGATGAACGCCTCCGGATTGGTTCTCCAGTCTTCGGGAAAACCCTCGAGATTCTCGAAGGCCGTGCTCACTCCCGCCCTGCTGAACAGCATGATGGCGTCTTCGGTGTATTTGTCGAAGTCGGTGTCGAAGATGCCCTGGTACATGAAACGCGTGTCGTCGTCGAAGAGCACCCAGCGCAGATAGTGCAGCTTGAGCGGCGCGAGGAGGTTCGAGTCGCCTTCCAGCGCCTTGGCCAGCGTGTAACCGTAGTTGCGTATCGCCTCGGCGCGGCCGGGCTTTACCTTCGCGATGATGGTGAACCCGTAGCACGCCGGGGTCCTCGGAAAGACAGGGCCGTATTTTCCCTGCTCGAGATGGTCGGTTTCCTTGGGGATGACAACCGCCTGCGGCTTGATTTCCATGCCGGTTCCTCCGTCGTTCGGCGCGAGAAATCCCCACACTACGACAAAGAGGTATAAATACGGTCATGTAACCACATTGGACACCACTGCATTCGACCGCATTTGGGGTGATCGTCTTTTGCGCTCTCGCGACCGTCGCCGCGTCGTCTCGCACACCGTGCGCCGGCCGGTCGGCATCGCCGAGAAATCCTCGACCTTCAAAACCAAGGGCTCGCCGAGAGCTTCCAGTCAGGGCTGCGTCAGGCGGCCAGGAGGGGAGAGCCCTTGGACCTGGAGACCGGCCTGACCATCACAACAGGAGTCGACGCCACAAATTAAAGATCAGTAAAAGTGGAAGTAACCGTCACCTGCGCACCGGGAGGTGCGTTCATGACATTACGGGTGATCAAATCGGCACGCACCCTATTTTCCGGTCACACTCGCCGCGGTCCGGAGGCCCCGATGCCGGATCCGACCGGACCCGTGGCGGGGAACGGCCAGGCCCTGTCCGCCAACAGGTTAATTTTCTTCTGTGAGTGATCCATAATATCGCCATGAACGCGCGTTTTGCCATTTGGGCGGCAGTAGCGGGTGTGACCTCCGTAGCGATCACCATCTATGTGCACGTCGGCCTGGAGGCCGCGGACCAGATATCCAGTTCGGCCGGCCTGGTGGTCGCGTTGCTCGCAGCCGCCCTCGCATTTGATCAGGTCGCCACACAACGGAAAAAAGGGGTGGTAGTAAACCCTGAGGCGCCGGCGATTCCGGAGGCGAGAAGATTCATTGAGGACCTGCGCCGGCTGCGGGGAAACTCCTCATTCAAAGAGGTCGGCGCACATATGGGGCGTCATTCCAGCTTCCTGGCGCGGCGCCTCGTTCCAACCGGGCCGTTGCCGTCGCTGGAGTTCGTCAGGGCCTACACCTCGGCGTGCGGGGCCGACCCTGCCCCCTGGGTGGACCGCTGGTCGGCGCTGGCTCGGGCCACCATGGCAGCGGCGCCGTCCAGGCGGAAGAAGTCGGTGCACGCCGTGGCGAGGATCACCGTGCTGGCCGCAGTAGTGATCGCCGGGGTCTGGGTGACGGAAAAAGCCCTGCCGACCCGCGCGAAGCTCGATTCCTCCCCGGTCATTCCCACCTCGTCTCCGGCGGCCAGCCCGGCGCCGATAGCTTCCGGACGCGGTTTCCCGATGAACATCGAGAGCATGACCATGCGCATCTTCTCGGGGGACTGGACCCAGACCGTCAGTGGCGACATCGAGGTCTGGTCGAACCTCACCTGCCCGTCAGGGGTCACCACGTACTGGATGGCCCTGCGGCCGATCGGCACCGTCGCGCAGTTCACCTGCAACTCCTGGCAGCACCACAAATGGGTCGATGTCCCCGAAGGATTTTATCACTTCGAGATCTGGAAACAGCGTGACGGCCAGACGATCACTGGGAACGCAGTCGTGCACACCAGCGTGCCCATCACCTTCCACCCCAAATCCAATCCGTCGACGCTGAAGCCTTCGGCGGGAACCCTGCAGGAATCCACCCCCTCCCCACCCCTCCGACAGCCAGTCGATGAGTAACTCCCCCATGCTCGCGCGTCGAACGCTCCTTTCCGGACAGATCCGGACGAAGCAATCAGGAAGCAAGGACACAAATCACTAGACATCACAAAAAGGTGTTTCATCTATCAGAGGAGCCTTTCCTGAGCCGCGAAGACACTGCCGCTCGGGGAGGGCGGCTTCAACTCCAAAGCGCTGATCGGCGCGTGTGACACCAGGTGGAAGGTGCCCCGCAGCGCCGAGCGCGACGGCTTCGTCATCACGCACACGACGACGGCGAACTGCCTGGACCGCGCCCTGGATGGCCGGCGGTGGACCCTCAGGCGGGGGTGAGCGACGGCTCCCCTGCTGCTCGCATCGCCTCACGATCGAGGTCTGCCACAACGCCCCTAAAGCACCCGATACCGCCCTATTAACCACCGATATTGCGGAACCCCCTCCCAAATAAGCGTTCATGCCGCACTATGCGCACCTGCGGGAACCTTCGGGCCTCGCTGACATCCAACCTCGTACGCGCCGACGCCCATTCACCGGACGCGAGCCGTACTCCCCGATGTTGATGAAGGTGTCGTGATCATGACGTCGAATGTGACGCGGTTATATCAGGCGGTGCTGCGCGACCCCACCCCTCCGATCTCGATCCGGCTGCGCCGCAGCTTCTCCGACTGGGTCGTACGGAAGGGGTTCCCGCCGCCGAGCGCCGCGGTGGTGAAGGACGAGGCCGAGGCCGGCGGGGCCCGGCTGGTGATGGAGCGGCGCGGCGACTGCGGCCGTTACACGCTGGACGAGCCGTACGGGCAGGGGCGCCTGCGGACCCGGGTGACCTACACCGAATCGACGCCGAACATGACCGGATGGGTGGTCGTCACCGTGGAGCAGCACGGGGGACCTGACCCGGCCGCGAGGCGGGAACCGGACCGGACCGGGAGACGGAGCGCGAAGCAGCGCGGGAAACAAGGAGCCGAACAGCAACCGGAACCGGCGATGGTGAAGGCGCCGGGTTTCCTCCCGGCGTACCTGAACACCGCGCGAATCAGTGACGGCGCCGTCCAGGTGGAGGGCGCCGCGGTGCTCCTCACCGAGGACGACGTGCAGCGATTCGTCTCCGTGATGACCGAGCCCCGACGCCGGGTACCGATACTGGTCATCTCCGCAGACCCTCGCGACCCCGAGGTGGCGCGGGAGCGCGCCGATCATCTGGCCGACGGCGTCGCCGGCGCGGGCCTGGTCGTACGGCTGGCCGACCTGCGCGCCCAGGACCGGTTCAACGAGGCGATGGGCCCGGAGCTGGGCGTGTTCGGCGGGGCGATCCGCACCTACTTCGCCCCCTTCGATCCCGCCGGGGAGCACTATCCCCGCCGGCACCCGCCCATGGGCGACGCCGCGATCCGCGGCCGGGGCGCCGCCGCCCTCGACCGGATCGTCGACGGGGTGATCGGTGAGACCGCACATCGCAAGGTCCCCGACGACGTGCGGCGCACGCTCGATGTCGTCCACCGCGTACTCGCCGGACGGGCCGAACTGGGCGAGATCGCCGACGCCGCCGCACCCCGGCCCTCGAAGGTCGATTTCGCCCGTGAGGAGATGCGGCGGCGGATGATGGCCATGACCAGGCGTCCTACCGTCCCGAAGGCCGAAACCGTCACCCCCGCGGAAACCACCGCGGAGGCCACTGCGGAGGCAGTTGCGGAGGCAGTTGCAGAGGCGGCCGGGGGGACCGTGGAAACCGGGCCGGTCTCCGCCGCGGCGGAGGTCGCCCAGAGTGTCGCGGACATGGTGGTCAAGGAACTGCGCGGGGAGTTGGAGACGGCGCTGGGACTCGCCACCTCGTCACAGATCGCGGGCGACTCCGGCCAGGTGCTCCGCGAGATCCGCGTGCTCGGCGCGCACCTTTCCGGCCTGCGTGACATCGTCGCGGAACGGCGCGGCGACGGGCCTGCCACCGAGACGGAGAAGAACCTCCGCGACGAGCACCGGCTGCTCAACGAGGAGTACGCCGAGGCCGTCACGAGCGCCAGGAAGCTCGCCGAGCGGGTCCGCTGGCTGGAGCGCAGGCTCGCCGAGGCGGGCCAGCCGGTGTACGGGGTGACCGAGGACGATCCGGTGTTCGAACCCGGCGGCCTGGTCGAGGTTCTGGCCAAGGCCCGCGAGAGCCTGCATCACATCGGTGTCGGCGACACCGACGGCGCCGCCGCCCGGCTGGACCTGGAGCATCACATCCAGTGCCGTACCTGGGCGGCGAAGGCATGGGACGCGCTGCGCGCCCTGGACGACTTCGCGGGGGCGCGGTCCGGCGGGAGGTTCGCGGGCGGCTTCTACGACTGGTGCGCCGGTGACTCTCCCGGTCGCCGCACCATCCCCACCGGGATGCTCTCCATGCGCGAGTCGAAGAGCGTGGTCACCCGTGCCAAGTTCAGCGCCCCCCGCAGGTTCGCCGTCCCGCCCGAGGTGCATCCGAGCGGGCAGGTCCTGATGGAGTCGCACATCAAGCTCCGGTCCGTCGGGTACCCGGCCCCTCGGATGTACTTCCACGACGACTCCGCCGGCACCACCGGCAGGATCTGGATCGGCTACCTGGGCGAGCACCTCCCCAACACCCGTACCAACTGACCGGGAGCTCAGCCCGCCGGGGCCGGCTCGGCATCCGGCCCGAACCGCCGCCGGTAGGCCAGCGGGCTGAGCCCGGTCTGCCGACGCGGCCGGGCGAAAGGCCGCTACCCGGCGGCCGGTTTCCTGGCCGCGAACCGCTCGACGGTGCCGAGTTTGAAACGCTCGTGCCGCTCCACCGCGAATCCCATCTCGCGCACCCCGATCAGGGGCCGGCGGCAGTAGTGCTCGCCGGCCGCCGGCACGCTGAAGAGGTCGACCAGCCGCTGCCCCATTCGCAACGGCCAGGACGACGAGGCCACGTGGTCGGCCAGGAGCAGCAGGCCGCCCGGTTTGAGCACCCGGGCCATCTCCTCCAGCGCCGCCCGCTCGTCGGAGATGCCGCAGAGTGAGAACGTGCAGACGACCGTGTCGAAGCGCTCGTCGGGAAAGGTCAGTGCGCGCGCGTCGCCCTGCCGCAGGTCGGCCGCCCGGCCGAGAGTCTCGGCCCGGCGCCGGGCCACCGCGAGCATGGCGGCGCTCCACTCCACCCCGGTCAGCCGGACGTCTCCTGGGTAGTGGGCGAGGTTCATCCCGGTGCCGACCGCCACCTCCAGGGTGTCGCCGGACGCCTGCCCGCACAGCCACGGACGGCTGCCGGCGAAGAAGCGGCGCTCGACGAACTCCATCCGCCGGTCGTACGAGTCGGCCTGCCTGTCCCAGTATCGACGCGACCGCGTGTCCTGCATTGAGGAGTTCGTCATGATTTCAAGGTAACTCTACGGCGGCTGCCACGCGGCTGAGCGACTCAGCGGTGGACGACCACGGTCGTTTCGCGGGTGGACGCCGCACAACCGGCGCCTGGCCGGGGATGTCCTCCCGGGAAGAGTTCATCGTGAAGACAACACTCAGGACTTAGGTTCACATAAAAAATCTTTGTGCGTTCAGTTCACATTTCTCGGAAGATGGTCTACGGTCCATGAGTGTGACGCGGCGCACACTCGATCGGATTACCGAGCGGAGTCCCCTCGCTCCGGTCCGGTTCGGGCCGCGCGTCCCGTCGCGGGAAACCCCAGTCCAGCAGTGCCGCCGGGCACCGACCTCGGAGGAAACATGGGCAGCGTCGACCGTGCCACCCTGACCCGGGGCGGCAACCCCGTCGCCCTGGCGGCCAGTGGTGACCGCGCCGCCGGAGCGGCGAGTGGCGACCAGACGAGCGGGCCGGGCGCGGGCATCCGTGCCCTGGTGATCCCGCACGAGGAGCGCATCGTCGTGATCGCCGAGGAGCAGCGCGCCGTCGACCACGCGTACGACTGCGTCGAGCGCAGACGGCTCGGCGCCGACCGGGTCAGGAGCACGCACGGCCAGGAGCACCCCGACACCGGCCTCCCCTTCGTCCCGGACGTGCCCCCCGAGTTCGGGGTGGAGGACGACCTCGGCGAGCAACCGCTCGTCTTCATGCGCGTCGACGTCGCCGACGACCCGGACGGCCAGGAGACCTGGCGCATCGGACGCCGCGCGGTCCGCGACGCCGAGGGCGATCTCGTCGTGATCAGCTGGACCACCGAGCAGGCGGTCCGCTGGATGAAGGCCCGTGCCTCCCGCCCCGGCGAGATCCGGCTCCGCCGCAAGCTGCGCCTGCACGGGCGCACGGTGACCGACTACCTCGACGACATCCGGCCCCGGGTCGCGAACCGCAGACTCCAGGAGGTCCCCGAGGCCGTCTCCCCCACCGAGGAACCGCCCGGCGAGAACGCCGACGCCTTCCTCCTCGCCGACCTCGACCGGGCCCGCGACGGGCTGATGCGCGACATCGTGGAGACCATCCAGCGAGACCAGCTGGACCTGGTCTCCGACGGACGGCCGGGGGTGCTGGTCGTGCAGGGCGGCCCGGGGACCGGCAAGACCGCGGTCGGCCTGCACCGCGTCATCTGGCTGCTGGACCCGACGAACCGGGGGCTCACCCCGGACGACGTCCTGGTGATCGGGCCGCACCGGGGGTTCCTGCGCTACGTCAGCCAGGTCCTGCCGAGGCTCGGCAGCCGGGGGGTGGCGACGGTGGAGGTGGCGCGGCTCTGGGACGGCGAGGTCCGCGCCGTCGACACCCCCGCGGCGCACCTGGTCAAGTCGGACGAGCGGATGGCCGAGGTGCTGCGCCGCGTCGTCGAGAGCGGCATCCGGCCCGAGGCGCCGGCCTCGCACATCAGCGACGACGTCTTCAGCACCCCGTACCGGGGAGCCGCGCTGACGCTTCCCGGCGCCGAGATCGAGGCGCTCGCCGTCGAGGCGCGCGACTCCAGCGGCCCCTACCTGGTCCGCCGCCGCAAGTTCGTCGACACGTTCGTCGACCGCCTGCTGAGCAGGTACGCCAAGGCGCTTCCCGGGCAGCGCCCGGACGGCGCCCTGCGGTCCGGGATCGAGAAGCACGGCCGGGTGGCCTCCCTGATCAACGCGATGTGGCCCGCACTCAACGCCGAGACCATCCTGCGCAGGACGTTGAACGACCCGGACGCGATCCACGCGGCGGCTCCCGGCGTGCTGACCGAACAGGAGCGGGAGGCGGTGCTGCGCCCCCGGGTGAGCCGTGCCTCCGAGGAGCCTTGGACTCTCGACGACCTCGTCTGCCTTGAGGAGCTGCGCCACCTGTTGTCCGGGGACGAGCCACGCCGCTACCGGCACATCGTGGTGGACGAGGCCCAGGATCTCACCCCCATGCAGGCGCGCTCCATCGCCCGCCGCTGCCCCGGCGGCTCGATGACCGTGCTCGGCGACCTCGCCCAGACCACCGGCGTCCGCCAGTACGACGTGTGGGGACGGCTCGCCGGAATCCTGAGCGGGCGCGACGGCTGGCACCTGGCCGAGCTGGCCGTGGGCTACCGGGTCCCCGACGAGGTCATGCGGTTCGCGGCGCCGCTGGCCAGGGCCGTGTCCCTGTCCACCACGGTCCCGGTGTCGGTACGCCCCGCCGACGAGACCTCGCTGACGATCGCGCGGACCGGACCCGAGCGGTTGGCGGACGAGGCCCTCGCGCGGGCGCTGGATCTCGCCACGGCCGACCTGGAGCGGTCGCGGTCGGTCGCGCTGATCGCCCCCGACGGCACCGTGCTGTTGGAGGAGCTGGAGCGGAAGGTCGCGGCGCTGCAGGGAACCGTCGCGGCGGACGACGTGCCGCCGGTGAGCGTGCTGCCCGCGACCATGGCCAGGGGCCTGGAGTTCGACCACGTCGTGGTGGTCGAACCCGCCGCCATCGCCGACCAGGGGCCCGCGGGACCGCGCCGGCTCTATGTGGCGATCACCAGGTGCACCCAGTCGCTCACCGTCGTCCACGCGGCGCCGCTCCCCGAGGTGCTGGGCGGACCGGAGGCGCCGGCGCTCGCGGCGCCGGAAGAACCGGCTACTGCCACGATCACGGTGCAGAACGGGTCGGCACACCCCGTACCGAAAGAACTCGCCACCTCAACGCTCACCATGCCCGGGAAACCGATCACTGCCACGATCACCGCGCAGAACGGATCGGCACACCCCGTACCGGAGGAACCCACCGGCGCCGAGGAGAACATCACGATGAGGCCCGACACCCCGGCCACGGATGAGAGCTTCCGGTCCTTCGCCTCCTCGCTGGAGGAGCGGGTCGGCGCCGACAGGCAGTGCCACGTCCACGAGCAGGTGCGTTACCGGCTCATCGCCGAGCTGCACGGGGCCAGGCTCGCCCCCTCGCAGTCCCCTCTCGCCGACATCACCTGCAAGGGTCCGCGGGGAGCGGTCCTGTACGAGGTTCTGGGAGAGGGCGGGCACACCTACGAGCGGATGCGCGAGGCGGTACTGCGGATCATGGAGGTCCAGCACGTCGGCGGGGACCGCGCGGAGCACCTCTTCCTTGTGCTCCCCCAGGCCCCCGAGCCCGCGTGGGCGCCGGCGATGCTGACCACCGGCTTCGACATCGCGACGATCTGGAGAGACGGCACCGGATGGGCCGGGGAGGATCTGGCCACCGCCCTCGGCCAGGCTCCGGGCTGACCCGCCGCGGCCGGGTGGATCACCCCGCCCGAGCGCGGTGCTCTCTACCGGAGGGACCGCTACGGCGGTGTTAACGTTCGCGTTCACATCCCGGCAACGGCATGATCGCGATGCTCGGCGGCATGAGAAACAGGAAATCGTTCGTCGTCGCGGTCGCGCTGGCCGCCCTCATCGGTTCCGGGGCCACCGGCGCGAGCGCCGACCGCGCGGCCGGCGGCCGGCCACCGGCGTGCACGCCCCCGTCCGGCCCGTCCGGACCTCCGGCGCTGAAGCCGACCACCGTCACCACCATCGAGCAGGCGTACCGCTGCGTCTTCGCCAACTACTACAGCGGTCCGGTCCTGGACCCCCGCGCGCTGCTGGTGCCCGCGTTCACCGCGCTCACCCAGGAGTTGCAGCGCCGCGGGCTGGATCGGCCGAACGCGACGCTGCCGGCGCTCACCGGCCGCAAGGACGCCGACTGGGCCGCGTTCCGCACCGTCTACCAGAAGGTCGTCGACACGTTGCCGGCCGACCCCGAGGTACGGCAGGCGGTCGCGGAGGCGACGATGCGGGGCATGGTGAAGAGCCTCGACGACAACCACGCGAACTGGGGTCGTCCGACTCCTGACGGAGTGTCGCTCGGCGCCCGCCTCTCCGGCATCCGTCCTCCGGGAGTGGCCGATCCGGCGGCCACCCCGCCGGCCTTCGTCACCGACGTTCTTCCTGACGGCCCGGCCGCCAAGGCGGGGATCCGGCCGGGCGACGAGCTCGTCGCGGTCGACGAGGTGCCGCTCTTCGTCAACGGGGTGCTCTCCCAGGGGGTCCTTGACGGGATCATCAGGCCCCCGGCGGGGAAGGCGATCCGGCTCACCCTGCGCCGTCCCTCCACCGGCGGCACCGTCACCGCCTCGGTGACGCCCGCACCCGTCTCGGGACCGGAGCCGAAGGTCGAGTCCAGGCTGCTGTCCGGCGCCGTCGCCTACGTCGCGCTGCCGGCCTTCTTCCCCGGCGCGGCGGACAAGGTCCTGCAGGCCATCGCCTCCCTGCGCGAGCAGGCGACCCTGCGCGGGGTGGTGCTGGACCTGCGCGGCAACGGCGGCGGCAGCCCGCAGGAGGTCGCCAGGCTGCTCGGCGCCTGGTCGCACGGCAAGGCCACCAGCTACTGGTGCGACGTGCGCGACCGCTGCACCGCCAACCGGAGCGACGACACCGTGCCACTGCTGGGCCTGCCCCTGGTCGCGCTCATCGACCGCAACTGCGCCTCGGCGTGCGACTCCTTCACCAGTACGGTCAAGGATCTCCGCCTCGGCACCCTGGTCGGCACCCGTACCGCCGGCGCGGTGTCCGGCCCCGGAGCCGGCTATCTGCTCGACGACGGCAGCATCCTCATCCTGCCCAGGATCCACGAGATCGGAGCGAACCGGGAGGTCGTCAACACCATCGGCGTCGCCCCCGACCACCAGGCCCCGATGACCTCCGCGGACTTGTCCACCGGACGCGACCCGGGCGTCGCGAAGGCCCTGACCCTGCTGAAGTAGGCCCTCCTCGATCACGGAGCCCGGCGGTTGCCGGGCTCCGTTCCGGTTGAGGGGACGGGGAACCTCACGGTCAGCTCAAGGCCGCCACCGGGGTTGGGCCGGGCGGCGAGAGCGGCGTGGTGGGCCCGGGCGATCGAGGCCACGATGGACAGGCCGAGACCGGCGCCGTCGGCGCTCCGGGTCCGGGAGTGCAGCCTGCGGAACGGCTGGAACAGCTCGGCGATCCGTTCGGCGGGCACGTCCGGGCCGGTGTTGCGGACGGTCAGCACACCCGCCTCGGTGAGACCGACGTGCACGGTCCCGCCGGGACGGTTGTAGCGGACCGCGTTCTGCAGCAGGTTGGTCAGGAGCCTGCCGAGCAGCACCGGGTCACCCGCGACGGCGACCGGCCGGGTGTCCGAGGTGATGACGACACCCATGACGGCACCGTCGGCGGCCGTCTCCTCGACCGTCTGGCGGATCAGCGCGTCGAGGGCCACCGGCTCCATACTGTCTGGGCCGTGTTCCGCCTGGGCGAGCAGGAGCAGCGAGTCGATCAGCCGCTCGGTCCGCCGGTTGGCGGTCAGCAGTTTCTCCCGTACCGGGATCAGCCGGGCCGGCAGCGGGTCGTCCAGCCCGATCTGGATCGCGGCCCGCTGGACGGCCAGCGGGGTCCGCAGTTCGTGGGCGGCGTTGGCGATGAAACGGCGCTGGCTGTCCACCGACCGTTCCAGCCGTTCCAGCATCGCGTCGAAGGTGTCGGCGAGGTCGGTGAGCTCGTCGCGGGGACCGGCCAGCGCGATCCGCTCGTGCAGGTTGGACAGGGAGAGACGGTGCGCGGTGGCGGTGATGTGCCGCAGCGGGCTCAGCATCCGCCCGGCCAGCCACCAGCCCGCGGCCACCGAGACGACGGTGAGCACGGCGATCACGATCGCGCTGACGGTCCACTGGTACCGCAGCACCGCACCGGACAGAGCGTTCATGGTGTCGACGACCTCGGGCCGCACCAGGCACCCGGGGCACCCGGGCGCCCCGGGTGCCCTCGGCGCGGGTAATTCGCCGAAGGGCGGAAAGTCCTCCACGACGGAGCTGACCCGGCTCTCCAGCGCGCTCGTGAGCAGCAGGTTCACCACGATGAGCAGGATCGTCGAGGTGACCAGGAACAGGCCGGTGTACAGCAGGGTGAGGCGCGCTCGTACCGTGCCGAAGGGTTTCCAGGCCGCGTGCCGGGTCACGGCGAAGTTCCCAGACCGTATGCCGGGTCACGGCGGACATCCGGCGCCGCGCGTTCCCAGACCGTACGCCGGGTCAAAGCAGGTACCCGGCGCCCGGCACGGTCCTGATGCAAGGCGGGTCGCCGAGCTTGGCACGCAACCGGCTGATGATGACGCGCACCACGGTGGTGAACGGGTCGACGTGCTCGTCCCAGGCCGACTCCAGCAGCGTCTCGGCGCTCACCACGCTCCCGTTCGCCCGCATCAGCACTTCGAGCACCGCGTACTCCTTCAGCGACAGCCTCAGGAAGCGGCCGTCGCGGGAGACCTGCATCCGCTGGGGGTCCAGCACGATCCCGTGCCGTTCCAGCACCGGTGGCAGCGGCGCCTGGCTGCGCCGCCCCAGGGCCCGCACCCGCGCCACCAGTTCGGTGTAGTCGAAGGGTTTGGGCAGGTAGTCGTCGGCCCCCAACCCCAGCCCCGCGACCCGTTCGGGCACCGACGCGGCCGCGGTCAGCATCAGGATGCGGGTACGTGCCCCGGCCCGCACCAGATCCCGGCAGATCACGTCGCCGGGTATCCCGGGCAGGTCCCGGTCCAGCACCAGCACGTCGTAGTCGTTGACGGCCAGCCGTTCCACCGCGGCCTCGCCGTCGTAGACCACGTCCACCGCCATCGCGTGCCGCTGCAACCCCACGGCCACCAGGTCGGCCAGATCCCGCTCGTCCTCCACCACCAGTATCCGCATGATCGAAGTCGTATCCGACCACCGGTAACAACGGCGTTAACGCCCGCGCCACACCTCTGTCGTCACCGCTTCCGGCATGTCCGCCGGTGGTCGTACGAGCTCATGCCCCGGTCCGTAGTTCTCCTCGTCGAGCCGGTCGAGACCTGGGCCTCGGTGATCTGCCCGCCGGTGGTCAGCGGTGGGTTCACTCGCGTTTCTGCAGGGTGTAGAGGCGGATCTCGATGCCGTCGGGGTCGGTCACCCCGCTGATCAGCCATCCGATGCTGGCCTCGGCGATTCCGGAGTGGGCGGCGCCGACGGCCTCGAGATGATCCGACCACTCCACCAGCGCGTCGTAGGTCGGCACGCCGAGTGCGACGGGGTCGAACCCCCGCAGTTCCCCGGCCAGCCGGGGCTCCTCGCGCAGCGCCAGCATCAGGGTGCCGTCCCGGTCGCGCAGCGCCACACCGCGCAGCACGCCCGCCTCGACGAACTCGATCGCCACGTCAAGGCCGAGCACCCGCCCGTACCACTCGATGCTCTTGCGCACGTCCGAGACCGGCAGTTTGACGTGGTGGAATCCGCCCAGGGCCGTCATCGGTCCCCCCTTCCCGGCCGGCGGAGGCGCCGACGCGGATATGAAGTTATTGAGATCACACTTTAAAGTGTGACCATAGTTCGGCGTCAGAGGTCAACGGCCGGAACCGAAGGTCCGCGCGGACCAGACTCCGCGTCGTCGAAGCCGCGCACGGGCTGTTCGTCACCCACGGCCACACCGGGACGACCTTTCAGGAGATCGCGGACGCCGCCGGGGTGTCGGCCCCGACCGTCTACTTCCACTGCGGCGACAAGGGCCGCCCCCTCAGGCACGTCGTCGACATCACCGTCGCCCTGCTCTCAGCGGACCTGTTCCTCGTCATGACCCGCGAATGCGCGTGGACCACGAAGCAGTGGGAGAACCGGGTCACGGGCCGGCTCGCCCACGCCCTGCTCCCGGCCCCCTGACCGGCGGCACCCGCCAGGCGCCGAGCCGCCGCCCCGGCCACCGTTCGCGGCGACGGGTGGCGGGTTCGGCGCGGCCACCTCACGAGGCACCTTTCCGCGTGGAATCGGGGAAGGGATCCCCGGCCCGCATATCCAAGATCTTTCGAAGCTTAGATCTTCGCAGCCGCCGACAACTCATCATCAACGTTTTCCATATTTCTATGCATATCCGCTTTTTTCGGCATAATTCAGCATTTATCTGCCTGGGGAGTGTGGTGGGAACGGGCTCGGGAATCATTCGGGAGTACTGACGGACTAGCTGGCAACGCGAGATCCCTGGATGGCGACACACGCTGGATCTTGGGGGTGCACGGTGTTCGGATTGCGCGAGCTGGGCTCAGGCCTGGGTTACCGGGCCGAGCTCGCAGAGATGATCGACCAGCATGCCGACCGGATCGACTGGCTGGAAGTGATCACTGAGCACTTCCTGTTCGCCCCGGCCGACAGGCGGGAACGGTTGCGCGCGCTGGCCACCCGGTTCCCGATCGTGCCGCACGGGGTGGAGATGTCCATCGGGTCGGAGCGCGAGGTCGACGGGGACTACCTTGACGCGCTGGCGGCTCTGGTCGCCGAGGTCGACGCGCCGTGGTTCAGCGACCATCTCTGTTTCACCCGGACCGATCAGGTGGCGCTCGGGGTGCTCGTACCGCTGCCCCGTACCCGGGAGACGGCACGCCGGCTGGGACGCCGGGCGCAGAAGGTGCAGGACGCGGTGGGGGTGCCGTTCCTGCTGGAGAACATCACCTACTACGTGGATCTGGCCGGCCCGCTCAGCGAGGCGCAGTTCATCGCCGAGGTGATGGAGAACTGCGAGTGTCATCTGTTACTGGACCTGACCAATCTCGACATCAACGCCCGTAATCACGATTTCGATCCGCTGGAGTTCCTCGGCACCATCCCGGTGGAGCGGGTGGCGCAGGTGCACCTGGCGGGCGGTGAGGACTCAGGCGACGGCGAGCCGTCCCTCGACACCCATGGTGGACCGGTACCGCCCCGGGTGTGGGAGCTGCTGGCCGAACTGGTGGGCCGCACCACCGTTCAGGCCACCCTGGTGGAACGGGACCGGAACTTCCCCGATGATCCGTACGAGCTGCTGGCGGAGATCGACCGGGCCCGGACCCTCCTGGCGGGGAGCGTCTGATGGGCCTGCTGGAGGCCCTGGCCGCGGTGCTGACCCGCGAGGCCGAGCTGGCGACGTTGCGTGAGCACCCTGCCCGGCTGCGGCACCGTTACGGGCTGAGCGACGCCGAGCTGGCCATGCTGGCAGGCGCCTCCCCCGCGGGATTCCGGGTCACCGGCGAGAGCGTCCGCAGCAAGCTGGTACAGAAGGTGACGGCCTGCCTGCCCGCCACCGCCGCCGAGCTGAAGGCCCACCATCCGGAGCTGCTGGACGGGTTCGCCGCCGCCACCGTTCGCCGTCCGCGACCGGGCGAGGGGGTTGTGGATTCCGGGGAGGCCGGGCAACTGGTGACGTGGATCGACGGCCGGGTGCCGGCGCCACTGGTTGACTTCGCCCGCTATGAACTGCTGTGCGGGCAACTCTCCGGTGACCGGCGGGCCGCCCAGGCAGCCGGAGAACCGGTCCGCGCGCCGGACGGACCGGTACGTGGGATGCTCGGCGTCTCCCCCACCGTCCGGACCGCCTCCTTCGATCACGACGTCACCGCCGAGGTGCCGCCCTCGCGACTGCCCGCCCGGCACACGTCGATCCTGCTGCAACGCCGGTGGGGTGAGCCGGCCATCCGGGTCTACCGGATCAACGACGCCACCGCCGCCCTGCTGAGCCGCTGCGACGGCACCCGGAACGTCGCGGAGGTGATCGCGGCGGTGATCGCGGAGGTCGGCGCCGACTCCGACCAGGTCACCGGCATGCTCACCCGGTTCGCGGCGGCCGGCGTGCTGAACCTCACACCTGACCGTTACTGAGAGGGCTCCTGGAGGGCCATCCCCATCAGGCTCCGCGCCGACCTCACCGAGGTCACTCGAACGGCGCGGAAATCGGCCCGGCAACGGGTCGTCGAGCTGTGGTCCGCCCACAGCGGGTCACACTGTGAAAGGAAGCCCATGAGCACAGAGACACCGGTCGATGTCAGCACCGATCAAACATTCGTGTTCGAGCCCATCGTCGATCTCACCTCCGACCAGGCACCGGACCACTGTGGTGGGAGCAGATGCAGCCGATGTGGTCATTAGCCATAACCATGGCAACGGCTAGAAGAGGAGCGGGGCGTCGACAACCCCGCTCCTCTTCCAGTTGCCGTGGCCGGCCGGTTCACGCCCGGGGAGATCTCGTGGCCGAGTCCAGTACGCGGTTTCCCGGAAGCCGCCGGAACAAACAGAAATCCCGGGGAAATTGGCTTCGCCCATACCTACTTCAAGAATGAGAAAGCGAGCAATCAGATCCCTTGCCGTAAACGGTTCGCCTTATATCGTGCCTGGTGCCCATGGCCGCCAAGTGATTCACACTCGCGGCCATTCAGAGGAGGAACCCATGTACGGCAAGCGACAGCTGATGGTTCTCGGTCCGGCGCTTCTCGCGGTCCTGACCCTCGGACCGGTCTCGATCTCACCCGCCTCGGCCGCGCCGGACCCCGCGTCACCGGCGGTGAGCACCCTGCCGGCCAGGGTGACGGAGCCGACCCCACCGGCCAGGGACCCGAGAGGGGGGTACTGGAACGGCTACCGGGACGGCTACCGGGCCGCCGGCCAGGACTGCTCAAGGCCACGGGCGAAATCAGGAGAATTGCCCGGCCTCGCACTAAGAATAAGTGACTACGACAGAGGCTGGCTGGACGGCTACGACGACGGCTACGACAGGTTCTGCCGATAACCACGAACAGCAGAACCGCACGGTCAAACGCGTCTCACCGGTCGGACCGGCCGTGAACGAAGAAGCGGAGCTCCAGCCCAAGGACTTTCACGGGCTGAAGCTCCGCTGTTCGCGTACCCTGCCGTCGCTCGCGAAGTCCCCCTGACCAAAGGGCCGTTCGCCCCGACGCACGCGAGCACGGAACGGAGACCGGCACCCCTCACGGCACGGCCACGCCGGCCGTGATCGCGCGAGGGAGAGGGGCGGACCTCATCGGGGCATGCCCGGTCGCCCCCGAGGAGCGGTTCCGAGGGACCCGGATCGCCGCCGGCGCACACGACGTTCCCATGCCCGTTCGTGGGTGCGGTGTCGCGGATCGGCACGCCGCCCAGGCGGATCCGCAGGTTCGGACCGCTCATCACCGCATCAGGGACACCGTCGATCTTCGCTCCCCCTCCCCAGGTCGATGTCGGCCTTTCCGGATCTTCTTCGTGAACCCACAGAAAACGGTCACCATAGATCATCTGCTCACTCAAGTGAACATCTCATTGCATTTAGTTAGATTTCCCTATATATATGCCTGCAGAGGTTGGACCTCTGGACGTCTGGCGAAGGGAACGACGTGGTCATCCGTGAGAACCTCGCGGCCAAGGTGGCGGCCGAGCTGCGTGTCTTCATCGCGGACGACCTTCAGCCGGGTGCGCAGCTCCCCTCGGAGAAGGACCTGGCCGAGCGCTGGGGCGTGAGCCGCACCACCCTGCGTGAGGCGCTCTGGCTGCTGTGGAGTGAGGGCCTGCTGGTCAGGCGGTGGGGTGTGGGCACGTTCGTGGCCGACAGCTCCGAGCCGGTCGTGATCGGCTCCAGCTCGATCATCCCGATCCGGGACGCGATCCGCTCGGCCGGGCACGAGCCGACGGTGTCCCACGGCCGGGTCGAGCGGGTCGGCGCCGACGCCGAGGTCGCCCAGGCCCTCGCGCTGGACGGGGTGGCCACCGTGTGGCGGGTCGACCGGGTCTTCGACGTGGACGAGACCCCGGCGGTCTTCCTGCGCGACTACGTGCCCACCCTGCTCAACGGGCGCGAACTCGACCTCACCCCGCTGACCGATGTGAACGTCGACCTGCTGACCCTGCTGTCAGGGATGGGACGGACCCGGGTCATCCGGATGGAGGTCCAGATGGAGGCCGCGGGAGCCAGCGGCGAGATCGCCGCCCTGTTGAAGGTGGCCCCCGGCACTCCCCTGCTCCGCGCCGTGCAGTCCAGCTACAGCGAGACCGGGCACCCAGTGATCTTCAGCGACATTCACTACCGGACGGACACGGTCCGACTGAGATTCGTCCGTACGGCGCGCACCTGACCGCCCCCGCTTTTCACGATTCACCTTCAAGATCCACGGAGTCCTCATGTCCACGAGGCGTTTTCACCCGTTTTCAGTAGCTATCGGAGCCATCGCACTGTTCGCAGTTGCGGCCTGCGGCAGTAGCACCACCCCCGCCGCCGACGGCGGCACCGGGACGAGCGCGGCGCCGGCGACGGTCCGCATCGCCACGAACAACTTCCTGCTCGGCACCCAGATGTGGGTGGCCCAGGAGAAGGGCTACTTCGCCGAGGAGAAAATCCAGGTGGAGTCGCAGATGTACCAGGAGGGCATCGACGGGGTGAAGGCCGTCGTCGCCGGCCAGGCCGATCTCGCGCCGGCGCTGGACTTCGCCGCGCTGAGCGCCGCCTCCGACAGGCTGCGGATCCTGGGCGCGATCGCCTCTCCGGCACCGGGCTTCCACAAGCTGGCCGTGACGAAGGGGATCTCCGGCGCCAAGGACCTCGTCGGCAAGCGCATCGGCTACGTCGACGGCACCCTGGAGTCGTACGTGACCATGAAGTACCTGGAGCAGCAGGGCATCGCGCAGAGCGACGTCAAGCTCATGTCCATGCCCGGCCTGTTCGAGATCGTCGGCGCGCTGAAGACCGGCCAGCTCGACGCGGCCTGGATCTGGGCGAACGGCGTCGACCAGGCGACCGCCGACCCCAACATCACGATCATGACCGACGACAAGTCGGTGCGCCAGGTGCAGTCGATCTTCCTGGTCGGCGGGACCGACTTCGTGGCCAAGAACCCCGCCGCGGTCGAGGGCGTGCTGCGGGCGTACCAGAAGGCCACCGACCTGGTCACCGCCGACCCGGCCGAGGCCGCGCGGATCGTCGCGGCGGGCACCAAGGGTGACGTCAAGGCGCTGGAGACCGGCATCCCCGGCCAGGGCTACGGGCTCGGGCTCAGCAAGGACCAGATGGAGCAGCTGGTCAACCTGCAGAAGTACCTGGTCGACATCGGCAAGCTCACCGGCGTCACCGACGTCTCGCAGATCGTGGACCTCACCGCCATGCGGGCCGTGGCCGGAGAAAAGGTCGAGGTCGACAAGTGACCGGCGTCGGTCGGAACGAGGCCGTCTCGTTCCGCGACATCGGCATCGACTTCACCGGAGGCCGCGGGGACTGGGTCCTGCGGCACCTGGACCTGACCGTCGACGCCGGTGAGTTCTTCGTGATCGTCGGCCCCAGCGGGTGCGGCAAGTCGACGCTGCTCCGCCTGATCGCGGGCATCGCCGACGCGACGGAGGGCGACGTCCGCACGCCCGAGGGGCCGGTCACCCGGCCGGGGGCGGACCGGGCGATGATCTTCCAGAACGTCGACGTGCCGCTGATGGAGTGGCTCACCGCCAAGCAGAACGTCGAGTTCGGCCTGCGCATGCAGGGCCGTCCCCGCGCGGAGCGCTCGGCCATCGCCGACGACTACCTGCGCAAGGTCGGGCTGCAGAACGCCGCGGGCAAGTACCCGCACGAGCTGTCCGGCGGCATGAAGCAGCGCGTGCAGATCGCCAGGGTACTGGCGGTCTCGCCGGGTATCGTGCTGATGGACGAGCCCTTCGCCGCCCTGGACGCCCAGACCAGGAAACTCCTCCAGCACGAGGTGTCGCGCCTGTGGCGGGAGGAGGTGCGGACGGTGATCTACGTGACCCACGACATCCGCGAGGCCGTACTGCTCGGCCAGCGCATCGCGGTGATGTCCGCGCCACCGGTGTCGGGGATCAAGAGCATGTACCAGGTCGACCTGCCCTACCCGCGCGACGAGTTCTCCCCCGGATTCGTCGAGCTCGCCCGCCAGGTCGAGATCGACATCGAGGAGGAGGTGAACAAGCTGTGGGCCGACTCCGCCGTTCCTCGCTCTACTCGGTAGCCGCCGTGGTGGCGTTCGTCATCCTGTGGCAGCTGGCGACGCTCGGCACCGACCCGACGCTGTTCCCGCCGCCCACCACGGTGGCCGACGCCGCGGTCGAGCTGATCTCGAACGGCACGCTCGGCAGCGCGATCCTGATCAGCCTGCAGCGGGTCTTCCTGGGCTGGATCCTCGGATCGGTGATCGCGATTCCGCTCGGCATCCTCGCCGGGACCTCGCGGGTCGCCAGGGCCATCGTCGATCCGTTCATTCACTTCTTCCGGTTCGTCCCGGCACTCGCGCTGGTGTCGGTCTTCATTCTCTGGTTCGGCATCGGGGAGGCGTCGAAGGTCAACCTCGTCGCCTACTCGGCGGCGTTCATCGTGATGGTGAACACCGCCAGCGGCGCGGCCTCGGTGCACCCCGACAAGCTCAACGCGGCGCGCAGCATGGGCGCGGGCCGGGTCACCCTGCTGCGGGCCGTGGTGTTCCCCGCCACCGTCCCGCACATCTTCACCGGTATGCGGCTGGCGCTCGCCAACGCCTTCCTGGTGATCGTGGCGGCCGAGGCCCTCGCGACGCAGAACGGCATCGGCTTCCTCATCTGGAACGCGCGCACCTACTTCAGGACCGACCAGATCTTCGTCGGCATCCTGTGCTTCGGAATCCTCGGCTTCATCGTCGACCGGCTCTGGAAGCGCATCGGGTCGACGTTCCTGCGCCGTTACCTCTTCTCCGCGGGCGGCTACTGATGTCACAGCTAGGAGGACCAGTGCGTCCCAATGTCCTCGTCGTCTTCCTCGACGACCACGCCTCGTGGGCGCTGGGCTGTTACGGCAACTCGGAGGTGCAGACCCCGACGCTGGACTACCTGGCCGCCACCGGTGTGCGGATGGAGAACTCCTTCACCCCCACCCCGGTCTGCTCCCCCGGGCGCGCGGCCTTCCTGACCGGGAGGCTCTCCTCGCAGCACGGGGTGCACGACTACCTCAACGTGTGGGACCCGGAGGTGGACCGGCGCAACTGGATCGCCGACGAGCTGACCCTGCCGGAGATCCTGCGTGATCACGGGTACACCACGGGGCTGGCCGGCAAGTGGCACCTGGGCAGGTCGTTCGAGCGCGCCCCCGGTTTCGACTTCTGGTACGAGGTCGCCGACGAGCGCACGCACACCGAGCACCTCGACAGCCCCTGGGAGCACTCGCCCGCCTTCCGCGGCGGCTACAACCGGCACGGCGTCACCGACCGGGCGATCGACTTCCTGCGCGCCCGCGACGAGGAGAAGCCGTTCTTCCTGCACGTCGGCTATGTCGGCACGCACAGCCCGTGGGAGGGCCGCCCCGAGCGGCACGTGTCCCGCTACCGGCAGAGCACCTTCGCCGACGTTCCGGACGAGGCCAGCTACCCCTTCGGGCGGATGGCCTCGGAGTCGCTGATGCCGAGCCGCAGGAACCGGCGGGAGGCGCTGGCCCAGTACTACGCCTCGGCCTCGGAGGTGGACGAACAGGTCGGCCGGCTCGTCGACGAGCTGGAGACCCAGGGCCTGCGCGAGAACACGCTGATCGTCTACACCTCCGACCACGGCCTGAACATGGGTCACCACGGCATCTGGGGCAAGGGAAACGGCACCAAGCCGTACAACATGGTGGAGGAATCCATCCGGGTGCCGCTCATCCTGAACCGGCCGGGCGCGCTGCTCGGCGACCAGTCCAGGTCCGAGATGGTCACCCACTGCGACCTGTTCCGCACCATCCTCGACCACACCGGCGTCGCGCTGCCCGCCGAGACGCTCGCCGAGCGCAACTACCCGGGCCGCAGCTTCGCACCGCTGCTGGCCGGGGGGCACGTGGCCGAGTGGCCCGAGGAGGTGTACGGCGAGTACGGGAACCTGCGGATGATCCGCACCCGGACCCACAAGCTCACCCTGCGCTACCCCGGCGGCCCCGCCGAGCTGATCGACCTGGTCGCCGATCCGCGCGAGACGGTCAACCTCTACGCGGACCCCCGGCACGCGGATCTCGTCGCCGACCTGACCGGGCGGGTGGAGAGGTACTTCGGCCGGTACGAGGACCCGGTGAACTCCGGGCTCCGGGTCACCGAGCTTCCCCAGCACAACACGGAAGAGGTCTGGCGTTTCCCGGACACCGACAGCACCTGGTGGGAATGATCTCTCTCCCACCGGACGCCGTCGAGGGGTGGTCCCGTCTGCCCGGGGCCACCCCCTTGGCTTCATCGATCGAGACACCGCAGGGAGGAACGCGATGAGCGGACACTGCTGCGCGCCCGGCCGTAGCGGAGACGAGGACGGCCGTGAACCGCGGCCGGTGGCCGTCGCCCCCGCGCCCCGGCGGCCGAGCGGGCTCATCCGGCTGGACGGCGGCGCGTTCCGGATGGGGACCGACGACGCCGAGGGGTTCCCCGCCGACGGGGAGGGGCCGATCAGGACCGTGACGGTGCGGCCCTTCCTGCTGGCGCGCACCGCGGTGACCAACGCGCAGTTCGCGGCGTTCGTGAAGGCGACCGGATACGTCACGGACGCCGAGCGGTTCAACTGGTCCTACGTCTTCCACCTGCTGGTCGCGCCGGACCTCCGGAGGCGGGCGCCCTCCCCGGCCGAGACTCCCTGGTGGCTGGTGATCGAGGGCACCAGCTGGCAGGCGCCCCAGGGTCCCGGCAGCACGATCAACGGCCGGCAGGACCACCCGGTGGTGCACGTCTCCTGGCGGGACGCGGCGGCCTACTGTGCCTGGGCGGGCGGCAGGCTGCCGACCGAGGCCGAGTGGGAGTACGCCGCTCGGGGTGGCCTGGACCAGGCACGATACCCGTGGGGCGACGAGCTGACCCCGCGCGGGCAGCACCGCTGCAACATCTGGCAGGGCCGCTTCCCCACGCACAACACCGGAGCGGACGGCCATCTCGGCACCGCGCCGGTGAAGTCGTACCGGCCCAACGGCTACGGCCTGCACAACATGGTCGGCAACGCCTGGGAGTGGTGCGCGGACTGGTTCGGCACCGACCATCTCTCCCGGCCGCTTGAGGATCCTCGCGGACCCGAGACCGGAACCTCGCGGGTGATACGGGGCGGCTCCTACCTGTGCCACGACTCCTACTGCAACCGCTACCGGGTCGCCGCCCGGAGCTCCAACACCCCGGACAGCAGCTCGGGCAACACCGGCTTCCGCCTCGCCGCCGACCTCTGACCAGGGACCTCGGGCGCGGCCCCGCCAGCTTCGGACTCGCGGCTTCGGACTCGCGGGCGACCTCTGACCGGAGGTCTCAGACCCGGGATCGACCCCTCCGAGCGGAACGGCGACTTGTATCAATGATTTGATACAAGCGAACAGGGCGTGCGACTATTTGTATCGCTTTGTTGATACAAGGAGTCGCATGTCCATCGGTATCCCGTTCATCGCCCTGATCCTCCTGACTCTCGCGGTCGTGCTCATCTCCGTGCTGGTGTCCATGGCACGGACCGTACGACTGCCGGTCGATGACGGCCTTCGCGCACTGCGGACCACCGCGCGGCGGGCCCTGCTGGCCAGGGTCATCGGCCTGGTGGCCGGAATCGTCGCCGCCGGACTGATCGCCGACACCGGCGCCCTCGGGCGCGGACCGATGCTCGCCGCCCCGGTCCTGGGACTCTGCCTCATCCTGGGCACCCTCGCCGGAGAGCTCGCCGCCAAGCCTCCCGGCGGCCCGATCCGGGACGCGTCACTGGAGACCCGGAGGATTCGCCACTACCTGCCCAGGTTCTCCACGTCGCTGGCCGCCACACTGTCGGTGATCACTGTCGGGCTGCTGACCGTCACCGTCGCCACGGCGAGCGCCGATGATCTGGGCCGGCCCGGGCGGACCCTGTCCACCTTCAGCCCGGACGGCATGGTTCGCCAGTCGACCAGCCCGTGGCCCGGCTGGTTCTACGCATGGCCGATCCTGGCCGCGCTGGCGGTCGCGCTGGTGCTCTCCGCCCTGGTGCTGCACCGCATCGTCCGGCGTGGCCGCCCAGGCCTCGATCCGGCCACCAGGGCGGTGGACGAAGCACAGCGTGCCCACTCCGCACGGGTCGTCACCGCGGCCTACGGGCTCTGCGTGGCACTGCCGTTGAGCGGCATCGCGTTGATCGCCGCCGGCACCGTCAAGAACAGCGCCTACCTTCCCGACTGGAGTATGACCGCGCCCCCCGCCCTCGTCGGGGTCGCGTTCCTGGCCGCAGGTTCGGCGATCTGGTATCTCGCCGAGCTGCTCTCCTCGCCTAAAGTCAAGGTTTCATGATCAAGGTTGATGTCACCAGCCCCTCACCCCCCTACGAGCAGGTCCGCGCGCAGCTCGCCGAACTGATCGGCTGCGGGGTTCTGGAGGCGGGCGCCCGGCTGCCGCCAGTGCGCCAGCTCGCGGCCGACCTCGGACTGGCCGCGGGAACGGTGGCCCGGGCCTACAAGGAGCTCGAACAGTCCGGTCACGTCACCGCGAAGCGCGGCGACGGCACCCGCGTACTTCCCCAGTCCAAGCCCTGGGTGGCGCGGGCCGACCTGATCCGGCGGCACGCCTCCGTCTATCTCGCCGAGGTGATCAGGCTCGGCGGATCAGCCGAAGAGGCACTCGCCGCGCTGCGGGAGGCCGCCGGGGATCCCACGATCCCCACCTAGGCCCTGTCGTCCGGGGCCGTCGAGATGGCACAGATGGATGGGCGACGAGATTCCGGACCGCACTCCCGACCGGCGCTGCCGGAGAGCGACCTCGGTGCCCGCGGATGACCGGGAACGCCCGGGGCGGTCACCCGGCGAGAGGCTCCCAAGGGCTTACGGTCCGCTTATGAGCCGAGGTCAGCGGGCTCCACATCGCCCGCCGGCAGACGGAACCCTCGGTAAAGGTTTCCAACCCGATAGCGCAATGCATTGACGCGATAACCACACCAAAGCATAATTCCCCTCATGCATGCACAAACTTCCACAGAAGTGGGCAGTCGTGCTGCCCGCTGAGCGGCATGCGCGCATCGGGGAGGCACTGCGGATCTCCCGCGTCGTCAGCACCGACGACCTCGCGCACGAGCTCGGCGTGTCAGCGGAGACGATCCGCCGTGACTTCGTGGCGCTTGAGCGCCAGGGGAGGCTGTCGCGCGTGCACGGGGGCGCGACCATCACGCTCGGGCAGGCCGCCGGCGAGGAGGCCCCCTTCGCCGAACGCACCGGGACCGCCGCGGACGCCAAGACGCGCATCGGCCGTGCCGCCGCCGGGCTGGTGCACCCCGGCCAGACCGTGGTGATCGACGTGGGAACCACCGCCGTCCAGGTCGCCCGTGCCCTGCCGCTCGACTTCACCGGGACCGTGGCCACCTGTTCCCTGCTGGTCGCGGCGGAACTCTCCGAGCGGCCCGGCATCGAGGTCCTCGTCTGCGGGGGCAGGCTGCGCGGCGGAGACCTCGCGCTCTCGAACTCGGTGGCCCAGGCGTTCTTCGCGGACCTCAACCCGGACGTCGCGTTCCTCGGGTCGGGCGGCGTCGACGCCGCGGCCGGCCTGACCGACTACTACCTGGACGAGATCGCGGTCCGGAAGATCATCCTCAGGAACGCGACGCGTTCGTACGTACTCGCCGACTCAAGCAAGTTCGGCCTGGTCGCCCGGCACCGGGTCGCCGAGCTGGACGAGCTCGGCGGTCTCATCACCGAGGCGGAACCCCCCTCCGGCATCCAGGACGCGATCACCCGCGGGGGCGGGGTGATGGTGCTCTCTTGAACGTTCTCCACCGTCGAAGGAGCCGGGCGGCGCGGCAACGCCACCCGGCTCGGACCAGCACGCCGATGCACCATCTGACAGGAAACACAGGAGTTGTAGGTCCATGACCCAGTATTCACCACCCGCGCCGGGCAATCAGGAGAGCGGCGCAAGTGTTGCGGAATTCGGCTACAAGCAGGCGATGAAGCGCGGCACCGGGCGTTTCGCCTCGTTCGCCGTGGCATTCGCCTTCGTCTCGATCGCCACCGGCATTTTCACCACCTACGGCTCGGTGCTGAACACCTCGGGCCCCGCGGGCATCTGGACCTGGCCGATCGTGATCATCGGTCAGCTCGCCGTCGCGTTCATCTTCGGTTCGCTGGCCGCGCGCATCCCGGTGACCGGATACTCCTACCAGTGGATGTCCCGGCTGGCGAACCCCGTGCTCGGCTGGATCATCGGCTGGGTCTCGTTCTCGTTCCTCGCGGTCGTGGTCGTGGCGGTGGACTACACCATCGCCTCCACCGTGATGCCGGTGCTGCTCGGCTACGAGGGCACCGCGCTGAACGCCTGGGTGATCACCGGTGTGGTCATCATGTGCCAGGCGCTGCTGGTCGGGCTCTCCACCAAGTGGACCGAGCGGGTCAACAACTTCGCCGTGACGGCGGAGCTGATCGGCATGATCGCCCTCGTCCTGCTGCTGCTGATCGTGGGTTTCATCGCCAAGGAGGTCAACTTCGCCAACCTGTTCAGCACCGGCGCCATCCCGTCCGAGGGCTACCTCAGCATGGGCACGCTCACCTCGGCCGGTCCGTGGATGCTGGGCTTCCTGCTCGGCGCGTTCACGATCGTCGGTTTCGAGTCGGCGGCCAACCTCGCCGAGGAGACCAAGGACCCGGCCCGGGTCGTCCCCCGCGCCATGTGGCAGGCGGTTCTCGCCTCCGGTGTGCTCGGCTTCCTGTTCCTCGTCGCCGTCACCCTGCTCGCCGGCGACCCGGTCGAGCTGGCCAAGTCGGGAACCCCGGTCGCGGACGTGATCAGCCGGTCGCTCGGCCCCGTGGTGGGTACGGCGCTGCTCGTGCTGGTGGTCATCGCGATCTTCGCCTGCGGCATGGTGATCCTGATGACCGGCGTGCGGCTGGTCTGGGCGATGTCCCGCGACCAGCGCTTCCCCGGCTGGCAGGGTCTGCACAAGGTCTCCCCGCGCTTCGGCACCCCGCTGAACGCCACCGTCTTCATGTTCGTCATCGGCGAGCTGATCCTGGCGGTCTTCTCCACCCGGACCGACGCCCTCTTCGGCCTGTTCGCCGCCGCCACCCTGCTGCCGGCGATCATCTACACCGGAACCGTCATCATGTACGTGGTCAAGCGGAAGTCGCTGCCGCCGAGCAAGGGGTTCGACCTGGGCCGCTGGGAGATCCCGGTGATCGTCGTCGCGCTGATCTGGCTCGCGTTCGAGCTGCTGCTCTTCCGGGACGCCTCGTTCGTGGAGCCGTGGGTCTACGTGCTCATCATGCTCGCCATCGGCGCCGTGTACTTCGCCTACCTGCTGTTCACCAAGGGCACGAAGGGCCTGGTGATGCCGGACATGCACTCCATCGACGCGGAGCTGACCGCCGATGCCGCGGGGGCGGCCAAGGGCAGGCGCACGGAGGGGACCCACCGGCGGTGACCACGGTACTGGCGATAGACCAGGGAACATCCGGCACCAAGGCGATCGTCGTCGACGCCCGCGGCGAGGTGCTCGGCCTCGCCGAGGTCCCGGTCCGCCCCACCTACCTGCCCGGAGGCGGAGTCGAGCAGAACCCCAGGGAACTGCTCGACTCGGTACTCAATGCCGGCCGCCAGGCCGTCGCGCGGGCCGGGGTGCGGATCGACGCCGTCACGCTGGCGAACCAGGGCGAGACCGTCCTGGCGTGGGACCCCGTCACGGGCGAGCCCCTCTCGGCCGCCATCGTCTGGCAGGATCGCCGCTCGGAGGGCGTCTGCGCGGAGCTGGAGGAGTTCAAGGACCGGATCGCCGCGACCACCGGGCTGATCCTGGACCCGTACTTCTCCGCCCCGAAGATGGCCTGGCTGCGCCGGAACGTGACGGGCGAAGGGGTGGTCACCACCTCCGACTCCTGGATCATCCACCATCTGACCGGGGAGTTCGTCACGGACGTCGCCACGGCCAGCCGGTCGCTGGTCACCCGGCTCGACGACGCCGAGTGGGACCCGGAACTGCTGGAGCTGTTCGGGCTCGGCACCGAGCGCCTGCCGCGCATCGTCTCCTGTGACGAGGTGGTCGGCCACACCTCCGCGTTCGGCGGGAACGTCCCCGTCGGCGGGCTCGTGGTCGACCAGCAGGCCGCCCTGCTCGCCGAGAACTGCCTGAACTCCGGAGAGGCGAAGTGCACCTTCGGCACCGGCGCGTTCCTGCTGGCCAACACCGGCACCTCCGCCGTGCGCTCCACCGCCCACCTGGCCGCCTCGGTCGCCTGGCGGGTCCGGGGGGAGACCTCGTACTGCTTCGACGGCCAGGTCTACACGGCCGCCTCCGCCGTACGGTGGATCCAGGATCTCGGCTTCATCCGTAGCGCCGCGGACCTGGACGTGGTCGCGGCGGCGGACGCCGAGGGGGTGCTGTGCGTGCCGGCGCTGGCCGGCCTGGCGGCCCCCTGGTGGCGTCCCGACGCCAAGGCCTCGTTCTCCGGGCTGACCCTCTCCACCGGTTCCGGGCACCTCGTGCTCGCCGTACTGCAGGGGATCGCGGCGCAGGTCGCCGAGCTCGGCGACCTCGTCGCCGCCGACCTCGGGCAGCCGCTGACCCGGCTGCGGGTGGACGGCGGGCTCACCCGGAGCAGGGTCCTCATGCAGGCGGTCGCCGACCTGATGCGGATCCGGATCGACGTCTACCCCTCCCAGCACGCCACCCCGATGGGGGCGGTGGCGCTGGCCCGCGCCTCGCTCGACCCGTCGCTCTCCCTCGCGGACGCGGTCCACCCGTGGGAGCCCAGCACGACCTACGAACCCCGATGGTCTGCCGATCAGGCGGCCGACTTCCGCTCCCGCTGGGCGGAGGCGGTCAACGCCACCCTGACGCGGGAGGGAACACGATGAACACCACGTTCGACGTGGCGGTGATCGGTGCCGGCATCGTCGGCTCGGCCATCGCCAGGAAGCTGGCCGGCTACGAGCTGAGCGTCGCGCTGCTCGACGCGCGCGACGACGTCGGTGACGGTACGAGCAAGGCGAACACCGCCATCCTGCACACCGGTTTCGACGCCAAGCCCGGCACCCTCGAATCCCGGCTGGTCGGTGAGGGCTACCACCTGCTGTCGGAGTACGCCGAGCTGACCGGCATCCCGGTCGAGCACACCGGGGCGCTGCTGGTGGCCTGGACCGCCGAGGAGCTCGACGCGCTGCCGGGCCTGCGCCGGAAGGCGGAGCAGAACGGGTACGGCAAGACGGAGATCGTCGGTCCCGAGGAGGTGTACCGGCAACTTCCCCACCTCGGGGAAGGCGCCCTGGGCGGCCTGACCGTTCCCGACGAGTCGATCATCTGCACCTGGACCACCAACCTCGCCCTGGCCACGGACGCGGTCGGCCGCGGCGTGACGCTGCTGCTGAACCGGGCGGTCACCTCGGTCGAGGACCTCGGCGACCGCACGGTGCTGCGCGCTTCCGGCGGGGATGTGCACGCCCGCTGGGTGGTCAACGCGGCCGGGCTCGGCGCCGACGTCATCGACCGGCTGTTCGGCCACGACCGTTTCACGGTCACGCCGCGCCGCGGCGAGCTGCTGGTCTACGACAAGCTCGCCCGCCCGATGGTCAACAAGATCATTCTGCCGGTGCCCAGCTCGCGCGGCAAGGGCGTGCTGATCAGCCCCACCGTCTACGGCAACGTGCTGCTCGGTCCCACCGCCGAGGACCTCGTCGACCGCACCGACACCGGGACCTCGGAGCGGGGATTCGAGTTCCTGCTGGGCAAGGGCGAGAAGCTGATGCCCGACCTGCTGCTTGAGGAGGTCACCGCGACCTACGCGGGCCTGCGCGCGGCGAGCGACCACCCCGACTACCTCATCGAGGCCGACGCCGGGCGGCGCTACGTGCTGGTCGGCGGGATCCGCTCGACCGGCCTGACCGCCGGCATCGCCATCGCCGAGCACGTCGCCGACCTCGTCCGCGACGCCGGGCTGGCGCTCGTACCACGGGAGAACCTGCCGGAGCCGCCCCGCATGCCCAACCTCGGGGAGGCGTTCACCCGCCCGTACCAGGACGCCGCCCGGATCACCGCCGACCCCGCCTACGGCAGGGTGGTCTGCTTCTGCGAGCGAGTGACCGCCGGCGAGATCCGCGACACCTTCCGGTCACCGATCCCACCGGCCACCCTGGAGGGGCTGCGCCGCCGCACCCGGGCGATGAACGGGCGCTGCCAGGGGTTCTTCTGCGGCGCCGAGATCAAGAAGCTGCTGGAGAGCAGGGGCGAGAGTGCCTGCGAGCAGCGCCACGCACCGCTGGAGGCCGGCCGATGACACCCGGCGACATCACCACCCTCACCCCTGCCGTCGTCATCATCGGCGCCGGCCCCTCCGGGCTGAGCGCCGCCCGTGAACTCGCGCCGAGGATCAACGGTGACGTCCTCGTCCTCGACCGGGAGAGCACGGCCGGAGGCATCCCCCGGCACAGCGACCATCCCGGCTACGGGATCAGGGACATGCGGCGCTTCATGAGCGGTCCCGCCTACGCCAGGAGGCTCGTCCGGCAGGCCGAGGCCGCCGGTGCGAAGATCCTGACGAACGCCACCGTGACGAACTGGGCCGGTGACCGGACGATCGAGGCCACCACCCCGCGGGGCCGCATCCGCGTCGAGGCGCGGGCCGTCATCCTGGCGACCGGTGCCCGGGAGCGCCCACGACCGGCCCGTCTCATCCCCGGAGACCGCGCCCACGGCGTCTACACCACCGGACACCTGCAGAATCTCGTCCACCTGCAGCACGGGAAGGTCGGCAGGAGGGCCGTCGTCGTCGGCGCCGAGCTGGTCAGCTGGTCGGCCGCGCTGACCCTGCGCGAGGCCGGTTGCCGGACCGTCCTGATGACCACCGAGTATCCCCGACCGGACTCCTACTCCCTGTTCAGCATCCCCGGCAGGATCCTCTTCCGTACCAGGGTCGCCACCCGCACCCGGGTGACGAAGGTCATCGGCCGGCCGGAACTGCGGGCCGTCGAGATCGAGGACCTCGACACCGGCGCCAGGCGGGTCGTCGAGTGCGACACGCTCGTCCTCACCGGCGACTGGATCCCCGACCACGAGCTGGTACGCGCGGCGGGGATCACCATGGACCCCGGCACGAACGGCCCGCTGGTCGACAACGCGCTACGCACCGACAGGCCGGGCGTGTTCGCCGTGGGCAACCTGCTCCACCCGGTCGACACCGCGGACATCGCGGCGATCGACGGCGCCCATGTCGCGCGCTCCGTCATCGCCTGGTTGCACGGCAGGAGCGCGCCGGCCGAGCAGGTGCGTCTCGTCGCCGACGCGCCCTTCCGCTGGGTGGCGCCGGAGATCTTCCGTCCAGGGGATCCGGCCCCGGCCCGTCGCCGCCTGCTGCTGTGGAGCGACCGCTACATCCCGTTCCCCCGGATCGTCCTCCGGCAGGAGGGAAAGGTCATCGCACGGAAGCGGCTGTGGTGGCCGGCGGCCCCCGGCCGGGTGTTCCGCGTCCCGACGAGCGTCCTGGCCACGATCGATCCAGGCGCGGGTCCCGTGCACATAGGCGTGGATGCCTGACGAGCTCTCGGGGGTGATCGCCGGGTGAGTGGGCGGCAGGTTCCAGACGGCTTTCGCCGGAGCTCTGATCAGGTTGCCCGCCACCGGTAGCACATCCGTAGACTGAGGAACCGATGGACATCCGCGCAGCACGGAGCACGCTGGTCCGGCTCGACGTGTCACGGGCCGGCCACGTCGGTGTCCTCGGCGGGCAGCCGGAATATGCCCGGGACGACGTGCTCCCGCCGTGGATTCGGAGGTCCTCCTGACCGGACCTCTCGAACGCGCACGCCTGGTCCGTCATCTCGAAGAGCAGGTGAGCACGCACGCACTGACGGTCATCGCCGCCGGACCCGCCTGGGGCAAGACGACGCTCCTCGACCAGTGGGGAGCCCGCCAAGGCGAGCGTGTGCTCCGTGTCGCGTTCGAACCCGGGTCACCACCCGCCGAAGTCTGGCGCCGGGCCCTGGGCCTGGCCGGGACGTCCGACCCTGCGTCGCCGGCCGACTGGCGATCGGTGCCACAGGCTCTCGCCCACCGCGAGCCGCCATGGGTCATCGTGCTGGAGGACCTGGACCACGTCCGAGACGCGGAGCTCGTCTCGGACGTGGTCCACCTTGCCGCGGAGACACCCGCGCACCTGAGGCTGATCGTGACCAGCCGTTCCCACCGCGGCCTCCCCCTGGCGGGCCTGCGAGCGCGAGGCCGGGTCGCGACCATCCGGCCCCACCGTCTCCGCTTCGATCCGGCCGAGGCCGACGCCGTGGTGCGGAGCCATGGACTCGACCCCGATCGCGGCCCGGCCGCCGACCACATGCCCCGGCTTCGCGGGTGGCCGGGACTGTACGCACTCCTCGCGACCGTGTCCGTCGACGACGGAGTCACCGCGCCCCGCCTGACCGGACAGCACCGGTACGTCCTCGACTGGGTCGGCTCCGAGATCCTGCCGGGGCTGGATCCGCCGGCAAGGGAATTCCTCCTCGACACGGCGGTCCTGGACCGTATCTGCGTCTCGCTCGCGGACGCGGTCACCGGCCGAGCCGACGCGTTGACCACGCTGGACAGCCTCGACCGCGACAACGAGCTCCTCGAGCCCCAGGACAAGCACGGGATCTGGTGGTCGATACCCCCGGTCCTGCGCGAGTCCCTCGAACGACTGGCCCTGCTTGAAGGCAGGGACGTAAGGGGAGCACACCGGCGCGCTGCCGACTGGCTCCTGCGTCATCGCCTGCGTGAGCAGGCGATCAGTCACCTGATCGCCTGTGAGGACTGGCCCCGGGCCTGCGCCGAGATCCTCGACGGGTACTGGACAGCGATCAGCGACGGCCGCATCGGCACCGTACTCTCATGGTTCGCACGCATTCCTTCCCACGTCATGGATGGCGACGCACGCCTGTTCATCGCCCTTGCTTCAGCGCTCCTGCTCTCCGATCGCCTCGACGACGTCGAAACGATGCTGAGACGCGCGTCGGCGGCTCCCGTGGACGGTCCCTTCTCCGACGGACTGCCCTCCAGAGAGGCCGGCCTGGCCCTCGGTGAGGCAACCGTCTCCCTCATGCGCGGCGATCTCGGCAGGGCCAGGGACAGCGCTCTCACGGCACGCTCCCTCATGACACCCGAACAGGCGGTCCAGTACGCGAACGTCGTGGTCGTCATCGCCGGAGCCGCGTTCTACGAGACCCGCGCGCAGGATGCCCGGCTGCTCCTTCGACGCGCGGTCTCGCTGGCCGAGTCGGCATCGAGCCCGGTCGCGGGCGCGGCGGCCGCCGCCCTGATCGCTCGGATGTACGCCGAAACAGGTGACCTGGGAGTGGCCGCCGAGCACTGCCTCCGCGCAGAACGTCTCATGTCGCGGAGCCGAGCGGCCGCCCCGTCCGCCAGACGCATGCTTCTGATGGCAAGGGCCACGCTCGCACACCGCCGCGGACTTCTCCACGAAGCGGCCGCCGCCTATGAGAAGGTCCACACCCTGAGCATCGCCGCCGGTGACCGGCTGTCCGCCGTGGACGCCGCGGTCTGCCGGGCGGTGGTTGAGCTCCACCGTTCCGACAGAGCATCGGCGACCTCATGGCTGGAACGTTCGGAACAGGAGTTCGAATCCTGCCCTGATCCTGGTGTCCGCCTGACAGACCTCGTGGCTCGCACCCGACGTCTCGCAGCCGGGGAACCGTCGGCGCGGCCCTCGGGGCTCACCGTGCGTCAGGAGTCGGTCATGCACCTCGTGGAGGCCGGCATGACCGACGCGCAGATCGCTCTCCGGCTGAGCATCAGCGAGCGCACCGTCCATGCTCACCTGCGAGCGATCTACAGCAAGCTCGGGGTCCGTTCCCGGTCGACGGCCGTCGATGCCTACCGGCTCCTGACGACTGCCTAGGCAGCCGTCAGCGATACGTCGTAACGCCTTGTGCGCGGTCGCGGCACTCAGGAGGGTGGCTGCGAACGCGGCTCACGACCCATTGGGCCGCTCGTCATGAGGAGCAGACATGGACGAGCCGACCTGGCTTGACGCCACCGGACAGGCCGACCTGGTACGGCGGGGAGAGATCAGCGCCACCGAGCTCGTCGACCACGCCATCGCGCGCATCGACGAACTCAATCCCACGATCAACGCCGTCATCCACACCTCGTACGACACGGCGCGCAAAGCCGCCGCCGACCTTGCCCGCGACGCGCCGTTCGCCGGGGTCCCGTTCCTCGTCAAGGATCTCTTCCAGCAGTCCGCCGGCGATCCGTACCACTACGGGACCAGGTTTCTGCGGGACCTCGACTGGCGCGGGTCCAGGGACACGTGGATGGTCTCGCGGTTGCGTGAGGCGGGCTTCATGCTCCTGGGGCGCACGAACACACCCGAGATCGGGGCGTGGACGACCACGGAGCCGGACTCGTACGGCCCCACCAGGAACCCGTGGGACACGAGCCGGTCTCCCGGGGGGTCGAGTGGCGGCTCCGCGGCAGCGGTCGCCTCCGGCATGGTCTCGGCCGCCCACGCCAACGACGGCGGCGGGTCGGTCCGCATCCCGTCGAGTGCGTGTGGGCTGGTCGGCCTCAAGCCGACGCGCGGCAGGATCTCCCTCGGTCCCGAGCTGGGCGAGGCATGGGCGGGCTTCACCCACGAGTCGGCCGTGACCCGCTCCGTGCGCGACATCGCAGGAATCCTCGACGCCGTCGGAGGGATGGCGCCGGGAGACCCCTACACCGCTCCTCGTCCGTACCGTCCCTACCGAGAGGAGGTCGGCGCGGATCCGGGCACCCTGCGCGTCGGGCTTCTCGCCACGCATCCGACCACCGAACTGGACCAGGAGGTGGTCGACGCCGTTCAGGCTGCCGGGCACCTGCTGGAGAACCTGGGCCACGTCGTCGAGGAGGCGCACCCCGAGGCGCTCTTCCAGCCGGCGGAGGAGGCCCAGATCCTGATGCCGGTCTTCCAGGCTCTGGATCTGCACCTCTGGGGGAAGGCCATCGGCCGCCCCATCACGGCCGACGACCTCGACCAGGACAACTGGGCGCTCGCCGAGCTCGGCAAGGACATCCCGGCGACGACGTACCTGGAGGGCCTCCATGCCCTGCACGCATGGTGCCGGCGGATGGCCGGGTGGTGGAACCCCTCGGACCAGATCGGACGCGGAGGCGGAGGCGGGTACGACCTTCTCCTCACGCCGACCCTCCCCAAGCTGCCCGCACCACTGGGTGAACTGCGGCCCGTTCCCGGTGCGCCACTCGCCGGATTCATGAAGTCCGGCGAGTACGTCGGCTTCACCGCGCCTTTCAACGCGACGGGCCAGCCGGCGATCTCCCTGCCGACGCACTGGAGCGCGGAGGGCCTCCCGGTCGGGATTCAGCTCGTGGCCCCGTATGGCCGTGAGGACTTCCTCATTCGGGTCGCGGCTCAGATCGAGGAAGCCCTCCCCTGGTCGCACCGGCGACCCCGGATCTCGGCATCGACCTCGACGGACACGCGGCCGTGAACGAATCGCCCAAGCGGCCGCAGACCGACCAACTGGCGGGCATCCCGCGGCGCACCTGTTCGTACGGGGACCGACTCCCGCATCCCACCGGGAGGTGACCGGCGAGGCCGGACAGTTCGCCGACCTGCGGTTTACCTACAAAATGGTGTTTATGGAAGCCCGAATCGCGATAGCCCCGTCCCCGGAGGCGGGGGCGGCCTACGACCGTCCCAACTCCCCCGACCTCGACCGCCTGCGTCTCAGGGTCGAGGAGGCCGTGTCCGGCGGCGGTGGCGTCAATGCCCCGCTCGCCGAGGCGGACGGCCTGGTGTGGCTCATCCCCGGTGAGCCGGAACTGCTCCGCTCGGCTCTGGACGCCCACCCCCGGATCAACTGGGTGCAGTTCCCCTGGGCGGGGGTGGAGAGATTCACCGCGTCCGGCGTGCTCGACCGGCCGGTGGCCTTCAGCTGCGCCAAGGGGTCGTTCGCCGGGCAGGTCGGCGAGCACGCGCTCATGCTGATGCTGGCCTGCCTGCGCAACCTCGTCCGGCAGGCGCGCACCCCCCGCTGGTGTTCGGTCGATCCCGGCTCCCTGCACGGCCGGCGGGTGACGATCCTCGGCGGCGGCGGTATAGCGACCGAGCTCATCCGGCTCCTGCGGCCGTTCGGGTGCCGGATCCGGGTGATCCGCCGCCGGGCGGAGAGCATCGAGGGCGCCGAGCAGACGCTGCCGCCCGAGGCCCTGCCCGCCGTGCTTCCGGAGACCGACATCCTGGTGCTGGCCCTCGCCCTGACGCCGGAGACGACCCACGTCATCGGTGCCACCGAGCTGGCCCTGCTGCCGGCGCACGCCGTCGTCGTCAACGTCGCCCGCGGCGCGCACATCCAGACCGACGCGCTCGTCGAGGCCCTCCGCGCCGGGACGATCTCCGCCGCCGGGCTGGACGTGACGGACCCGGAACCGCTCCCCGAGGGGCACCCGCTCTGGGCCGAGGACCGGGTGCTCATCACCTCGCACTGCGCCGACTCCGCCGAGTACGTCACCCGGATGTTCTGCGAGCGGGTCGAGCGGAACGTACGCAACCTGCGGGCGGGCCTTCCGCTGGAGGGGGTCATCGATCCCGCCGCGGGATACTGACGGGCTCCGCGATCGGCTGCGTCCCGGACCGCGGAACCGGTATCGCGGTGGATCGGGGGCGAGGAAAGCGATAGGTTCGCCCGCATGCCGGAAGAGCCGTCACGCGTGCTGGCAGGCCGGTACCTCCTGCGGGCCCCTCTCGGGGAAGGCGGCATGGGCGTCGTCTGGCGGGCCAGGGACGAGCTGCTCCACCAGACCGTCGCGGTCAAGGAGATGCGGCCACCCGCCGGGCTGCCCGCCGAGGACCGCGAGCGACTGCTGCTGCGGACGCTCCGCGAGGCCCGTACCGCGGCGACGCTGAGGGGCCACCCCGGCATCGTCACCGTCTACGACGTGGTCGAGGAGGACGGCCGTCCGTGGATCGTCATGGAGCTGGTCGAGGGACCGTCCATGGCGGAGGTGCTCAGGGCGGAGGGGCGGCTGGCCGAGGCCAGGGTCGCGGAGATCGGGCTGCGGGTGATCTCCGCGTTGGCCGCGGCGGAGGCGGCGGGGATCGTGCACCGCGACGTCAAGCCCGCCAACATCCTGCTCAGGGGCGACCGGGCCGTGCTGACCGACTTCGGGATCGCGGCGGCGGTCCACGACACCACGGATCTGACCGGTGCCGGGCAGTTGCTCGGCACGATCCCCTACCTCGCGCCGGAACAGCTCGGCGGCGAGCGCGCCTCGGCCGCCTCCGACCTGTGGGCGACGGGCGTGACGCTGTACGAGGCCGTGGAGGGCCGCAGGCCGTTCGAGCGGGAGAGCCCGATGGCCACGATCGCGGCGATCATCAACCGCCCGGCGGCGCCGACCCGGTACGCGGACCGGCTCGGCCCGGTCATCGAGGGCCTGCTCAGGAAGGATCCCGCCGAGCGGCTGACGGCCGGCCAGGCCGAGGCGCTGCTCGCGCCGGTGGCCGCCGGAGCCGCACCGGACCGGGTGAACGCGCGTTCGCCGGAGGACGGACGTTCCTGGCAGATCCCGGGTCCGACCGGGTACGCCGGACCCGCCTGGCAGGCCCCGAGTCCGGCCGAAGACGGCGGACGGGCCCAGGGCGCCGCCCCGGCCGGGACCGGGCCGACCTCTTCGAGCGATCATGCCCGGTCCGGCGCCTCCCGGCGGCCTCGCCCCCAGGTGATGGTGGCCGCGGGAGCAGCTGTGCTGGCGGTCGCCGTGGCCGCCGCGGTGATCTGGGGAGTCCAGGGCGGCTCCGCCACGCCGGAGAGCGCCGGAACGCCCGGTCCCGGCGCAGGTTCGACGGCCCCCACGGGCTCCGGTGGTGAATCCGGCCAGAACCCGCCGTCCTCCCCGGTACCTGACTCGCTGCCGCGCGGCTTCACACTCCACAAGGATTCCCGTGGATTCTCCATCGCGGTGCCCGACGGCTGGACCAAGGACGAGGCCGAGGATCAGGTGAGCTGGAGCCGGCCGGAAAGCTCGATCCTCTCCTCGTCCTCCTGGTACCTGGGAGCCTTCGCGAACCTCGGCCGGAAGGAGACCCGGACCCCTGCCGCCATCCTCGACGAGCTGCGCGACGCGCTCAGGAAGGACACGTTCGCGCCCGACTCCTACCGGGAACTCGTCCGGCGCCCGATCTCCGTCGCCGGGGGCGACGGTGCCGAGCTGGAGTTCGGCTTCGCGCACAAGGACGCGTCGGGCATGCCCTTCCGGCTGTACGCCCGATGCGTCATCCGTGACTCCGGCGGCGTCGGGATGTTCTGGTTCTTCGCACCCGCCGGGCAGTGGGCCGAGGCCAGCGGGCACGTCGACACGTTCGTGGAGACCTTCCGGCTCAACTAGGTCCTGTCCTGCGGTGTGTCGCCCCCGCGCTGCCCGGCTCGCGGAGATGGCGCAGGTAGGCCGCCGTGACCGGGAGAACGGTCCCGCGACCGGATCAGTGGCCCTGGCCCGCGCCGATCACCTGCGCGGCACCGAGGTAGCCGGCGAGCAGGCTCTCGGCGAGCGCCCGCACCGTGTCGTCTCCGGGCAGGAAGTACGGGCTGTGCAGCCCCGCCTCCGTGTCGGTGCCCACGAACAGCATCAGCGACGGCACGACCGACGCGAAGTGGGCGAAGTCATCGGCACCGCAGGAGCGCAACGTGGCGGGCATGTGGTGGGCGGTGTCGACGAGGATGCAGCCGGTCTCCTCGGCGAGGCGGGCGTCGTTGACGAGCACCGGATCCCCGTAGGTGATCCGCACCTCCGCCTCGCAGCCGTAGGCGCGGGCGACCCCTTCGGCGAGCTCATGGAAGCGCTGGTGCAACCGGCGGCGCCAGGACTCCGACATCGTCCGGATGGTGCCGCGGGCGGCGGCCTGCTCTGGAATCGCGTTCGGAGCGGTGCCCGCCGCCACGGCCCCGAAGGTGACCACCGTCGGCGTCATCGGGTCGGCGTCGCGGCTGACCAGTTGCTGGGCGGCCACGATGACCTGGGCGAGCGCCAGGATCGGGTCGCGGGCCAGGTGGGGATAGGCCGCGTGCCCGCCCTGCCCCCTGACGACGACGGTGAACTGGTCCGCGGAGGCGTTGACCGCGCCGGGAGTGCAGGCCGTCTGACCGGCTTCGAGCACCGGCTGGACGTGTGCCGCGATCATGGCGCCGACCTGGTTCCGCTGGAGTGCGCCCGACTGGACGATGTCACGGGCGCCGGAGGGGGGACCCTCCTCGCGAGGCTGCAGCACCGCGACCATCGGCGCCGGTGCCTTCACGTGGTCGATCGCCCTGGTCAGCGCGACCAGGGCGGCGAGGTGGACGTCATGGCCGCAGGCGTGCATGGCACCGTTCCGCGAGGCCCAGGGCACCCCGGTCTCCTCGGAGATCGGCAGGGCGTCCAGCTCTCCGCGCACCCCGACGGCCAGGCCGTCGCCGCCGACCCGCAGGAGCGCGCCGGTCCCGGCCACCCGCTCCATCGCGCTGCCCTCGGGCAGCGCGTCCAGCACCCGTTTGAGCGTCGGCTCCTCCTGGCCGGACAGGCACGGCTCGGCGTGCAGTTCCCGCCGCAGCCGGAGGGCGGCGGGCAGCTCGGCGTGGAGCGCGTCGCGGAGCCGCGCGCCGATCTCGTTCACGGTCTCTCCCCGAGACCGCGGGGGTGGCCGGCCCTCATGCGCCCTCCCCGCCGAGCGCGCGGGCCACGGCCGGACCGATGCCCCCGCTCACGCCGTCGACCACGGCGATCCCGCCGGACGGGTGCGAATCCATCAAATGCTCCTCTGTGGTCGGCAGGCCCGGCCATCGGGCATGACAAGGCTCGTCATACCCTTCTGAACCTCCTGAAGCACTCGAACCGCCGGTGGGAGCCCGGCGATTCGGGTGGACACGGCGGGTCAACCCGTGAGGCGAGGATCCCTGGGCGGGTCACCGACCGCCTCACCGTCCGCACCGCCTGTCACGACACCGCCTGTCACGACGCCCGCACGCCCGGCCCGGGCGCCGTACGCGAGGGTGACGGCGACGATGGCGAGTGGGAAGGCGGTGGCGACGAGGATGCCGGTGCGCAGACCCGAACCGCCGTCGTCGGGGAGCACGGCCGACAGATCGCCCAGAAGCCCGGTGGCCGCGGCGGAGGCGTCCGCGGCGGCTCCGGCGATCCAGGGACCGGCCGCGCCGCCGGCGTCGCCGAAGACGGCCAGCACGCCGAACATGGCCGCGCCTCCGAGGGGGAAGCGGGCGGCGGCGAGGCTGAAGGTCCCCGGCCACAGCAGGCTGACGGCCAGGCCGCACACCGCGCAGCCGACGAGGCTGACCACCGGGTTGGCGGACAGGCAGGCCACCAGGTAACAGACGGCCGCCAACGCACCGCACGAGGTCATGGCCGGTACCAGCGGGATCCGCTCGCCCCACAGGCCGTAGACGATGCGTCCGATGCCCATCAGGACCGCGAACAGGCACGGACCCGCCAGGTCACCCCAGACCTTCGAGACCCCCAGGCCCTCCTCCGCGAAGAGGGAGGACCACTGCGACATGGTCAGCTCGGCCGCGCCGGCGCAGAGCATCAGCACGACGGCCGCGGCGAAGGCGGGGGCGCGGAAGAGTTCCCGCAGTGCGGTGCGGTGCTCGTCGGGGACGGTCGCGGGCAGCGGCACCCTCAGGAAGGCCACCATGTTGACCAGCGGGACGAGTGCCCAGGCGACGGGCAGGACCTGCCAGGCGCCCTGGCCGATCCAGGCCAGCAGCAGGGTGCTGCCCGCCACCACCGCGACCTGTCCCCAGCAGTAGAAGGAGTGCAGCAGGCTCATCGCCGCGGCCTTGCCCTCCTGCGGGCTGGGCAGCGCGTCCACGACGGGGCTGACGAGCACCTCCAGCAGACCGCCGCCGACGGCGTAGACGACGATCGCGACACACAGTCCCAGGTACGGGGAGGGTGACAGCTCCGGGGCCACCGCCAGCGACACCAGCCCCACCGCCGACAGGATATGGGCCAGCACCAGCGGGATGCGGTAACCGGTCCGGTCCACGAACTTCACGGCCACGATGTCGGTGACCAGCTGGGTGGCGAAGTTGAGCAGCACCAGCCGCCCGAGCATCTCCAGCGGCAGCTGGTAGCGGGTCTGGAACACGATGAACAGCAACGGGGCCAGGTTGTTGACGATCGCCTGGGTGACGTACCCGGTGTAACAGGCGCGACGGGTGTGGTCGTACGTGGTCATGGGCGATGCGTGTCTCTCCCTGGAAGGCCGGCTGTCCGCAGCCTAAGGGGCGATCCGCCGAGATGCTGAAGTGCGGGAACACGCTCCTCAGGGCGCCGGGCGGCCCGCTCCCGGCGCGGGAGCCCCCCATCGGCGGGGGAACGGGGTGCCGCTAGAGCCGCAGGGCCGGGACGCCGGTGGGATGAGGGCGGACGGGTTCGGGGAGGCTGAGGATGAACCAGACGGTCTTGCCACCCGAGGGGAAGTGCGTGACGCCCCAGTCGTCGGCGAGGGCGTCGACGATCTGCAGGCCCCTGCCACCGGTGGCCTCCATGTCGCGGGCGCACACCCGGGGCGCGCCCGCCCCGGGGTCGAAGAGCTCGCCGTGGACCAGGCCCCCGTCGCCGCGGATGCGCAGTGCGCACGCGGCACCACCGTGCTTGACGGCGTTGGTGACCAGCTCGCTGACGACCAGCACGCAGTCGTCTATGAGGTCGTCCACACCCCACAGGGAGAGCTCCCGGCGAACCATCGAGCGGGCATCACGCACGCTTGACGGGGCGGCGGACAGCAGGCACTCGGCCGCGTACTCGGGGACCGCGTCAAGGTACGCCGCGGATGAGTTGTGGTGGAGAGACACTGCGCCTCCTTCGTGTGGGAGCGCTCCCACAACAAAGGTAGAACATCTAACCGCATCTGTGAATTGATTTCGCCCTAATTGTTTCCGTCCTATGTCGTAAAAGTGAGGAAAATTCACTTCATTGGCCATCCCCAAGGTCACCGGAAACCGCCCGACCTCTTCGGTACGGGTTCCTCCCGGGTCGCCGGAGCGACCGGGCACCGCGCCGGCCCCGGCGCGGCCGCCGTACCGGGATCAGCGACGTTGCTCCGCCACTGGTCGTGGGCGATGCCCATGGCCTCGTCCTCGTTCTCGGCCCAGCCGAGGTGGACCTGGAGTGCCACCTTTCCGCCGCCTCCGGCGTCCCGATAGGCACGGACCGGAGGCGCGGTCCCGGCCGGGACCGCGCCCCGGTCTCAGAAGGCCGAGGTGTAGGTGACCAGGGACGGGTAGTCGAGGCGGGTGCCGGCGTTGTAGCAGACGACGTTGCGGACGATCGCGGTGCCACCGCTGGTGGCCCAGAGGGTCAACAGGTTGCAGAACTCGGGGCCGGGTCCGTACGCGGTGGCCTGGACGTGGTCCTGCAGGACCCCGACCGCGGGGAAGAGCACCATGCGCTGGCCGGTCCCGGAGGTCTGGACGGTGTTCACCGCCGTCTGGGAGTTGTAGTTCACCGGCGGAGGCACCGGTGCGTACGGGCCGGGGTTGGCCGGGGTGTTGTCGAAGGTGTAGGCGAAGTTCTTCGGCGGGATCGCCGCGCCGGTGATGGCACGTTCACGCTGGTAGGTCAGGGTCCACCCGGTGTTGAGCGGCGTGCTGGTCGCGTTGTGACAGCGCACCTGGACCGTCTGCGCGCCCACGGCGGGGGCCCAGCCGCCGACCTTGCACCGGGCGGGCTGGCCGGGGTCGACCGCGGTGACCTGAAGGTTGCCGGCGAAGCCGGTTGAGCCCAGGCCGGGCAGCGTGACCGTCCAGACACCCCCGCCACCGGCGACGGTGTTCACGCCTCCGGCCGAGTTGAACTGGGTGGCGACGGCCCCGCCGTTGTAGTGCACGTAGCCGAACGCCTGCGGCGCGGGCAGGGTGCCGGTGCTCTGCTCGAAGACGATGCTATACGGGGTGAAGACCGGAGCCCCTCCATACCGGTAGCACTGCACGGCCACCACCAGGTCGACCCCGGACGGCCCCCAGGTCTGCGCCTGGCACCAGTAGGCGTTCGGGGAGATCGCGGTGACGTGGACCACGCCGCCGCCGATCGCGATCTGCGGGAACCTCACGAATGTCTGCCCGGCTCCGCCCGGGGTGACGGTGACGTTGAAGCCGCCCGGCCAGCTACCGGCCTGGTGGCTGGGGTTGGGAATGCCGGAGGTGACGTCGACGACGGCGAAGCCCCATCTGTTGGGGACGGCCGCCTGCGCGGTCGTGACGCCCGTCGCCAGCATGGCGACGACACAAAGGATTCCAATGACCACTCTGAGTGACTGACGCACGCGGTTCTCCATCGGCTCGGGGGGCTGGACGACCAGACGTGACGGTGGCGCCGGGAGTGCGGCGGCAGAGGGTGAACCCGTCTGGGATCACAATTCGCTCCGAGTTCTTGATAACTCGCGCGGCATCCCTTGAGAAGACCCAACCTTACCGGGAAGATGACCCATCTTCGCTGATCAGGTCAGTGTTCGGACCAGATGAGCGGATCTTCCCGGAGGGAGATCAGCGGTCATTTCGCCGAGTACCGTATGAACATGCACAGCCGATCCGCCAGGATCCATGAGACAGGGTGTGAGACCGTGCCGGAGCACGAACCGAACGTTCCGCGTGTCATGTGGCAACTGCTGGAGCCCCTGCACGCCGTCACCTACTTCGCCCCGGAGGCTCGGGCGGCGTCCGACGCGGTAGGCATGCGCGGCTTCTGGATGGGGTACTTCGCGACCAGGGCGGCACCACTCGGACCGGTCGGCCCCGACGTCGTCACGGCCGCCTTCCACGGCTTCCCTCCGGCCAAGGTCTCCAGGGCACTCCCCGACGCGTGGACGTTCGCGACCCCCGGCGACGTGCTCCGCGCCCGGCTCGACGGGGCGAGGGCGGCGCTGCGGAACCTGCTCACCGACGAGGTGGCCGGCCCGGACGACCTGCGCGCGGCGGCCGACCTCGCCTGGCGGGCCGCCCGGCTCGCCGACACCGCGGGCCGGGTGCTGAGCGCGGCCAACCAGGCACTGCCGGCCCCGGACGAGCCGCACCTGCTGCTCTGGCAGGCCGCGACCACGCTGCGCGAGCACCGGGGAGACGGGCACGTGGCCGCGCTCGTCGCCCACGGCGTCTCCCCGACCCAGGCCCACCTGCTCAAGGTCGCCGCCGGTGAGACGGACCTGGACCTGCTGCGCGTGGCACGCCCCTGGCCGGACGAGGAGTGGGAGTCCGGTGCCGCCGCCCTGCGCGAGCGCGGATGGGTCGACGCCTCCGGCGCCCTCACGGCCGAGGGCACCCGGGTGCGCGCGCGGATCGAACGGCTGACCGACGAGGCCGCGGCCGGCCCCTGGCGGGCCCTCGGTGAGGAGCGGACCTCCGCCCTCGCCCGGCTGCTCCACCCGCTGACCGAGGCCGTCGTGAAGGCGGGCATCCCGCCGACGCTGAGCCCGATCGGCCTGCCCCTGCCGTCCGGAGGCGAGAACGGCCGGGAGCTCCCGCTCCCGGCCTTCCCCTCAAAGATCAGCTGAGGTCGGGGCGGCGGAAGACCCGCCGCCCCGTCACGGATCAGCTGAACGGCAGCCGTACGAGGGACTGGTTGCCGACGCCGAGGGCGGTGGTGCCGTTGCCGATGGCACTCCAGACCTCGACCTTCACCTGGCCTCCCGACAGGTTGCCGAGCGCCCCCGAGGCGGACTGCGGTCCCGCGCCCTGCGTGTAGTGCTCCCAGCCCGTCACCGGGTCGGTGGCGAAGTAGGCGTAGGTCTCCACCCTGTCCCAGCTCCCGTTGCCGGTCAGGTCGTAGGAGACGCGGACCTGGGTACCGTTGGCGACCGTGGTGCCCGCGTCCACGAAGAGGTCGAACGTGGTGGAGCCGCCGTTGTAGGTGCCGGTGAGGCCGGTCGCCGTGAAGACCTGCGCGTTGGTCGGGGTACCGTCGCGGTTGCCGTTGGCGGCGGCCAGCGTGACGGTGCCCGCGGTGCCCGCCGTACCCGGCAGCCCGCCGCCGGACTGCAGGTAGCGCGTCGCGGTGAAGGGACCCACCGTCGGGGTCGGAGTCGGGGTGGGGGTCGGGGTGGGCGTGGGAGTCGGGTCGGGGCCGGTGCTGCCTCCGCTGGCGTTGCCGCCGCTCCAGGTGAGGGCTCCCGAGGTGACGGTCTTGCCCGCGGGCACGTTGAGCGTCGTGCCGTTGGAGAAGGTCACCGTGATCGCGCTGCCGGTGATGTTGGACGCGACGTAGGTCCGGGCGCCGTTCTTGCTGAACACCTTGGCCAGCGGGTGGTTGGCGGTCACCGAGTTGTCCACGTTGCCGAGAGCGGCCAGGTTGCGGATCCAGTGGAAGGTGTGCGCCCTGCTCTCCCCCTCCTCCGGGGTGAAGCCGCTGTTGGCCCTGAGGTTCGCCAGTGCCGTGTCGCCGTTGCCCAGGGCGAGGAACTCCCAGATGATGTCCTGCCACACGGTGGGCGGGCCGCCGTTGTTGCGTACCAGCTCGTTGTAGTTGGTGGTCACGTAGCCGGGGTTGTCGCCCAGGTAGAAGTGCCCGCCGGTGACCGGGAGCATGTTGATGCCCTGGATCATCTCCGGCTCGGCGCTGAACCAGGTGGCGTAGGCGGCGCCGGAGCCCCAGACCATGCCGACGGTGCTGTGGCCGAAGGCGGCGGGGAAGTTCTGGTCGCGCACGTCGAACCAGTACTCCTGGATCGCCGCGTTCTGGGTCGTGTAGATGTAGATGCCCGCGTCGCGGACCGCGGTGTTGCCGGTGGCCTGTCCCCACTGGATGAGGGCGTTGGCGAAGTTCATGCCCTCCGACGAGGACTCCTGGTTGTTGCCCGAGCCGAACGATCCGTGCCCGGCCGCCCAGTCGTGGCCCGCGTAGATGTCGAAGTCACGCAGGTAGGGGAAGCGGGTGTCGTTGCGGTCGTAGTTGTTGGCGTCGCGGATCAGCAGGTCCACCATGCCGCCGTACTGGCTGGTCTTCGCCCAGTTGGGGTCGAACTTGGCCAGGGTCGCGGCGGCGGCGATGTAGTAGCCGTAGTGGAAGTGGTGGTCGTTGAGCTCCAGGTCGGAGCCGTACGAGGCCGGGTAGCCGAGCAGGGTCCCCCAGGCCGGGTTGTAGTAGAAGACCCGGCTGGTCTTGCCGGGCGAGGCGGTGAACCAGTCGTTGAGGCGGCTGCGGATGGCGTTCAGCGCGGCGGTGCGCACCGACGTCAGGTTGAGCTGGTCGGCGATCTCCGCGATGCGGGCGGCCCTGCCCAGCCCCTTGCCCGTCCAGTAGGTGTCGTCGCCGCGGATGTCCATCGGGTTGCCGAGTTCGGCGTTGAGATGGTTGGTGATCGTGGTGAGATCGGCGCCCGAGTTGTCGGCCACCGCGGGGACCTCGGGCAGCACGCCGGTGTACTTCATCGACGTCCTGAACTGCGTACCGGTGACGATCTTCATCTGGCCGCGCGCCGAGACATAGGTCTGCGCCAGCGGCGTCGAGCCGGTCAGGTAGTTCCACTGGTGCGGGTAGAGCGCGATGACCGTGCCGGTCGCGCTGCCCTGCCTGGCCGTGGTGGTGAAGGCGTACGTCGTGGTGAGCGTGCTGTTGGACGGCGTGTAGGAGTACGAGACCTGGGTGCCGGTGACGTGCGCGTGCGCGTACTGGCCGTAGGTGTTCGCCAGGGCCACGCGGTCGCCGCCGGCGGGCAGCGCCGCCACCGAGAAGAAGCCCTTGCCCGCCAGGGACGAGCTGATCGTCGTGCCGCTCACCGACCAGGTCGCGCCGGTCGGGGCGTAGGCGACGTAGTCGCGGCCGCCCGCGGTGAAGCCGATGGTGGCGCCGCTGTTGGACCAGACCGAGGGGGTGCCTGCCGCGGTGATCTGCGCGTCACCGCCGGTGATCTGGAAGTAGGCGAACGGCAGGCCGTGGCCGATGGTGGCCTTCATGGTCCGGCCGCCACCGCTCCAGTACGGGGTGACGGTCCAGTCGCTCCAGCCGTCGACCTTGACGTCCGGCGAGCTCAGGCCCGCGACACCGACCCTGATGTTCTCGACGTACGGGTAGTGGTACTCCCCCACCCCGGTGGCGGTGCCACTGATCTGCGGGGTGGTGTTGTAGGAGAAGCCGAGGCCGTTGCCGAAGGTGTCGTAGGAGATCGGGTGGGCGTGCAACGGCTCACCGTACGCGCAGTCGGTCTTCTTGAACAGGATCGACGACCACCAGTCGTTGGTGGGCACGGCTCCGGCGGGGGCGTTGGCCGTCACCCACTGGCGGGGGTTGGTGGAGAGGGAGCCGCAGCCGGTCGGCAGCGAGCGGCCGGCCGGGAGGGTGTCGGCGTAGCTACCGGCGCCGACCGTGGCGGCCTCGGCGGAGTGGACGGCGCCGAGGCCGAGCAGCCCGGCCACCATCGCGACGACCACGCCGGCGGCGAGGCGCCTGCGGCGGGTCCGGATGCGGTGGGCGAGTCGTCCTTCGCGGGGGTGCGCGTTGTCCGGACCCGTGGTCCGGATCGAGGGATCCATTGGGGGGTGCCTCCGGGGAGAGGAGTCGGGCTCCGAAGCGGACCGGCATGAGAGAGCGCTCTCTCACCGCAAAGTAACGGCCCGAGTCACAGCAGTCAACGTTTCGCGTTGGTAACGAATAAGTAAAGAGCAGATATGCAGGCGGGACGGCATAGGCCCAGAAAACAGGGCGTTCCATCGCACGACACCCTCACCAGGCACCCACAGACGGCACATCGACCCGCTGGCCAACAATCAAGGAATAGACCTATCCTGATCTGAGAGCGCTCTCAGAACTGATCGACATCCAGCGTCGGTCAGCCCCCGGCCGCACCCACTTCCACCTCCCGCGCGACCCACCCCGCCAGCCCCGGCACCTCCACCCGCGCACACCGCCCGGCGCGCACGCCTGCCCATCTGTGGGGCGGCCGCAACTGACGGGACGGTGACAAAACCAGGGCTGGACACTCAGCGTGATGGCGCATTTACTTTGCGTGACCATCCAGGCACTCCCCGTCCCAGGAGAGATCATGCGAAGCAGGAAGCTCATGACCGCCACCCTGAGCGTCGCCGTCGGCATCGCGAGCCTGACCGCGATAACCGCCTTCGTACCGGCCGCCGCCGGTACGAAGGCCGCGGCCGACTTCACGGGCTACCAGATCGTCAAGCTCCCGAACGCCAACGTCCCCAACTTCCAGCGCCGCGTGGTCCGCTGCCCCGCCGGGAAGAAGGCCGTCGGCGGCGGCGCCGAGGCACAGGGCAACCAGGCCGTCCTGGTGGGTTCCTTCCCCACCGATGACGGCGGCGGCTGGATCGGCCTCGGCCGCCAGCCCGGTTACAACGACGTCGGCATCAGCGTCTACGCGATCTGCGCCAACGTCGGCTGATCCCCCCGGAGGATCGCGGGCTCGGGTCCTGGCCGTGACGGCCCGGACCTGGGCCTTTCCCCGAAACCGGGGGTTCGGCGGCGATCCGTTCCTCCGGCCGGGAGCGCGGCCGGCCTTTCCGGTGGCCGGCCGCGTTCTTCTCCGCCCCCGTTCCCGGGGCACAGCGGTTCGCCCCCACCGGCCGCCGGACCGTCACATGCCCACGAGGCCCGCACGACCTACCATGTAACGGTGCCGCAACCAAGCGAGTTCACCGACCGCGCCCAGCGCGATCCGGCGTCCGGGGGCACCGAGCCCGGCTCGGTCGCCCATGACCCGGGAGAGCGTCGGCCGCCCTCGGCCGAGCGCATCGGGCGGGCGATGACGGCGTTCGCCGCGGGCGACGCGCTGGGCGTCCCCTGGGAGGGCTCGGACCCGACGGTGATCGACGCCGACCGCATCGACGAGATCCCGGCCACCCGGCAGGGCTGGCCGCGCGGCGCGACCTCCGATGACACCGCCCAGATGCTCCTGGTCTGCGAGTTGCTGGCCGACACTGAGGGGAACCCGACCGCCGAGGCCTTCCTGACCCGGCTCGCCGCCGCGGCGGACGAGATCCGCGGCATCGGCCCGACCACCCGCCGCGCCCTGGCCCACTTCGGTGAGACCGGCACGCTGCCCGAGCCGATCCCCGGCGAGCGCCCCACCAACGGCGCGGCGATGCGCATGCTCCCCGTCGGCTGGACCACTCCCGCCGCCAAGGAGGACCTGCGCCGTCACCTGGTGGAGGCACTGGCGATCGGCACCCACCGCGCCCCGGAGGCCATCGCCGCCGCCTGCCTCGTCGCCGCGATGGCCGCGTGGGCGATCGAGGGCGCGGGAATCGACGCGGTCCTGGCCGCCGCCGAGGCCGAGGCCGGCTGGGTCGCCGGCCGCTACGGGGAGCCCACCGCCGTCCGCGCCGCCCTCGCCGGCACCTGGACCCCGCCCGCCGGAGGCGTCGGCCTCGACGCGCTGGAGACGACCGCCGCCGTGGTCCACGTCCTGCGCACGGCAACGGATCTGGACTCGGCGCTGCGCCACTCCGTCCTCCTCGGCGGCGACACCGACACCGTCGCCGCGCTGGTCGGCGGAGTCCGCGGCGCGCTGGCCCCGGACGAGCTCGACGCCCTCACCTGGCTCCCCCTGGTGGACTTCGACCGCCCCACCGACCTGGTCGAGCGGCTCCACCGGCTGAGCATCGCCCGGCACGGTCGATGACCCCTCGTCACCTGCGCGACGACGGCGAGGTCAGGATCAGCGCGGCACCCTTCTCGCCGATCATCATCGACGGGGCCTGGGTGTTGCCGCTGATGATGTTCGGCATGATCGAGGAGTCGATCACGCGCAGTCCGGACATACCGTGCACGCGCAGCTCGGGGTCGACGACGGCCAGCTCGTCCACGCCCATCTTGCAGCTCCCGACCGGGTGGTAGTCGGTCTTGGCCCACTTGCGGATGAACGCGCGGATGTCCGCGTCGCTCCGGACCGACGCGCCGGGCAGCCTCTCGTCCTTGAGCAGGCCCTTGAACGCGGGCGCGTCGAAGACCTCGCGCATCCGGTGGAAGCCCTCGACCGCGATATCCCAGTCGCGCGGGTCGTCCAGGTAGTTCGGGTCGACTGCCGGAGGGGCGTCCAGGTCCTTGGAGACCAGACGCACCGAGCCGCGGCTGCGGGGCCGGACATTACAGGCCAGCAGCGTCACGCCGTGGCCGGGGACGTGCGCGGCCGTGCGCGAGTTGTCCTTCCACACCACGTAGGCGGGCAGGAAGTGGAGCTGGATGTCCGGCGAGGTCACCTGCTCGGAGCTGCGGATGAACGCGCCGACCTCGGTGATCGTCGCGGTCGCGGGCCCCGTCCGGTACAGGCCGTACTGCACCGCGTGCCGCAGCGCCCGGTCCCACCTGTCCTCGCCGCTGTAGCTGATGGGCTTCGCGCACTCGCGCGTGATGTAGACCTCAAGCTGGTCGTGCAGGTTCCTGCCCACCCCGGGAAGGTCCTGGACGACGTCGATGCCGAGTGCGCGCAACTCGTCGGCGGGGCCGATGCCCGACCTCAGCAGCAGGCGCGGCGAGTTGATCGCCCCGGCGCTCACGATGACCTCGGCGTCGGCGAAGACCGTCTCCTGGCGCCCGCCGCGCAGGTAGGTCAGCCCGACTGCCCGGCCGTTCTTGACGATCAACCGGTCGGCCCGCGCGCCGGTGAGCACCGTCAGGTTCGGGCGGTGCCGCACGGACCGCAGGAACGCCGACGACGCGCTCTCCCGGCGCGCCTTGCGCTGGGTGACCTGGTGGTAGAAGACCCCGTCCTGGGTGGCCCCGTTCGGGTCGGCCGTGTACGGGATGCCGACCTCCTGCGCCGCCCGCAGGAACGCCGCCGACATCGGGTTGTGCTGTACCTGGTCGCTCACGTGCAGCTCGCCGCCGGTGCCGTGGTAGGCGTCCGCGAGCCGCTCGTTGTCCTCGTGCGCGGTGAAGTACGGCAGGACGTCGTCGTATCCCCAGCCCTTGTTGCCGAGGTCGCGCCAGGTGTCGTAGTCCTCGCGGTTGCCGCGGACGTAGAGCATCGCGTTGATCGAGGTGCTGCCGCCCAGGACCCGGCCCTGCGGCAGGAACATCCGCCGGTCGTTGAGGTTCTTCTGCGGGACGGTGTCGAAGATCCAGTTGACCTTCGTGCCCATCAGCTTGGAGAAGCCCGCGGGAATGGTGATGAGGGGCGACCGGTCGCTCCCGCCCGCTTCGAGCAGGAGCACGCGCGCCTCCGGGTCGGCGCTCAGCCGGTTCGCCAGGACGCAGCCGGCGGCTCCGGCTCCGACGATGACGTAGGTGTAGGTGGTGCGTGGCATGATGCCTGTCCTCTCAGGGATTGGGATGCTCAGTCGCGCCGAGCGAGGCTGTGATCGACGCCGCGGCGGCGCGGAGCCGGCCCTGGTCGGTGGCCTCGGCCACCCCGGCCAGCCCGAGGGCCGCCGTGTCCGCGGCGTCGAGCCGGGACTGGCCGACGACCGCCCAGACCGGGACGCCGACGCCCGCGGCCCGCCGGGTGACACCGGAGATCACCTTGCCGTCGGCGGTCTGCGCGTCGAGACGCCCCTCACCGGTGACGACCGCGTCGGCCCCGGCCAGGAGCGCGTCGAAACCGACCAGGTCCAGAACGGTCTCGATGCCGGAGACGAGCCGTGCGTCGTAGGCCGCCCACAACGCGCCGGACAGCCCGCCCGCCGCCCCGGTGCGGGCGCGCCCGCGCGGGTCGCGGGGCAGCGCCGCCGCCCTCTCGTGCAGGCGGTCGGTGAGCCGCGCGACGAGGTCGGGATCGGCGCCCTTCTGGGGCCCGAACACCCGGGCGGAGTCCTCGAACGGGGTCGCGACATCGCACAGGACGACGAGCTCGACCCCGTCCAGGCCGCCTCCGGCCTCGATGGCCGCGCAAGCGCCGGCGCCCCCGTCCGTACAGGCGCTGCCCCCGACCCCGAGCAGGACGCGGCGCGCGCCCGCCGCCACGGCGGCGACGATCAGGTCACCGGTTCCGGCGCTGGTCGCCGACCATGCGTCGAGCCGCTCAGGGGCGAGCAGGGTGAGCCCGCTCGCCGTCGCCGTCTCGACGACGGCGGTGCGTCCCCCGTTCGTCAGCAGGAACTCGCCCTCGATCCGGTCACCGAGGGGACCGCGTGCCGCGGCTCGGACGAGCTCGCCGCCCAGGGCGCGGCGCAGCACGTCGCGGGTGCCCTCGCCGCCGTCGGCCAGCGGGCAGGGCAGCGCCCTGCCGCCGGCGTCCGCGACCCCCGCCGCGAGCGCGTCGGCCACGGTGGCGGCGTCCATCGTGCCCTTGAACGAGTCGGGTGCGAGCAGCACCCGTGCGGGCCCGGTCATGGCAGGCACCTTTCGGCCCTTCCCCGCTGCGTCCTCGTCCGGGTTCCCGCCTGGTCGAGGCCGGGTCGTCGCGGGTCCATGACTACGCCTCGAACCCGGCGACCGCGAGGAACGAGCGCATCCGCCGCGCCGCCGACGCGGGGTCGGCGAACGCGCCCGCCCGGTCGGCGAGGACGAACAGCCTCACCAGATGGGGTACCGAGCGGAGGGCCTGCGCGCCGCCGACGAGGTGGAAGTGATCCTGGTGGCCGTTCAGCCAGGCCAGGAAGACCACGCCCGTCTTGTAGGCCGAGGTCGGGCTCGCGAACAGGTGCCGGGCCAGGGGAACCGTCGGTTCGAGCAGCGCGGCGTACCCGTCGAGGTCGCCGGCGTCGAGCCGGGCGAGCGCGGCCCGCGCGGGCGCGGCGATCGCGTCGAACACGCCGAGGAGCGCCTCGCTGTGACCGTGCTCGTCGCCCCGGATCAGTTCGGCGTAGTTGAAGTCATCCCCGGTGAACATGGCGACGCCTTCGGGCAACCGCCGCCGCAGATCGACCTCGCGTCCCGCGTCGAGCAGGGAGATCTTGATCCCCCGGACGCGTCCGGGGTGCTCGGTGAGGATCGCCAGGACCGTCTCGGTGGCCCGGTCGAGGTCGGCATCACCCCAGTACCCGGCCATGGCGGGGTCGAACGCCTCGCCCAGCCAGTGCAGCATGACCGGTCCGTCGACCTGGTCGAGGACCTTGCCGTACACCTCGTGATAGTCGTCGGCCCCCCGCGCGACGGCGGCGAGGTGACGGCTCGCCATGATCACCGGAGTGCCGCCGGACCGGCTGATCCAGCCGGCCTGCTCCAGGTACGCCTCGGCGATGTCGCCGAGACTCCAGCGGCCCGTCGGGGCGAGCTGGTCGGTCATCGCTCCGCAGACCAGCGCCCCGCCGACGGCGCGCGCCTCGGCCCCCGACCGGGCGATCAGCTCGCGGGCGTCCGCCCAGTCCAGGCCACCACCGCGCTGCGCGGTGTCCATGGCGTCGGCGACGCCCAGGCCCAGGGACCACAGGTGCCGGCGGAACGCCAGCGTGGACTCCCAGTCCAGCCCCGGCGGGTCGTGCAGCGGATCGGCCACGACGTGCGCGGCGGCGTACACCGTGCGGGAGGTCGGCGGGCCGCCGGTGAAGTCGTGTACCGGGGACCGGTCGGCCAGGACGTGGGTGCGCTTCCCGCCGTCCGGTGCCGGCAGCATGATCCTGACATCGCTCATCACGAACCCGCCCTCCCCGTCGTCCGCCAGGCGCTCCCGAGAGGCCGGTCCACGAAGATCTCCTTGTCCATCACGGTGAGAGGGTCCGCGACCTTCACCCCGTTGCCGAGCGGGTCGAGGACCTGGGTCTGGGGGTCGACGCCGGGTGCGACCTCGATGAGCACCAGCCCGTCCGGGCCGAGCTCGAAGACCGCCCGTTCGGTGACGTACAGGACCCGCTGGCCGCGTCGGCGCGCCTCGGCCGCGCTGAACGTCACCTGGTCGACCGTGTCGACGAACTTCCGGTGCCTGCCCTCGACGCGGATGTCCAGGCTTCCGGCGGCGGGCACGGCCTGGAGCCCGCCCGCGTTGAACGTGCCGCAGAAGACCACGGTCGAGGCGTTCTGCGAGATGTTGACGAACCCGCCGGTGCCAACGATCCTGCCGCCGAACTTGGACACGTTGACGTTGCCCGCCCGGTCGATCTGGGCGAAGCCCAGGAAGCAGATGTCCAGGCCGCCGCCGTCGTAGAAGTCGAACTGCGCGGGCTGGTCCAGGATCGCGACCGGATTCGTGGCGACGCCGAAGATGACCCCCCGGGCCGGCACACCGCCGACGAGCCCCTGCTCGATCGTGAGTGTGAAGTCCTCGACCCAGCCCTCCTCGGCGGCGACGGCCGCGACCCCGTCGGCGATCCCGACGCCGAGGTTGACGACGTCCCCGTCGGCGATCTCGCGCAGCGCCCGCCGCGCGACGACCTTGCGCTGGTCGAGCGGGAACGGCGGCAGCGACGAGAGCGCGGCCTTGGTGGCCCCGGCGAACGCGGGGTTGTACTCGTGCGTCACCACCTGCCGCTGCTCGGGGTTGACGACGACGACGTCGACGCACATGCCCGGCACGACGACGTCGCGCGGATCGAGCGAGCCCCCTTCGGCGACGTACTTCACCTGGGCGATGACGAGGCCGCCGCTGTTCCGCGTGGCCTGGGCGATGGCGAGCATCTCCAGCCGGGCGGCCTCCTGCTCGGAGGTGATGTTTCCGTCCTCGTCCGCGGTGGTGCCGCGGATGAAGCAGACGTCGATCGGCAGCGACGGGTAGAGCAGCCACTCCTGCCCGCGCAGGCTCACCACCTCGACGAGTTCCTCGGTGGTGCGGTCGTTGAGCCTGCCACCCTCCAGGCGCGGGTCGCAGAACGTGCCGATGCCGACGTGCGTGAGCACCCCGGGACGGCCCGCCGCGATGTCGCGGAAGAGCTGGCTCATGACGCCCTGCGGGAAGTTGTACGCCTCGAACTCCCCTGCCGCGGCCATCGCGCTCATCTTCGGGGCCATGCCCCAGTTGCCGGCGATGATCCGGCGGGCGAGGCCGGGCAGCGCGAGATGGTCCATGCCGCCGCCTTCGCGGTCCCCGATGCCCGTGGTGTGCACGAGCGTGAGGCCGGCCGGGGAGCCGGTCTCACGAAACCGGTTTCCCAATGCCCGGAGCAGCGTGTCCGGTTCGAGCAGTCCTCCGCCGGAGCCGCCGATCGCGACGGTGGCCCCGGCATCGATCATCGCGACCGCCTCCGCCGCGGTGCGGAATTCCGGCCGCCCGCGGCGGCTCCTGTCCGACGACGACATCAGGCCATCACCCCTCCGCCGTTGAGGTGCAGCACCTGGCCGTGGTAGAGCGCGGCGTCGTCGGAGGCGAGGAACGCCACGGTGGGCGCGATCTCCTCGGGCGTCGCGAGCCTGCCGATGACGAGGTCACCGGTGCGTTCCCGCTTCCACTCCTCGGTCGCCCAGGGGGTGATGAACGGAGTGTCCACCGGCCCCGGAGCGATCGCGTTGACGCGGACCGCCGGCCCGACCTCGCGGGCCAGCGCCCGGGTGAGCCCGGCGACGCCGGCCTTGGCGGCGCAGTAGCTGACGTAGTCGCGGGCGCCCTTGAAGGCCAGCTGCGACGAGACGTTGACGATGACGCCCGCCCCCCGTTCGAGCATCGATCCGAGCACGTGACGGCTGCACAGGAAGACACCGTCGAGGTCGACGGTCAACGTCTTCCGCCACTCTTCGAGGGAGATCTCGGCGAGCCGTCCGGGAGCCATGTACCCGGCGTTGTTCACCAGGACGTCGATCGGCCCCAGCTCGGAGCTCACCCGGGCGACCATCCCCTCGACGGCGTCCCAGTCGGTGATGTCGGCCTCGACGGCCATCGCGGCCGTCCCCGCCTCGGTGAGCCGGCGCACCCGCTCGGCGGCCTTGCCGGCCTGGCCGAGATGGTGAACGGCGACCCGCGCCCCGGACGCCGCGAACGCGTCCACGATCGCGGTGCCGAGACCGCCGAGCGCCCCGGTCACCAGCACGGTCCTGCCGCGCAGCGACGGGTAGGCGGTGGTCGTGGTTGCCTGCGCGTTCACGCGGTGTACCAGTCCTTTCTGCGCGTACGGCCGACCTGGACGGTCTTGTTCTCGGTGAAGAACTCCATGCCCTCGCGGCCGAACTCGGCCTGGTAGCCGCTGTCACGGCGACCGCCGAGCGGGAGCTCGGGGAAGGCGTCGGTGGAGCCGTTGATCCACACGGTGCCGGTGCGCAGCCGGAGCGTCAGGTCCAGCGCCTCGCGCAGATCATTGCTCCACACCGAGGCGGCCAGGCCGTACGCCGAGGCGTTGGCGCGCGTGACCGCCTCGTCGAGCGAGGTGAAGGACTGCACGACGGTGACCGGCCCGAACAGTTCCTCGCGGGCCGCGGTCGAGCCGTCGTCGTCGGTCGCCAGCACCGTCGGCGCGAGGAACGGGCGCGCTCCGGTGGCCTCCGGCGCGGAGGGGTCCCCGCCGGCCAGCACCCGCGCACCTTCCCGCCTGGACGTCTCGATCGCCGCGCTCACCCCGTCGAAGTGCTGCTGGGAGATCAGCGGGCCCATCTGGGTGGCCTCCGACCACGGGTCGCCGAGGACGAGACCCGCCGCCCGCGCGGCGAGACGCTCGCCCAGCTCGTCCGCGACGGACGCGTCGGCGAGGATCCGCGACCCGGCGACGCACACCTGTCCCTGGTTGAAGAACGCGGCGAACGTCAGCCCCGCGACGACCTCGTCCAGGTCGGCGTTCGCCGTCACCAGGACCGGGGTCTTGCCGCCCGCTTCCAGGGCGACGCGCTTGAGCCGCTGCGAGCCCGCGTGCGCGGCGATGTGCCGGCCGGTCGCGGTCGAGCCGGTGAAGCTGACGACGTCCACCTCGCGGTGGGCGACGAGCGCCGCGCCCGCGGGGCCCTCACCGAGGACCACCGAGACCGCGTCGGGCTCCAGGCCGGCCTCGTACAGCAGCGAGACGACGGCGAGTGCGGTGAGCGGGGTCAGCGGGCTCGGCTTGACCACGACGGTGCAGCCGGCGGCCAGTGCGGGCGGCAGCTTCTGCCCGAGGATGCCGAGCGGGAAGTTCCACGGGACGATCAGTCCCGCGACCCCGGCGGGCTCCCGCACGGTGAACGCGAACACCGACGCGTCGATGTCACGGACCGTCCGTCCGTTGACGTCCCTGGCCAGCCCGGAGAAGTACTCGAACGCGTTGACGGCCGCGGCGACCTCGCCGCGGGCCTCGCGGATCGGTTTGCCCGTCTCCAGCACGACCAGTTCGGCCAGGTCGTCCGCGCGGGCCTCGATCAGCTGCGCCGTCCGGGCCAGGACACGGGCGCGGTCGCGGCCGGAGGCCCGTCCCCACCGCCCGGTGTCGAAACTGCTCCGGGCGCGGGCGACCGCGGCCTCGACCACGGAGGTCGACTCGTCGCCCGCCCGGAACAGGGGCTGTCCGGTGGCCGGGCTGATCCGGACCGTGCCCTCGCCCTGCGGGGCGACGGCGCTGCCGCCGACCAGCGAGCCGAGGAGCGGCGGGCCGTCCCCGGCGGGCACTTTGGCACGGTCCAACAGGTCACCGAGGTCGCGTCCGGCGACGTCGAGGGGGAATCCAGTGGTGTTCACGATGCTCTCACTTCGTTGTCGTGGGCCTGCGCTTGACGAACGCCTCTTTCCGCCGGCGCGAGGCGTCCGAGAAGCTGAAGAACGCGGCGAGAGTCGGCTCGGCCGTCACCCGGGTCTCGTATCCGGCCAGAATGTCCTTGACGACCCGCAGCGCGAGCGGTTCGCAGGCGATGACGGCCGTGACGAGTTCCTCGACGGTCTCTTCGAGCCGGTCGGCCGGTACGGCGTGCGTGACGAGGCCGATACGCGCCGCCTCGGCCCCGGAGATCGTTGTCGCGGTGAGGAACAGCCGGCGCGCCTGGGCCGGCCCGACCGTGTCCACCAGCCGGGCGATGCCGCCCCACGCCGTCAGGTTCCCCAGCCTCGTCTCCGGGTAGCCGAGGCCGGCGTCCTCGGTGGTGACGCGCAGGTCGCAGGCGAGCGCCAGCTCCAGGCCGCCGCCGAGCGCGCTGCGCTCGATCAGCGCGACGGTGGGCACGCTCAACGCGGCGAGCCGCGCGAAGGTGGCCGTGCCGAGGCGTGACAGCCGATCGGCGGTGACCGGGCCCGGGTCCGCCCAGTCGGCGATGTCGGCGCCCGCGCAGAAGAAGCCGTTGCTCCCGCGCAGTACCACCACCCGGATCCGCGGGTCGGCCTCGATCGCGCCGAGTGCCTCGCCGAACGATTCGAGCATGGCCTCATCGAGCGAGTTGCGCTTGGCGTAGCGGTCCAGGGTCAGGGTCGCCAGACCCCGCTCGTCGACGTCGAGAAGTACTGGCATCAGCGCCGCCCCCGGGCTACCTGGTCGATCAGCAGGGCGATGATGATCGCGGAGCCGACGGCGACCTGCTGGTAGAACGCCTGGACGTTCAACGTGGTCAGACCGGCGGTCAGCGTCGCGATGATGATCGCGCCGAACGCCGCACCGTACATGCTGCCCTCGCCGCCGGCGAGCTTCGTACCGCCCATGACGGTGGCGGCGATGGCCGTCAGCAGCAGGTCCGCGCCGAGCGTCGGGTCGGCCGCGCCGAGACGGGCGACCAGGATGGTCCCGGCCAGCCCGGCCGCCGCGCCGGAGAGGACGTAGGCCGCCGCGGTGTAGCGCTTGACGTTGATGCCGGCCAGCCGCGCGACCTCGGCGTTCCCGCCGACGGCGGTCAGGTGCTCGCCGAACACGGTCCGCTTCAGGCACACGGCCGCGACGATCGTGAGCAGGACGAACAGCAGCACCGGGATCGGGACCCCGGCGATCCGGCCGGCCAGGGCGTCCTGGAAGCCGGTCGGGATGTCGTACACGGCCTGGCCGCCCGCGATGATCAGGGCGATCCCGGCGTAGATGCTCATGCTGCCGAGCGTCACGATGAACGGCGTGATGTTCGTCATCGTGATGAGGAGCCCGTTGACCAGACCGGCCAGGGCGCCGACCGCGATGCCGCCGATGATGGCGAGCGGCACCGGCAGCGAGTGCGACAGCAACCCGCTGACCACCGCGCACATCGCGACGGTCGAGCCGATGGACAGGTCGATGCCGCCGGTGATCAGGACGAACGTCTGCCCCAGCGCCAGGACACCGACCACCGATGCCTGCAGCAGGATGTTCATCAGGTTGCCGCCGTCGAGGAACAGCGGCCTGGCGAGCCCGAAACCGAGGACGAGGACGAGGATGACGCCGACCAGCCCGGCCTGACGTGCGGTCGCGGCGACGTCGAGGCGTCCCCGCACGGCGGACAGCGGCGTCTCGGTCGCCGATTTCCGCTCGAGGGTGGTGTGGTTGCTCATGGTTCTCCTTGGACCGTCAGCTCGCCGCGGCGTGGTGGACGATGGCTTCTTCCGAGATCTGCGACCGGCTGAGTTCGGCGACGATGCGTCCGCGGCGCATCACCGCCACCCGGTCGCTCATCCCGAGTACTTCGGGAAGGTCCGACGAGACCATCACGATGGCCTTGCCCTCCTCGGCGAGCTCTCGCATGAGTGCGTGGATCTCCCCCTTGGCACCCACGTCGACGCCGCGGGTGGGCTCGTCGAAGATGAAGATGTCGCTGGCGGTCTTCAGCCAGCGGGCGAGGACCACCTTCTGCTGGGTGCCACCGCTCAGCTTGCCGACCGGATACCCGGGGTCGATGTCGGCGTTGAGCTGCGCCAGCAGCGCGCGGGTCTGCTCGCGCTGCGCGCGCCGGTCCAGCAGGCCGCGCCGGCGCGGCGGCTTGATCAGTGTCGCGTTGGACGCCGCGCTCATGTGGAGCACGAGGCCCTGGTGCTTGCGGTCCTCGGGCAGGAACGCGATACCCGCCTTGACGGCGTCCGCAGGGGAGCCGATGTGGACGCGTTCCCCTCTGATCCACACCGCGCCGCCCGTCACCCGGTCCGCGCCGATCAGCGCGCGGACCAGCTCGGTCCGTCCCGCACCGACCATTCCCGCCAGGCCGACGATCTCACCGCGCCGGACCGACAGCGAGCAGTCGGCGACGCCCTCGGCGCTGGACAGGCCCTCGATCCGCAGAATCTCCTCGCCGGGGCCTTCGGAACGTTCCATCCTGCTGATCGCGTCGACGTTCCGGCCGACCATCAGCTTGACCAGGTCGGTCTCGTCCTTGATCTCCGCCCGGGTGCGGGTGCCGACAAGCGTGCCGTCGCGCAGCACGGTGACCCGGTCCGACAGCGCCATGACCTCGGCGAGCCGATGCGAGACGTAGATGATGCCGCGGCCCTCGGCGCGGAGCCGTTCGAGCAGGGCGAAGAGCTGCTCGCTCTCCTGCGTGGTCAGCGAGGCGGTCGGCTCGTCCAGAATGATCAGGCGCGCGCCGACGGCCAGCGCCCGGGCGATCTCGACGAGTTGCTGCTGGGCGACGCTGAGCCGCCGCACGGGGATGTCCATCCGGGCGTCGAAACCGAGCCGTCCGAGGGACTTCTCCGCCCGTTCGCGGGCCTCACGCCAGTCGATGAACCCGGCACGGGCCTTCTCCCGTCCCAGCACGACGTTCTGGACCGCCGTGAACTGCGGCACCAGGCTCAGTTCCTGGTGAACCATGGCGAGTCCGGCGTGCAGGGCGTCACTGGGCTGGGAGAACGAGCGCCGCTCCCCCTCGAACCAGACCTCGCCGCTGTCGGGCTGCTGGACGCCGAACAGCGTCTTCAGCAACGTCGACTTTCCTGCGCCGTTCTCGCCCAGCAGGGCGTGGATCTCACCGGGGTAGGCGGTCAGGTCGACCTCGTGCAGGGCTCTGACGCCGGGGAAGGATTTGCTGAGTTTCTTGATCTCCAGCATGGGCCGGTCGGTCGTCATCTCATCATCTCGATCGGTACGTGGTTCGAAGGGAGGGGCTCACCCGACGGTCACTTGTAGAGGTCCGTGATGACCTGACCCTCGGTGTCGTAGAACTGGTCCACGTTCTCCTTGGTGATCAGCTGGGCGGGCGCGACGACCCAGGGGGCGATCTCCTTGCCCTCCAGCAGGCCGATGGCCGACTCGACCGCCCAGAAGCCCTCGTAGTAGGGCAGCGGGCTGACGGTCGCGGCCATCGATTCGTTCCGGACGCCGGAGATCGCCTCCGGAACACCGTCCGTGCCGATCACCGCGACCTTCTTGCCCGACTCCTGGACGGCCTTGGCGACGCCGATCGCCATCGTGTCGTTGTTGGCGTAGATGCCCTTGAGGTTCGGGTTCTGCCGGATGATCTGCTGTGCCGCGGCATAGGAGGCGTTCGCGTCCCAGTTGCCGGGGACGCTGGCGACCAGCTTGAGGTTCGGGTGCTTGGCGATGCCCTCCTTGAAACCCTTGATCCGCAGGATCGCGGCGCTGGAGCCCGACTGCCCCTCGACCTGCGCGACCTCGCCGCCGTCGGGGAACAGCTTCGCCAGCTCGTCCGCCGCCTGGATGCCGTTCTCCTCGTGGTTCGGGCCGATGAAGACGGTCGCGGGGACACGGGCGTCGTCGACGTTGACGACGGGCGCCTGCTGCGAGCGCATCTGGTTGAGCGCCGGGTTCAGGTTGGAGGTGCTCTCGGGAGCCACCACGTAGGCGTCGAACTTCTGCCCGACGAGCGTCTGGGCGATCGTGAGCTGCTCGGTCTGGGCCTTCTCGCTGCTCGCGGCCTGAATGGTCACCTCGACCCCGTACTTGTCGGCGGCGGCCTTCGCGCCCTTCTGGATGCCCTGCCAGTACTGGTTCGTGAGGGCCTTGAGGATCACTGCGACCCGATACTTCTTGGCGGGCTTGAGCTCACCGATGGTCGAGGCCAGGGCGACGCCGTCGAGCGACTTCACGCCTGCCTGGTCGCTGGTGTAGGTGTACGACCCTCCGGCACCGGACTCCTCGGCGGACGTCGCCGAGCTGCATGCCGAGACACCGAGCGCCAGGACCGACGCCAACGCGATAGCTGCTGTCTTCCTCATTGCTGCTTTCCTTCTGAGGGGGATGGATGGATAGAAACCGGTTTCCCAAAAGCCCGTGCTGATCGGGGACCGTGCTGGACTCTCACGTTGTCGCCGTCCGCCGGCATCCGCAGGATCCGCGGACGACGAGTTCCGGCGCCAGGACGCGCCGCTCCGGCGGGGTACGCCCACCGGGACTGCCGCTCGGGTGCCTGCCGATGCGCTCGGCGAGGATGCCCGCCGCCACCGCGCCGACCTGCCGCGCCTTGCTGTCCACGGTGGTGAGCGAGACGCCCGGCACCTGGCCGACCCAGACGTTGTCGAATCCGATCAGTGCGATGTCCTCGGGGACTCTCACTCCGAGTGAGTGCGCCGCCGTCATCAGCCCGACGGCCAGGGTGTCGCTGGCGGCGAAGACCGCCGCCGGCCGGCGCAGCCCGGCGAGCAGGCTCGCCGCCGCCTCGGTGGCGTCCGAGAGCTCGCTGCTGCGCGCGGTGTGCAGCGGTCCATCGGCTTCGCCGTAGACGCTGCGGAACCCTTCTAGCCGGTGCCGGAAGGCCAGGACGTCGAGCGGCCCGGTCAGGTAGACAGCCTGCTCAAAGCCGTGTTGCCGGAGGTGCTCGGCGGCCAGCCGCCCACCCATCCGGTTGTCGATCACAACGGTGTCGGCCACCGGCTTGGCGAGCTCCCGGCTGGCGACCACCACGTTGATCCCGGCCTTGACCAGTTGCTGCACCCCGCCGTCCCGCATGGTGGCCGAGGCGATGATCGCTCCGTCGACCCGTCGCTGGATCATCGTGCGGACGACCGCGGCCTCCTTCGCCTTGCTCTCCGCGATCGCCCCCAGCAACAGGGTGTAACCGGCCGGGTCGATGACCTCTTCCACACCGGCCACCAGTTCCGGGTAGAAGGGATTGGTGATGCTCGCCACGACGACGCCGATCGCGTAGGAACGTCTGCTCGAAAGCCCCTGGGCCAGCGCGTTCGGATGGTAGTTGAGCTCCTCGATGGCGCGCTCGATCTTGGCCCGGGTCTCCTGCGACATGTAGTAGTCGGTCGCGCTCAGGAACTTCGACACGGTCGCCTTGGAAACTCCGGCGAGCGACGCGACATCGTTGATCGTCGTGCGTCGAGCTTCAGGAAACCGGTTCACCATGGCCATCATGTTGGCTGTACCACACAGTGGGGTCAATATGTTTCCGAAATGTTTCCGAAGCCCTCACCATGTTAACCTTGCGGCCTCTGACCTGCCGGTCTACGGCATCCCGGCCTCGGAGAAGCACCTCCCGCGGCATCCTCTCCGGTCTCGCCGGGTGTGCCACGGGCGTCCGGACCGTCGAGGGGTCGTTCTGCCGGGTGGATGGCGCTGGAGCGAACACAGACCGCGCATCAGGGCGTAAACGCGACCGGCGCGTCTCCCGATGGAAGGGAAACGCGCCGATCACATGCGATGTGCGCCGCCAGGGACTCGAACCCCGGACCCGCTGATTAAGAGTCAGCTGCTCTAACCAACTGAGCTAGCGGCGCCCGACCTCCACAAGGGTACCGGACTCGGCGCTGTAGTCCGTACATACGCCGACATATGAGCATCAACGAACATGGGCCGGCTGCGATTTCGCCGGACGGGGCGGGAGCGCGGAATCACATGGCGACCTGCGGTTCGAGGAGGACAGGGCGGTGTTCCGTACCGGCTGACCTGGACGGCCCCCGTTTAGGGCCCCTCGCTCGGGTACTTGACCGGAGCCCGGAGAACCCAACTCAAGGGAGATGTTCAACCATGCAGCCCGAGCTCTGGAACTACCGCGCCGACGTGTACGGCCAGGACAGGACGCTCGATGTCGCCGGGTACCACGTGGAGGCCACCGACGGGAAGATCGGCTCCGTCGACGAGGCGACGTACGAGGTCGGCGAGAGCTACCTCGTCATCGACACGGGCCCGTGGATCTTCGGCAAGAAGGTCCTCCTGCCCGCGAGCACCGTGACCCAGATCGACCCGCAGGAGAAGAAGGTCTACGTCGCGCGCACCAAGCACGAGATCAAGGGCGCGCCCGAGTTCGACGAGGCCAACTTCAAGGAGCCCGCCTACCGGGACCGCCTCGGCGAGTACTACGGCCGTTTCCCGTTCGGGAGCGGACCGGGCACCGTCTGATCCGGCACGCCGAACGACGAGCGGGGCCCCGCCACCCGGCGGGGCCCCGCTCGTTTCCGGTGCCGCCCCGACGGCACCTCAGGGCCAGGCCGGGTCGCCCGAGGAGTCGAGGGAGTCGGGGATGACATCGAGGCGCCCGAGAAGGGTGAGGAAGGTGGAGGCGTACGGGGAGTCCTGCACGACGGCGGCGACACGGTTCCAGTCGACCTGCTCGCGCAGGGCGCGGACCTGGGGCAGCAGCGAGCCGTAGTCGCAGGTGTGCTCGGAGAACGGCAGCAGCCACGAGATGACCAGGTCGGTGGCCTCCAGGACGGGCAGGATCACCGCCGAGGTCTTCATCGGCTCGGCCCGCTTCAGCAGCTCCGGGGTGATCGGGTGATCGCAGATCGAGAAGATCAGATCCACCAGCCTGCCCTCGTCGAACGCCTTGACCAGCCAGTCCTCCGGCGGTTTGACCGTCTCGAAGCCCAGCTTGCCCAGCGCTTCGAGCGCGAGCGGCACGTCCTCGACGGGGAGGACGAAGTCGACGTCGTGCAGCGAGGGTGCGGCCCCGCGCGCGTACGCCGCACAGCCTCCGGCGAGCGCGAACCTGATATCCGCCTCCTTCAGCCCGCTGCTCGCCCGCTTCAGCGTTTCCAGGATTGCGTCCGTGACCTCATGACTGTGGCTGCCCATGGCTCACGCGTACCCCATAACATCCACGGTAGGCATGCCGGACTTTGACTCGGGTAAACGGGGCGTATGGTTCAGGTCGAACATACGCAAAGAGAAAATCCCCATCCTGGAGAAACCCGCAAGGAACGCGTCGACCGCGAGCTCGGTGAGCTCTTACAGGGCCTGCGCGTCGCGGTCACCGGCGTGCAGGTGCTTTTCGCCTTTCTGCTGACGCTGCCGTTCGCCGCGGGCTTTAACAAAGTCGATGTCCTGGGGCACTGGCTGTTCTTCATCGCCCTGCTGAGCGCCGCCATCGCGTCCGTCTGCTTCATCACCCCGGCCGCGCAGCATCGCCTGCTGTTCCGGACCGGGCTGAAGGAGAAGATGCTGCACCGCGCCAACGGAGTCGGCATAGCGGGGGCCGCCGGGCTCGCGATCGCGATGACGAGCTCGGTCGCGCTGGTCGCGGAGACGGTCATCAACGCCTGGCCGGCGGCGGTGTTCGGCGGGACCGTGGCCCTGTCCAGCGCCTGGCTGTGGTTCGTTCAGCCAATAATCGATCTATACCGAACAGAGGATGTTAAGTCATGAATTGTGAGGGCAGAGGCCGATTATGGCTACTTTACTTTGGATCATCGCAGTTATCCTCGTCATCTCCGGGATCTATGTGATCCTGGCCCGTCGCGACCTCCTCTGGGGGATCGTCCTCATCGTCCTCGGTTTCCTCATCGGCCCCGGGGGTGTGAGCATCTTCAATGTCTGACGCGAGCTCCGCGCTCGCGAAAGCACCTGTCCAGTGTCAGCCCACTGTCGGTTCTGAGCCGGCAGGCCATTCGACGCGAGCTTCGCGCTCGTAGGAACACGAGTCGCCCCGAACTCCCAAGAAGCCTCGCGGGCCGGGTCTCCCCGGCCCGCTTCTTCTTGTCCGCCCCTCCCCCGCCGCCGACGGCCCCCACGGCGGTGCGCCCGGCGGTGCGGGGGAGGGGCGGCGCCCATCTACAGGAGGTACACCCCGTACGCCCGGCCTAGCACCGGCAGCGCCACGTTGCGCACCCGGATGCCGCCCGGGGTGACGCCCTTCTCCGTACCGGCGTGCGCGTGCCCGTGGATGATCAGGTCGGCGCCCTCGGCGTCGACCGCCTCGGCCAGCAGGTAGCTGCCGAGGAAGGGATAGATCTCCAGCGGTTCCCCGTCGAGGGTGTCCTTGACCGGCGAGTAGTGGGACAGCACGACCCGGTAGTCGGCCTCCAGTTCCTTCAGCGCCACCCGCCAGCGATCGGCGATCCGCTTGGTGTGGCCGACGAACGCCTTGATCTCCGGCTCACCGAAGTCGCTGGCGCACTTGCCCGCGTACCCTCCGCCGAAACCCTTGCCACCGGCCACGCCGAGCCGTATCCCGTCGATGTCGATCACCGTCGCGTCGTCGTGCAGGACCTCGATACCGCCCCCGCGCAACAGCGCGGCGATCTCAGCGGGCCGGTCGGAGTGGTAGTCGTGGTTGCCGAGCACCGCCACCGCCGGGATCGGCAGGTCGCGGAACTCGTCCGCCACCATCTCCCCCTCCTCCATGGTGCCGTGCCGGGTCAGGTCGCCGGCGAGCAGCAGCACGTCGGCTCGATCCTCGATGCCGTCGAGCCGCCTGCGGTAATCCCCCCTGAGACTCTCGTCCAGGTGCACGTCTCCGACCGCCGCGATCCGCAGCGCGCTCACAGCTGTTCCTCCCTCACCGGCTCCACCACGCTCACGACATCGATCTCGTTGTGGACGACCAGCCCGGGAGCCGCCTCCCCGGCCACCTTGGCGATCAGCTCGCGGCGGTCGGCGCTGGTGATCTGGCCGCGCAGGTAGAGCTGATCACCTCGGACATCCACCCGGACACCGAGTTCCGTGGTTCTCTCGTCCTCGGCGAGCGCGCGCTGCACACGCGCGGCGACGTACTGCGGAGCCTCCATCGTCGAACTCCTTTCCGTCCAAAAAAGCTCGCCTTCCCGTGGAACTCAAGGTCAAACACGTTTAAAACCCCCACTGAGGGCAGAGGAGGCCGCTGTGCCCAGGACGCGGGCACGCCTGCCCCGCATAACTCGGTGGAGACGTGCCCATGAAGATCGCCATGGTTTCGGAACACGCCAGCCCCCTCGCGACCGTCGGCGGAGCCGACGCCGGAGGCCAGAACGTCCACGTCGCCGCCCTCTCCGTCGCGCTCGCCGCGCGCGGGCACGAGGTGACGGTCTACACCCGCAGGGAGTGCGCCTTCCAGCGGGAGAGGGTCGCCCTGGCCCCCGGGGTCACGGTGGTCCACGTCCCGGCCGGCCCGGCCATGATCCTGTCCAAGGACGACCTGCTCCCCTGGATGCCGGACTTCGGCCTGTGGCTGGCCAGGCGCTGGAACGCCGCACCGCCCGACATGGTGCACAGCCACTTCTGGATGAGCGGCCTGGCGGCCCTGGTCGCCGCCAGGGAGGTCGACGTCCCCATCGCGCACACCTTCCACGCCCTCGGTACGGTCAAGCTCCGCTACCAGGGCGCGGCGGACACCAGCCCGCGCGAGCGTCTCGGGATCGAGGCGATGATCGCCCACCAGGCGGACGCGGTCGTCGCGACCTGCGCCGACGAGGTGGCGGAACTGCGCCGGATGGGCGTGCCGTACCGCCGTACGAGCGTCGTGCCCTGCGGTGTCGACGTGCGCTCCTTCACCCCGGTGGGCCCGCGCGCCGATCTCGGTCCGGGCCCCGTCCTGCTCGCCATCGGCCGTCCCGTACCCCGCAAGGGCGTGGACACCACGGTCCAGGCCCTCGCCCACGTCCCCGGCGCCAGGCTGCTCGTCGCCGGCGGCCACCCGGACGACCCCGAGGTGGGCAGGCTCTCGCGGGTGGCCGTCAGGCACGGCGTGGCGGACCGCGTCAGGTTTCTCGGCAAGGTGGCCCGCGAGCGCGTCCCGGTCCTGATGCGCTCGGCGGACGCCGTGGTCAGCATGCCCTGGTACGAGCCGTTCGGCATCGTGCCGGTGGAGGCCATGGCCTGCGGGGTGCCGGTGGTGGTGTCCGCGGTGGGCGGGCACCTGGACACCGTCGTCCCCGGGGTCACCGGCCTGCTGGTCCCGCCTCGCGAGCCGCGCACGCTGGGGGACGCGCTGCGCCGGCTGCTCGCCACGCCGGGCCTGCCGGCGGCGTACGGCACCGCCGCCGCCGTCCGGGCACGCGCCGACTACGACTGGAACAAGATCGCCGACCGGACCGCCGCCGTGTACGCGGAGGTGATCTCCTCCCGCGTCCCGGCATGGCGGAAGGACGGCGCCCGCTCGTACCCGGGCGTCGCCTGACGGCTCTCCGGTCCCGGAATCAGGACGGAAAGCCAGAAAGGTCCCCGGTCCCGTCGACGGGACCGGGGACCTTCGGCCGGGGATCGGGTGCCGGGCCCCGGAGGGCCGGCAGGTGATCACTTGCCGGTGGCTCTGTGGATGCTGCGTGCCGTGGAACGGTCGATCGCGGCCTTGACCACACCGAAGATCGCTCCCTGGATGGCAGCCGCCACGAGAACCTCTCGCCAGCCGTACTCATCCGATGTCGCCTGGGGCGCGTCGTCCTTGCCCGACGCGAACTTCCAGACCTGCTTGAAGACGGCTCCGGCGATCGCGCCACCGAGCATTCCACTCGCGGCGCTCACACTGCGGGATACGACCCTGCTCAACGTCTCGCCCTCCGTTCGATTGGCCGGAAGGCACGCCTGCCCTTCCGGACCGGTACCTGACTCACCCGACACTCACACGACCGGGGGGTCGTTGTAGTGCCGCTCCTCGTAGACGCGACGGTGCGCGACCGGGTCCTCGACCACGGTGGTGGCCGTCGAGTCCGCCACCGCCCGGCGGGCGATGCTGAGCCGGTACACGGCGAACAGGAGCCATGCGAGACCGCCGATCATCAGGATGACACCGACGACGTTGATGTCGAACCCGGCGATGTCGAATTCGACCGCCCAGGTGAGAATGGCGCCGAGCATGATGAGAATGATGCCGCCTGCGATGGTCATGGGATCTCCTCCTTCGAGCCAACGCATCCCCCCTATCCCCCACACGGCTCCCAAACGTCACCCGGCGGAGACAGCTGCCGACCATGGCATCCCGATGGACGTCACGGGCCCGACGACTTCGGAAAGTCGTCGGGCCCGTGAGTTCTCGGCGAAGAATCGGTCACCCGGCGGGCAGGACCGCACCCTTGTACTTGTCCTCGATGAACTTCTTGACCTCGGCGCCGGCCAGGATCTCGGCGAGCTTCTTGATCCGGGGGTCGTCCACCTTGGCCGGGACGGTGACCAGGCCGTTGGCGTACGGGTTGCCCTCGCCCTTCTCCAGGAGCAGGGAGTCGGTCGCGGGCTGCAGCCCGGCCTCCAGGGCGTAGTTGCCGTTGACGATCGCGGCGTCCACGTCCTCCAGGGAGCGGGGCAGCTGGGCGGCCTCAAGGGGCTTGAACTCCAGCTTCTTGGGGTTGTCGGCGACGTCGCGCTCGGTGGCCTTGACGCCGACCCCCTCCTTGAGGGTGATCAGGCCGTTGTCGGCCAGCAGCTTGAGCGAACGGCCGAGGTTGCTCGCGTCGTTGGGCACGGCCACCTGGGCGCCCTCGGCGAGTTCGGAGACGTTCTTGATCTTCTTGGAGTACAGGCCGAGCGGCTCGATGTGGACCGGGGCGACCCAGCTGAGCTGGATGTTCTTGCCCTTGGAGAACTCCTCCAGATACGGGATGTGCTGGAAGTAGTTCGCGTCCAGGTTGCCCTCGTCGAGCTGGGTGTTGGGCTGGACGTAGTCGGTGAACTCGACGATCTCCAGGTTCAGCCCGGCGCCGGCGGCGAGGTTGTCCTTGACGTACTTGAGCACCTCGCCGTGGGGTACGGGGTTGACCCCGACCTTGAGCGGGGCATCGGCCTTCGGCGTGCCGTCGGCAGGTTGGGCCGTGTCGGTGGACGCCCCCCCGCATCCGGCCAGGGTCCCGGCCAGGATCAGTCCGGCCACGATCCCAAATATCTTGCGCATGATTCTCCCCTAATTCCCCTTACAGCTGGTAGGAAATATCTCACAGGAACGGGGAAAGGGACAAATCCTTACTTGTCACGCAAAGCCAACATCTGGGCGATCTGCGCTGTACGCGAGACATCGACGCGTTTCGCCATCTCGGTGACCTTGGCGTGCAGCCCGGTCGCGACCTCCACCTTGGCCATCTGGGAGGCGTCGTCCTGCTGGGCGATGAGCATGTCGAGGAACCTTCTCTCGAACTCGGCCGGGGGCGCCGCGACGAGCGCCGCCACCTCCTCATCGCTCACCCCGGGCATCCCGCCGTGCGCGGCGTGCTCGTCGTCCGGCGCCGTCGCGGGCTGCCCCCAGGCGGCCAGCAGGCCGGACATGGTGCTGGACTCGCGCTCCTGGGTCACCCCGATCGCCTCGGCGAGCTCGGAGACCTCGGGGCTGACCTGCCGCTCCCGTGCCAGCCGCACCAGCCGCACCACCTGCGCGTTGTGCGGCACCATCATCTGCAGGAACATCACGTCGGGGGCGTTGAAGGCGACCCCCTCGGCGGTACCCGTCGGCGGGGCGGGCGACGGGCTGGGCACCCCCTGACCCGCGCCGTGCCCATCGTGCGCGTCATGATCAGAACTCTGGTCGGCACTCTGGGCGGCGGCGCCGTGCCCCGCGTGACCGGATGTGCCGCCCCGAAGCTCCTGGATGCTGTGGGCACCGCAGCCCGCGAGCAGCAGGACGCCCAGTACGACCACCGGGACCGCACGTCTCATCGAATACCTCCAGGCTGGAGACCCCGGACTCTGGCCCCGGGGGAGGAAGCGCGGCACGGTGCCGCGTGGTTCGGCGTGGTGCTCGGTGTGCTGTTCGGTGGCGGCCAGGACCGGGCCCGTACGCGCGGCGCCCTCGCCGCCGGGCCGGCGGACCGGTGCGGGACCTCAGGGGAGGACGCCCGGCCGGGACGGCTCGTCCCGGCCGGACGTCAACGGGTCAGACGCGCTGCCAGAGAGCCGGCACGTTCGGCGGCTCCCAGCCCGCCAGCGCGGTGTGCGCCTGCAGGCACCGGTAGGTCACGCCCCCGTAGGTCACCGTGGCGCCCGCCGCGTAGGCGGTGCCCGCCTGCCAGGTACCGCCCGGCTGGCTCGTCGGGGTGACGGTCGGGGTCGGGGTCGGGGTCTGCGTGGGGGTCACCGTCGGGGTCGGCGTGGGGCTGGGATTGCCTCCCCCGCCGAAGTTCACGTCCGAGCAGGTGTAGAAGGCCTCGGTGCTGCCCACGATGCGCTGCCAGATCGAGAAGATGAGCTGGCGGCCGCTCCGCTGCGGGAGGTTGATCGTCCAGTTGGTGAACGTGCTGGGGTTCTGGTTGGTGAAGGTCCTGATGTGCTCCAGATCCGACCAGCGCAGCGGCTGGGTCGGGTCCCAGCTCTGCTTGGTGATGTAGAACTCGAAGTTGCTGTTCGCATGCGGCGCGGTCGCGTGGTAGGTGACCGTCAGCGGCCCCGGGGAGACCTGGGTGGCGGGCCAGTCGGCCCTGGTGAGGTTGAGCCCCCGGTACTTGTCGCGCCCGGCGCCGCAGAGCTGGCCGTCGGGAATGATCTGGCGATGGTTGCCGCCGGCTTCGAGCCGGGACACCTCGTGCCAGTCGTAGAAGGCCTGGGTGCCTCCGGCCGCGACGGCCGCCTTGCACGCGTCGGACTTGGGGGTCTCCGGGCCCTCCGTCTTGCAGACGTAGGCCCGGCTGGGCGGGTTCGACATGGAACCGTGGGCGACCGCCGCGGTGGACGGCAGCAGCGCGAGCAGGGACCCTACGCTGAGCGCCGCGGCGGCACCGGTGGCCACCTTGTGTCGTAGATGCACGTGGACTCCTCCTGGGTTGGGGAATGGAGGCAGGACATGTCCAACGAGCCGACGGATAGCACGTTATTAACAAGAAACCTTACTAAAAGTCCGTCCCATAATGCCAGTCGAACGAGGATACAGATCCCTGACCAGCACGATCCCAAGCCCCCTGCGGTGGGTCCCGCGCACCGGGAGGACGAGCCCGCCCCGGGTGAGCCTCGGTCCGCGACCGGCGCGCCCCCGCCCGATCGCACCGCTGCTCCCCCGGAGGCCTGAGCCTCGGTCCGGCACGACCTCGCCCCTGCCGTGCCCGGTCCGGCTCCCGGAGGCGCCCCCGCTCCCCCGGAAGCCCCGGCCTCAGTCCATGACCAGCACGACCTTGCCCCTGCCGTGCCTGGTCCCAAGCTCGCGGTGCGCGTCCGCGGCCCGCTCCAGCGGGTAGGTACCGCGCACCGGGAAGACGAACCTGCCCTCGGCGTACAGGGCGGCGAGTTCGGCGAGGCGGGACGCCAGCCGCTCCCCCCTGGTCCGCTGCGCCCCCAGCTCGGCGGCCCTGCCGTGCTCGACGAGGGTGAGGAGGTGCTCCCCCTTCACCAGTTCCAGGGAGATGTCGAACGCCTCACCGCCCGCGCCGTCCAGCACCATGTCCACCCCGCCGGGCGCCAGGTCGCGGATCCGCTCCAGCAGGCCCTCGCCGTACGCGACCGGGATCGCGCCGAGTTCGCGCAGGTAGTCGTGGTTCTCCGCGCGCGCGGTGCCGATCACCGTGGCCCCCCAGAGCCTGCCGAGCTGGACCGCGGCGGTGCCGACCGCGCCCGCGGCGGCGTGCACCAGGAGCGTGTCCCCCTCCCCCACCCCGAGCTGCCGCAGCGCCATGTGGGCCGTCTGGGTCCCGGCGGTGAAACCGCCCGCCACCTCCCAGGGCATGTTCACAGGCTTGGGCGTGATGTTCCCCGCGGGCACGACCACGTACTCGGCATAGGCGTTGAGCAGGGTGAAGCCCAGCACCTCGGCCCCGGCCGAGACCCCCTCCACCCCCGCTCCCACCTGGTCGACGACCCCGGAGAACTCGTTGCCGGGCACCCGGGGCAGCTCCCCGTCCACTCCCGGCGGAGTCCACCCCTCCCTGATGGCCAGGTCGAACGGCTGCACGCCCGCGGCCCTGACCCGCACCCGTACCTGCCCCTCGCCCGCCTCCGGCGTGGGAAGCTCCGTCACCCGCAATACCTCGGGACCGCCGAACTCGAAAAAAGCAGCTGCCTTCACAGGGTTCCCCTCCACTCGTGTACGCCGCCGCCCAGCCTGCAACCTCAAGCATGATTGAGGTCAACTCATGCGCTCCGGATCCCGGCGCGCAGGGGGCCACCGTCCGTCGTACGGCGACCGCGCGGCCGGTGGATGTACTCCTCGCACTGCCGGATGCGGTCGCCTGCGGTCGTCACGTCTCCTTCGGCCGGTCGCTACTCGGTGGGGGTGGGCCAGAGCAGGTCAGGCTCGCTCGGCGCGCCGTAGTTCACACCGGGCACGTCGAAGCCGTACAGGCGGCGCACCTCGGAGGTGAACCAGTCGACATCGGCCAGGTCGCCGATGCTGTCGGGGGCAACGGCCTCCCACCGCTCGGTCACCTGCTCCTGGATGAGCGGGTGCAACTCCCACCGGTCCAGGCGGATGCGCCCCTGGTCATCGAGGTCGAGCGCCTGGGCACCGGTGAGCCGGTCCCACAGCTCGACGGACTGCTGAAGCGGGGACTGCATGGCCTCGCCGAGGACGCCCCGCAGGAGGCTGACGTACAGGGCGATGCCGGGGATCGCGGTGGACGCCTGGGTGACGGCGGCGCCGTTGACCGATGTCACGGCCCGCCCGCCGACCTCGGCCAGGCCGCCGTTCAGCGTGAGCGCGGTCTCCTCCAGGTGTGCCTTGGCCGCACCGATGGTCCCGTCCCGGTAGATCGGCGCGGTCAGGTGCGAGCCGATGTAGGACAGGGCCACGGTGGTGAACCCCGGGCGCAGCAGGCCACGGCCGGTCAGGGCGTCGACCCACAGGGCCCAGTCCTCGCCGCCCATGACCTTGATGGTGTCGGCCCGCTCGGTGTCGCTACCCGGTTCGACCCAGATCTCCTTCAGCGCCGGTTCGTCTCCGCTGACGTCCAGGGTCTTGGTGCCGTACCCCGCCCCGAGTGACTGGATCACCGACTGGTGTGTCTGCCCGGTGCCGGGGTCGGTGCGCCGAGGTGCGGCGACGCTGTAGATCAGGTAGTCGATGCCGCCGAACCGTTCGGCGAGCAGGTCGAGTACCTGCTCCTTGGTGGTGTCGGCGAAGGCGTCGCCGTTGACGAACGACCAGTCGCGGCCGGCCTTGGCCGCGAGTTCGGCGGTCGCGATGGTGCGGTACCAGCCCGCGGTGGCCGTGCGACGCTCGGTGGGCGGGCGCTCGAAGCACAAGCCGACGCCGTCGAGGCCGTAACGACGGATTCCCGCGATCGTGGCCGCCATCCCGTAGCCGGCGCTGGAGCCGATGATCAGGGCGACCGGACGGCGCTCGGCCTTCTTGTCGGGGATCGCGGGGGTGACACGGTCCCACATGTCTCCGACGATCTTCTCGCATCCGGCGGGGTGGGAGTCGAACAGCAGGAACCCGCGCCCGCGGGGTTCGATAAGTCGTTCCGTCATCGTGTGCCTATCTGGTCGGGCCCGCGGGCGGGTCGGAGCCTGCGAGACGCTGAATGATCCTGATGAGGTCGCCGACCGTGTGGGCCTGGCCGGTGTCCTCATCCGGGATGGTCACCTGGAACCGCTTTTCGAGGTCTCGAATCGGCTCCAGCAGCGAGAGGCTATCGAGGCCCAGGGCATTCCACAGGTCCAGAGCCGGATCGACGCGGTCGCGTGGCGCACGTCCGGCGGTGGTGGCGACCGCGGACGCCACCGCCTGCCACAGTGCGAGCTCGTCGGCCACGGCGACCACCGGCGGCGCCGGTGCGCGACCGCAGGGCGCCGGCGGGCAGTACGTAGCAGCCGACCGTGGGCGCGAAACAGTCGTAGCAGGTGTCCGTCCACTTGGACACGGGTGTCCGGCCAGGCCGGTTGATCGGCGCCTGACGCTCCAGGCGCTCGTTGTCGAGATGGACGCGCATCGTGGGGTGAACGCGATCGTGCGGGAAGTCGCCGTAGGTCTCCTCGTACAACCGGGACGACCCGCGGAGCCGAACACGGCTGGGTGAACGACGTCAGCGGGACCTGCGGAGGCCGGGCGCCATGGGGGTGACGCCCGGCCTCACGATCCGGTTACCGGTGGGACGGCCCGGCTGTCGGTCAGGGCGCCTTTCTCGGGAGGTACAGGTTGACGGAACTGTGAATGATCAGATGGTCGGAGCAGGGATGGGTGTCACAGTTACCGGCGTCGATGATGTCGACGCCGGCGATCGGCACGCTGAAGTGGTCACGACTGACGAAGGTGTAGTCAATCTTGCGGGTGCCGCCGACCCGCGTGGCCCGGCCGCCCCGGACGGGTTCGCACATCCCGTCCTCGCCGACGCAACTGCTCCAGTAGGTGTCGGTCTCCCAGAAGTTTCCGCTCCCGTCCGGGTAGTAGAGCGTGCCGACCGCGGCATCGTCCGGGGTCAGGTTGAGGTCGCCCATCAAGATGAACGGCATGGAGTTCGCCTCAGGGCCGAACACGCGGGTCAGCTCCCGGGTCTCGGCCTGCGCTCCGGACGCGTCGCCGTCGGCCAGGTGCGTCGAACAGGCCTTCACCGGCTGATTGGCCGGCGGGAAATTGGCCACGACACAGGCGACACTGCGTTCCTCCGTGACCACGGGCTGCTCGCGCTCCTCCAGTTTGTGGCCGGTGGTGAACATGTACCCCTTCCGCTGGGTCACGTCGGCGCGTACCAGGATGGCGTTGCCGGCCTCATTGCGGGTGTCGGGGAAGACGATGCAGTCGGGAACGAACGTGCGGGACTCCTGGAAGTATCCCTGCATCGCATATCCGGCCGCCGCCAACTGGTCCACCAGGTGCGCGTACTGGCGGTCGCAGATCTCGTTGAGGGAGATCACGTCGGGTCGGCGCGCCTGCACCTCCCTGACGATCCGCCCGATGATCGGGTAGGTGCCGTTGTTCAGGATGCCCCCAGACAGGTTGAACTGCATCAGCTTCAGCGGCGTGACGGGGTTGAAGCGCACGCCGCTGGTGGCGACGCCGCTGGTGTTGCTGTTACGCAGATGCCACTGGAAGGGTCCGTTGGTAATAGGCAGCGCGACCGCGGGGGTGTCGGAGCCGTTGCCGTCCCAGTCGCCCGTGGCGAAGTACACCGATGACGCGCTGCCGCTGCCGTAGGTGAACGTCACATTGGCCGTTCCGGTGGTGTTGCTGTTGCGCAGGTACCAGGTGAAGGGGTTGCTGGTGGTGTTGATGAACCCTATGGTGTCGGAGCCGTTGCCGTCCCAGTCGCCGACCAGGGGCTGGGTGTCCGAGGCCGCGCCATAACCGAAGGTCACGTTGGCGGATCCCGATGAATTGCTGTTGCGTAGTTGCCACGATGGCGTTCCGCCGGTGCGTACGAAGACCCCCGGAGTGTCGGAGCCGTCGTTGTTCCAGTCGCCCACGATCGGTTGCGCGCCACGGGCGCCGTAGGTGAAGACGGTGTCGGGTGCGAGGTTGTCGATCCAGTAGTTGTCGTATCGGTTCGTCAGATACCACGTCATCGGGTCCGTGGAGGTGTCCACGATGCCGTACGTGTCCACACCGTCACCATCCCAGTCTCCTGAAATGATGACCCTGTCCTGGGATTGTGCCGCAGCCGGTGCGACCGGCGATATGACCGCCATCGGCACCACGGTAAAGAGGACCAAGACCGTCATCGTGACAATTCTTCGTAACACTCGAATGCCTCTTTCGGATTCCTCGCGAGGGCGAGGTGAGTTCATGCTGAGTCGGCGAATCATGAGGTCGATCAGGCTCATGGCTTCGCGGCGGACTGGCACGGTCTCGTAGCTGCGGGGCAGGAGACGGTGGAAAATCAGTCCTCCGAAGCTCCGTTCGGCAATCCAGTGCCAAAGCAGAGCGGTGAATCCTCTGGCAGCACAGGCGCGGGGGACGACGTTGATGTCAATGCCGTGTTCGGCGACAGTGCCTCGGTGAGGGGTGCGGTGAGTGCTGTCGGCTCAGCCGCTTGCGATCCGGCGGCGGTGACCGGCACCGCCCACAGCGTCCGAGGGCACCGGTGACGATGCCGCATTCTCGGCCGGCGATTCTCCTTGGCGGCGTCGATGCCCCGGATGGTGGCGGGCACGTTGGCCGAGGACTTGACGCTTGAGCGTCAATCACGCGAAAACTCGGTTCGAGCTCGCGCCTTTCGGCGGTGCGGACTAATCGGTGTGGCAGGCCGCTGAGCCACCACTGCTATCGGGCGAGGCAGGCACATACCTTGGCCCAGGAAGGTAGCTCCAGGGCATGCCGGTACGGTCGAGATAAGGACGACGCGCAGGTCGTGCTCCCACGAGCCAAAGCCATCAGGTGAGCTCCTAACGTATTGACATGAATATGGCTCTTACCTGGACCTGATGGCGAAACTACATTGCCTAACTCCAGACTGTAAAGCCTTTTCAGCTCTGATCGAAAGGCTCTGAGCTCCCTCACAAGATGGGCATCTCGTCGGTCAGGAAACGGCCGAACTCCTCCGAGGTGTAGTTGGAACCGCGGTCGGAACGGAAGACCGCGCCCGGCCGGCCCGGCGAGATGCTCAAGGACTACTGGGACGACCCGCGGAGCTGAACGCGGCTGTGTGGACGACGTCAGCGGGGCGCGTGAGGCCGGGCGCCACGGTGATGGTCGGGGTTCGAGCGGCCGCATCGTCGTAGGCGCTGGTCAGAACAGATCTCCCCGGCCGGCCGGGACGTCAGGCGATTCGATCCAGATCCGCCGGCCGGACGGTGCCGCGGAGCGGAAGGCCCCGCGCCAGCCGCTCGACCTCGGCGACCGCGAACTCGCCCAGGCGGCGCAGCTCCCTGCCCCTGGCTCCGCTGAGGTGCGGGGTGACCAGGACGTTCGGCAGGGCGAGCAGCGGATGCCCGAGGGGCAGCGGCTCGGGGTCGGTCACGTCGAGGACGGCGCCGATGCGACCGGTGGCGCAGTGCCGTACCAGGGCGTCGGTGTCGATCAGGGAGCCCCGGGCGGTGTTCACCAGCACCGCCCCGTCGCGCAGCAGCGCGAGGCGGCGCTCGTCGAGCAGTCCGCGGGTCTCCGGCAGCGCGGGAGCGTGCACGGTGACCAGCTCGGCCTCGCGGCAGAGATCGTCGAGCGGCACCGGCCTGGCCCCGAGGGCCGCCGCCTGGGCGGGGCTGATGTACGGGTCGCTGAGCAGGATGTGCGCGCCGTGGTCGCGGAGCCGCTCCATCACCAGCCGCCCGACCCGGGAGGCGCCGATGACGCCGACCACCGCTCCGATCAGGCCGCCGCCCTCGCTCGGCGTCGCCACTCCGGGCAGCGGGTCGCCCGACCAGCCCCGCGTGGAGTACGCGCGTGCCTTGACGATCACCTGCTTGGCGGCCAGTACGAGCATCGCCAGGGTGAACTCGGCCACCGGCAGCGCGTTGGCCTCGGCCGCCGAGGAGACCGCGAGGCCCCTGTCGAACACCTCGGCGGTGAGGTGCCCCTTGACGCTGCCGGCGGCGTGCACGACCGCCCGCAGCCGTGGAGCCGCGGCCAGCACGTCCGCGTCGATCCTCGGACACCCCCAGCCGGTGATCAGGATCTCCACGTCGAGCGGCCCGTCGAAGGATTCGATCACTCGCTCGTCCACCCGCGTCACCAGCGACAGCCGGTGCCGCAGGTCGGGGGGGAAGAGCTCGGGCACTAGCCGGGGCTGCATGGCGAACGCCGCGGCGGTGGTCATCGGACGGTGACCGGCCGGACCGAGTCGCGGACCACGATGTGGGTGCCGGGTGCCGCCGGGCCTCCCGCGCCCCTGCCGGGCACCGGCCGCACCGCCGTCCTGCCGATCCAGGACACCTGAACCACCTCCTGTCTCTCACCCGGGTGACCGCCGGCCCGAGGGCCGGCGGTCACCCGGTACGTGTGGCTGCCGCTGCGGTTCCCAGCGGCACGCTGATGAGCCGTCCAACGCCGGGCAACCGGCCGTCAACGGATTCCCACCTGTCGAACCTGTGAAACCGGTGAGATCCGCGGGAATCCCGGCTCCTAGCTGCCGTAGACCTCCATCTCCCACAGGGAGTAGCCCCAGACGGTGGCCCGCTGCGTGCCGTAGACCCGCACGTACCTGGCGCCCGCCGCCGTGAAGGTGATGTCGTCCACACCGCCGTCACTCGCGGTCGTGGAGTGGACCTGCGACCACGTCGTGCCATTGGTCGAGGTCTCGATCCGGTAGGACTTCCCGTACGCCGCCTCCCACTGCAACTTCACCCGGCTGACCTGCCGGACAGAACCCAGGTCCACCGAGATCCACTGCGGGTCGGAGAACGCCGACGACCACCGCGTCCCGAGATTTCCGTCCACCGCGTTGCTCCCGGCGAACGACCCGTTCTCCGTCGAGGAGGTCGTGACCGGACGCCCGGCCGACAGCAGCGTGACGCCCGGATCCACGGTGGGGGTGGGAGTCGGGTTCGGGGCGGTGCCGCAGTTGGCGGGGGCGACCCCGGCCGCGTAGCGGAGCCCGCCGTACAGGTGCGCCCGGAAGTTCGGCTCGGTGTAGGACGCGATGGTGTGCCCGAGTCCGGTGTACCAGGCCCGGCCGCCCTGGTACTGCTTGCACCAGGCGATCGGATGGTCGGCTCCCATCGACCCGCCGGAGTAGGTCGACTCGTCCAGCGTGGCCAGCACGTGGGCGGTGGAGCGGGGGTTGGTGCGGTAGTTGTACAGCTCGTCGGTGCGCACCCAGGTCGCCGGCAGGTGGGCCGTCGAGGGGTGCGTGCGGTCCTCCACCCGCACGGTCGCCTGCTGGATGGCCGGATGGGAGGAGAAGTAGGCGCCGACCAGGCCGCCGTAGAAGGCCCAGTCGTACTCGGTGTCGGCGGCCGCGTGGACGCCCACGTACCCGCCGCCGCCGGCGATGTAGGACTCGAACGCCGTCTGCTGCGCGGCGTTCAGCACGTCGCCTGTGGTCAGCAGGAAGACCACCGCCCGGTATCCGGCCAGGTTGGCCGTGGTGAAGGCGGCGGCGTCCTCGGTGGCGTCGACGGTGAAGCCGTTCTCGGCCGCCAGCCCGCGCAGCGCGGTGATGCCCGCGGGGATGGCGTCGTGCCGGAACCCCGCGGTCTTGGAGAAGACCAGCACCTTGTAGGCCGGGTCCGCTGCCATGGCCGGTGCCCCCAACCCGATCGTGACGACGAGCAGCGTTGTGATGATCGCGATGATATTACGCACCGTAGACCTCCATTTCCCACAGGGAGTAGCCCCAGGCGGTGGCCCGCTGCGTGCCGTAGACACGCACGTACCGGGCGCTCGCCGCCGCGAAGGTGACATCGTCCACCCCACCGTCACCGGCGGTCGTGGAGTAAACCTGCGACCACGTCGTACCGTTGGTCGACGTCTCGATCCGATAGGCCCTGCCGTACGCGGCCTCCCACTGCAACTTCACCCGGCTGACCTGCCGGGCAGAACCCAGGTCCACCGAGATCCACTGCGGGTCGGAGAACGCCGACGACCACCGCGTCCCCAGATTTCCGTCCACCACGTTGCCCGCCGCGAATCCGGCGCCCTCCGTCGAGGAGGCGGTGACCGGACGCCCCGACGACAGCAGCGTCCCGGTGGGCGGCTGCGTCCCGGTGGTCAGGGTGAAGTCGTCCACGTCGAACAGCGCCCCCGCGCCCCCGACGAAGACCAGGAAGAGCTTGGTCGTGCCGGCCGGAGCGCCCGTCAGGTTGGCGGAGACGTCGACGAACGTGTCCCAGCCGCCCGTCGGCGCCACGGTGGCGGTGCCCAGCAGCGTCCCGGTCGCCGAGCCGGCCCTGACCTGGATGGTCCCGCCGGCTCCGGCCGAGGAGACCCGGGCGGTGAACGTGGAGACGCCGGCCAGGACGTAGGGCTCGAAGGCGATCCAGTCCCCGTTCTCGATGTTGCCGACGGTCTTCGCGCCGTGCGCGGTCGCCTTGTCGAACAGGGCGACGCCCTGGGAGGTGGTGTAGTGCTCGGCCTGCCGGTTCTTCGGCTGGGTGACGTGCTGGGTGTGGGTGGTGAGCCCGCCCGAGTCGGTGTACTCGGCGTCCCAGACTCCGAACAGGTTGGCCGCCCCGTCGTGCTCGCCGTTGCCGGGCGTCTGGACGGTGCCCGAGCAGCCGTTGCCCGTGGCGAGCGGGTGGCCGTGGGTGTCGTGACCGAGGATGTAGGTGATCTTCACCTTCGCACAGTCGATCGTCGTGTCCTCGGGGTCGGTGACGGTGACCCGGTACGGCACCGCGTCGCCGAAGCCGAACACCTGCCCGTTGAGCGGGAGGTCGATCCGCACCGTGGGCGCGGTGTTGCCGACGGTGATCTCGACGTTGGCCGTCGCGGTCAGGCCGGTGCTGTCCCGCACGGTCAGCGTGGCCGTACGGGTGCCGTCGGTCATGTAGGTGTGGGTGGGGTTGGCGGCGGTGGAGGTGCCGCCGTCACCGAACGCCCAGGAGTAGGTGAGCGCGTCGCCGTCCGGGTCGGAGCTGCCCGCCGAGGAGAACGCCACGGTCAGCGGCGCCTTCCCCGAGACGCGGTCCGCCGACGCCTTGGCGATGGGCGCCCGCCCGCCGGTCCCGATGTGCTCGATGCGGTACAGGGCCGAGTGCTCGTTGCCGTTGAACCAGCCGGTCCCGTAGTCGAGCACGTAGAGGGCGCCGTCCGGGCCGAAGGCCATGTCCATCACCTGCTTGCCCGACCAGGGGAAGGGCTGGATGGTGCCTCGGCTGCCGTCCGCGTTGACCTCGATGTCCTTGATCCACTGCCGCTGGAACTCACCGGCGAGGAAGTGCCCGTCGAGCGACTGCGGGAACTTGATCGGCGAGTTCAGCGCGGCGGAGTAGCGGTAGACGACGCCGCCCATCGGCGACTCGGCACCGCAGCCGAACTCCGGCAGCGAACAGCCGTCGTAGGTGATCCAGGCGGGCTTGGCCGGGGGCAGCTTGACCTGGCCGGTGTTGTTGCGCGAGGTGTTCTCGACACCGGCCGCGCAGTCGTACTTCGCACCGACCGTCGCGGTGGCGTAGTTGTAACGGGCGTAGGTCTCGGCGGGGGTGTTGTTACCCGTGCAGTACGGCCAGCCGTAGAAGCCCGGCCCGGTGATCCGGTCGAACTCGACCTGGCCGCCCGGCCCCCTGGCGCCGGCGGTGCCCGCGTCGGGGCCGTAGTCGCCGAGGTAGACCACACCGGTGGCCTTGTCGACGCTCATCCGGAACGGGTTGCGGAAGCCCATCGCGTAGATCTCCGGCCGGGTGTTCGCCGTTCCCGGCGGGAACATGTTCCCGGCCGGGATCGCGTAGGACCCGTCGGCGTTGACCTTGATGCGGAGCACCTTGCCGCGCAGGTCGTTGGTGTTGGCGGCGCCCCGCTGCGCGTCGAGCGCGGGGTTGCGGCCCGCCCGGTCGTCGAGCGGCGCGTAGCCGTCGTTGTAGCCGGGCTCGGTGTCGTCGCCGGTGGTGAGGTAGAGGTTGCCCGCGGCGTCGAAGTCGATGTCACCGCCGACGTGGCAGCATAAACCCCGGCTCGTCTTCACCTCCAGGACGTTCTTCTCGCTGGCGAGGTCGAGCGTGCCGTCGGTGTTCAGCCTGAAGCGCGAGAGCCGGTTGACGCCGTCGAAGCGCGCGAAGTCGGCCGCGGTGCCGGTGATCGGGGCGCCCCCCGGGGGTGTGGAGAGCGGCGGCGCGTAGTAGAGGTAGATGAACCGGTTCGAGGAGAAGCCGGGGTCGATGCCGACGCCCTGCATACCCTCCTCGTCGTTGAAGTAGACGGGGATCTTGCCCGACACCTTGGTGTTCCCCGCGGCGTCGGTGAGCCGGATCGTGCCGTCGCGGGCGGTGTGCAGGACCGAGCGGTCCGGCAGCACGGCCATCGACATCGGCTCGCCCATCGTGGCGACCCCCTTGGCCAGCGTGACCTGCTGGAACCTGGCGGGATCGACGGGCGGGGCGGCCTGGGCCGCGACCCGGGCGGTGGCGGTGGCCGGGAGGGGGTGCAGGAGCGCGGTCAGGGTCAGGAGCGCGGTCAGGGGCGGTAACCATCGGCGGAGCGAGGCCATGGCGAAGACTCCAGGTCTCTGTGGAGGGGGGTGGACCGGTGGTCAGGGTCTCGGGGTCTGTACTGCTGGGCGCTGACGGATGTGAGGGAGCGCTCTCCCACCACGAGATTGCTCTTGCTTACCAAAACTTGTCAAGAGGCTGATTAACCTGGTTGAAACGGCTCTCACACTTCCAGGTAACCGCCCGCGTATTTGAGAGAACGCTCCCTGAGGCCGGTTTTGCAACGTGCCAGTGGCCGGTGAGCTGGGACCTTTGGCACAGCTCGACGCGGTGGTACCACCCGTGGTCGACGCCGAGCGGAGGGGCCGCGCCGGCCGCCCAGGAAGGTGGGCAACCGGCCTCACCCAAGAGCGGGGGCACATTTCTGTCCGGATGCGGACATGGTGACAACCGGATAACTTCGTAGTACGTCTTCCCAGATGCCACATTTGTCGCAATGGGAGTCGCCTTGCGCGTCCGATCTGTTCTCTCCGTCACCGTCCTGGCCGGCGGCCTGGTTCTCTTCCTCCAGCCGACCGGCGCCGCCGTCAGCGAGGTGCGGCAGAGCTCGGCTGTCATCACCGACGTCGTGGAGTACCAGTGCACCACCACCGGCGCGACCGAGAAACAGAACATCAAGGTCAAGGTCGAGATGACGATGCCGGCCACCGCCACGACGGGTGAGCAGATGAGCATCGGCTGGCAGGGGACCTACGCCGACGGCACCGGGCTGAAGGCACCCGCGACGGGACTGACCGCCGACACCAGCCTGTACGCGTACGCGTCCATCAGCGGGCTCACCGGACTGACCTCCGCCACCGGGGTGGGTACGCCCGGCACGGTCGGCGCGAACCAGGTCATCCCGCTGCCGACGACCCCGGTCAGCCTGAGTACGACCTCGTCCAACGCGGGTACGGCGACGGTGCGGCCGGCCGCCCTGAACTTCGGGACCGCCGCCAACGCACCGTCGATCAAGTGTGCGGTCCAGAACCAGGACGCCCTGACCACCTACCCCCTCACGGTCGCCGCGGCCGACCAGACGGGGACGGAGACCGAGACCGGAACCGATACGGGGACCGAAACCGATACCGATACGGGTACGGAGACAGAGACAGAGACGGAGACGGAGCCGGAGACCGGCGGGAACGGCAAGGTGCAACAGACCCCGTCGGGGCCCGCCGCGACCGGGGGCGGCGGTGAGCGCGGGCCCGACGGGCGGATGTTCCTGCTGACCGGCTCCCTGCTCATCCTCACCGCCACCACCGGGCTCCTGCTGCGACGCCGCGCCTGGAGATGACCCGGCAGGCCCGGCCCTGACCGTTTCGAACACCGGAACCATGGCGGGAAAGCGATTCCCCCGCCGGGTGGAACCGGCACTTCCCGCGCCGAAGATGATGATGGATGATCGTTCATGGAGATAAAGACCAAGCGGCAACTGTCCACCACGGAGACCGCGAACCTGATCTTCCAGGCTCTGGGAAAGTGGCCCGTCTCCCTGCGGGAGCTTGACGCGGGCTCGTTCGCGGCACTGTGGCGCGCGCGGCTCGAAGACGGCGGCGAGCTGGTCCTCAAGCTCGGCCCTCCCGCCGACGTCGAGCTGCTCACCTACGAGCGGGACATCATCCGGACCGAGGCCCTCTTCTACGAGCTCGCCGCCGCCACCGGGGTGCCGATCCCCCGGCTGTGGCAGGCGAACCTCGACGGGCCGCTGCCGTACCTGATCATGAGTGCGATCGACGGCGTGGCCTGGTCGGAGCCGGCGGAACCGCTGGCCGAGGCGGACACGAGAAGCCTCCGTTTCGAGCTCGGCCGGCACCTGGCCACGCTGCACCGGATCAAGGGAACTGCTTTCGGCTACCCGCAACTGGCCGAGATGACGGCCCCGACCTGGCGGGAGGCGTTTCTCTCCATGGTCGACGGTGTCCTCGCCGACGCGGTCCGGTTCCGGGCGGTCCTGCCGTGGCCGGTGAACGAGATCGCGAGCGTCGTACGGGCTCGCGCGCACCTACTGGACGATGTCGTCACCCCCTCGCTGGTCCACTTCGACCTCTGGCCGGGAAACATCCTGCTGGAGCCGGACCGCAGACCACCGCGCATCGCGGCGCTGATCGACCACGAACGGGCGTTCTGGGGAGATCCGGTGGCCGACCTCGTCTCGGTCGACGTGTTCGGCACGGCCGAACAGGACACGGACCTGCTGGACGGCTACCGCGAGGCCGGCGGCCACCTGGACCTCACCCCCGACACCCGCGCCCGCCTCGCCCTCTACCGCGCCTACCTGTATCTGATCATGCTCGTCGAGGAGGGGCCTCGCGGCATCGACCACCCCGAGCGGCACGAAGTCACCGCCAAGTCGCTTGTCAGGCAGCTGGTCCACTGACGACAGGGGGCCACGTTTTTCACCGTCGAACTTCTGCCCCACAGGATTCGCTCGCACTCCTCTCGTGTGGTTCCCGGCCACCTGTACCCACCGGTCATGCCGGGACGGGGAGAACAGCCTCGACCACGGTGCCGCCGTGCTCGCCGTCACGGATCGAGCAGGTGCCGCCCACCTCGGCGGCCCGTTCGCGCATCGTCGACAGGCCGGAGCCCGAGCCCCGAGCCGGCGCGCCGACGCCCACCCCGTCGTCGGTGATCCGCACCCGCAGGTCACCCGCCCGCTCCAGCGCCACGGTGATGACCCCCGCACCGGAATGACGCCGGGCATTGGTCAGCGCCTCCTGCACGATCCGGTACGCCGCGACCTCCACCGCGGCCGGCAGCCCCTCCAGGCTCCCCCCGACGGTGACCGGCACCTCCACCGCCAGCCGCCGGATCGACTGCTCCAGCCCGACCTCGTCCAGCGTGCGGGGCCGGAGGCCCTGCACCAGCTCCCGCATCTCCCCGTTCACCGCGTCCATCCCCACCCGGAGATCGGCCAGCAGCTGATAGGCCAGGTCGGGGGAGTGCCTCAGGGATCGCCGCGCCGCCTCCAGCCCGATCGTTATCCCGGTCAACCGGCCCCCCAGCCCGTCGTGCAGGTCCCGGTGCAGCCGCCGCCGTTCCTCCTCCCGTGCCCCGGCCGCCCGTTCCCATGAGCGCCGCAGGTCATGAGCCATCTGTACGGCATGCGCGACGTCGGCGACGATCGGCACCAGGACGGCCAGCATCCGCCGCTCGTACGCCCGGGGGAAGCGCCGCGCCCCGGGCGGGCCGAGGAGCAGCGTCCCGGCGGGTTCACCGTGCCACACCAGGGGGACCTTGCGAGGGTCGTCCCCGAGCTCGCCGACGACGTGGCTCCTCTCGGTCTCGACCGCCGCCCCGGTCACCGCCAGGCCGTCGGCCACCGCCCGCACCGCCGCGTCCAGCGCCTGGGCGGGACCGGCGTGCTGGATCTGCCGCCGCAGGGCTTCGGCGTGCACCTGCGGGTCGCCGCTCCTGCCGTACAGGAGCCGGTCGAGCAGGCGCTGCAGGCGCCGCTGGACGGGCAGGAACGACAGACCCGCGAAGATCGCCGCGACCACACCGAAGAGCTCGCCGTAGTCGGCCAGGAAGAGTCCGGTGAGCGCGCCGACGGCCAGGTACGCCGTGGCGACGAAGACCACCAGGGCGCCGCCGACCAGGGCCCGGCTGACAAGCGTGTCGATCGAGTAGAGCCGGTAGCGGAGTACGGCGATGGCCACCGCGATCGGCACGGCCGCCTCGCCGATGGTGTCCAGCCAGAGGTAGTCCCAGCCGAGGATCTCGTTGAAGGCGAGGTTGTCGAACGCCACGACGGGCGCCAGCCAGGCGATCTGCCGCCGCACGTCCGGGTCGGCGCGCCAGAACCGGATGAGCAGCACGAGCAGGCTCACCCAGAGCAGCGGCCCGCAGATCGCGGCGGACACCTGGTACAGGCTCGCGAGCGGCCCGGCGGACTCGTGCAGCCGCGGGATGGCGATCACCAGCAGGAGCAGCTGCCACGAGATCAGCGCCAGGTAGACCCAGCGCCATCGGGGCCGCAACAGGCCGGCGTCCGGATGCGCGAGCGGCAGCATGAGCGCCGTGCAGGTGGTGACGGCGCTACGGAAACAGAGGAGCCAGTAGAGCGGCGGCGGGAGCGGCACCGCCCCCTGCCCGTACACCTCGTACAGGGAGATGGCGAGCGTCACCCAGCCGTTGGCCGCCCCGACCAGCAGGAGCAGCCAACCGACGATCAGCCCGGGACGGCGCAGCACGATCAGCATGCCCAGCGGGGTGCTGAGCAGTGCCTGGACGCGGGCGGTGTCGCCGACGCCGGGCGGCCGGGGGTTGATCGCGAGCTCGATGACCACGTGCGCGGCCAGCGCCGCGAGGCCGAGCGTGCCCAGGGACAGAGCCACGACCCGCACCGCGTAGTCCGCTTTCCGCCCCATGGATCCCTCCAGTAGGGGATTCTGGGGCCTGTGCCGACCTGTCAGCAAACTCTGACGACCAGGTCAGGCCCCGAGTGGCGATCTTCGGCCGGCGGCAGTGACGAAACGCCTGGTAATCCGTGCTGCCAGGGTTCCTGCGCGACCACCTCCGGCACGTGGGGGAGATCGCCGTCCGCCAGGACTCCGGATTAGATCGTCTCCCCCGGCATCGCACGATTCCGGGCGGCTATTCCTGGTCCCAGGTGACCTCGAGCCGGTGCACGCCATAGATGTTCATGTTGTGGCGCAACGGAACGTCCTCGGCCGGGACGGCCAGGCGGAGGGTCGGGAACCGGCCGAACAGCGCGGGCAGCGCGACCCGCATCTCGACTCGGGCCAGCTGCTGGCCGAGGCACTGGTGGATGCCGTGGCCGAAGGCCAGGTGCCCGGTGGCCTGCCTGCTCAGGTCGAGGGTGTCCGGGTCGGGGAACTTCTCCGGGTCGCGGTTGGCGGTCTGGACCGCGAGGGTGACCGTCTCGCCCGCCCTGATCAGGTGTCCGTCCAGCTCGACGTCCTCCAACGCCGCCCGGACGTTGGTGTGCGTGATGGTCAGGTAGCGCAGCAGTTCCTCCACCGCCCGGTCGACGCCGCTCGGGTCGGCGCGCAGTGCGGCGAGCTGGTCCGGGTGGTTCAGCAGGGCGAAGGTGCCGAGCGCGATCATGTTGGCGGTGGTGTCGAGCCCGGCACCGAGCAGGAACGCGCCGAGGCCGGCGACCTCCTCGTCGCTCAGGTCGCTCGCGGTCAGCTCGCTGAGCACGTCGTCGGTGGGGTTCGCGCGTTTGGCCTGCACCAGTCCACGCACGTACTCCTGCAGCGCGTTCCAGGCCGCGTACATCTCCTCCTGGGAGATGTACGCGGAGGTCAGCGCCTTCGCGTGACGGTTGAAGGTCGCGCGGTCCTCGTACGGCACGCCGAGCAGTTCGCAGATCATCATCGCCGGGACAGGGTGGGCGAACGCCTCGACCAGATCCACGGACGGGCCGTGGTCCTCCATGGCGTCCAAGTGCTCGGCGGTGATCTGCTCGACGCGTTCGGTGAGCACCCGCATCCGGCGAACGGTGAACCTGCCGGTGAGCAGCTTGCGGTAGCGGGTGTGCTCGGGCGCGTCGATCCCGGTGAGATCGCCGACCGGCGCGGGCGGAAACTCGGTGACGCCCGGAATCGGCAGTGGGAAGTGCATGAGCTCGTACCGGGAACTGAACCGGGTGTCGGCCAGGACCGCGCGAGTCAAGGCATGGCCGGTGACCAGCCGGCCGACGTGCCCGTCGGGATAGGTCATCCTGGTGATCGGGGTCGCCTCACGGATCCGGCCCAGTTCCTGTGGTGGATCGAACGGACACCCCTCGGGGCGGGTGATGGGCAGCGAGTCGACCGGCGAAATCTGTTGGTGCTGCATCGTTTCCCCTTGGCTCAAGTGCGGCTTAGCGGGTGGACTCGCGGTTGAACAGCTTCTTCGACCAGAGGTAGCCGCCGAGCGCGATGACGACGCACCAGCCGACCGCGATGACGGCGTTGTTCCCGATCGGCGTGCCCATCAGCAGGCCGCGCAGGGTCTCGATGAGCGGCGTGAACGGCTGGTACTCGGCGAACCAGCGCAGCACGGTGGGCATCGAGTCGGTCGGGACGAACCCACTGCCCAGGAACGGCAGCAGCAGCAGCGGCATACCGACGTTGCTCGACGACTCGACGGTCTTGCTGGCCAGGCCGAACGCGACCGACAGCCAGATGAAGGCGAAGGCCATCATCACCAGGACACCGATGAGGGCGAGCCAGTCGCCGGGCCCCGCCGACGGCCGGAAGCCGATGAGCAGCGCGACGCCGACGACCGCCGCGATGCTGAGCATCGTCTGGATGAGGCTGCCGATGACGTGCCCGGTCAGGACGGACACCCGGGCGATGGCCATGGTGCGGAACCGGTCGACGATGCCCTCGGTCATGTCCATGGCGATCGAGATGGTGGTGCCCTGGACCGCGGCGGTGATCGTCATCAGGATGATCGCGGGGGTGACGTAGTTGACGTACTCCGCACGTCCGCCGGAGACGCCGCCGAGCCCGGCGCCGAGCGTGCCGCCGAAGACGTAGACGAACAGCAGCAGGAAGACGATCGGCATGCCGATGAGCTGCAGTGTCATGGACGGGTAGCGCACCATGCGCTTGAGGTTGCGGCGAAGCATCGTCGCCGAGTCGGTCAGGGCGTGCGACACGGTGCTCATCGTGCGGTCACCTTCTCCTTGTTGCCGGTGAGAGCGAGGAAGACATCGTCGAGGTCGGGGGTGTGCACGCTCAGCGAGTCCACCTCGACCGCGTTCTGGTCAAGCCGGTCGAGCAGCGCCTTCAGCGACCTGAGGCTGCCGTCGTGCGGTACGCGCAGGGCGAGCGTGTCGCTGTCGCGAGACACCTGGTCCACAACGCGCGCGGCGGATTCGAGGTCGCGCTCGTCGGCGAACCGCAGCAGGACGTGGCCGCCGGGAATGCGCCGCTTGAGCTCGTCCGCGGTGCCCTCGGCGACGATCTTCCCGTGGTCGAGCACCGCGATCCGGTCGGCGAGCTCGTCGGCCTCCTCCAGGTACTGGGTGGTGAGGAAGATGGTGACGCCACCCGCCACGAGCTCCCGCACGATCTGCCACATGGCGCGGCGGCTGCGCGGGTCCAGCCCGGTGGTCGGCTCGTCGAGGAAGATCACCTGCGGTGAGCCGACCAGCGTCATCGCGAGGTCGAGCCGCCGCCGCATCCCGCCGGAGTAGGTCGCCGCCGTCTTCTTGGCCGCATCGACGAGGTCGAACTGTTCGAGCAGCCGGGCGGTCCTGCGCCTGCCCGCCTTCCGGCCCAGGTGGTGCAGATCCGCCATCAGGGTCAGGTTCTCCTGACCGGTCAGCAGGTTGTCGACCGCCGAGAACTGGCCGGTGACGCCGATCGCGGCACGCACCGCGTCCGGCTCGGCGGACAGGTCGTGACCCGCGATCCGCGCGCTGCCCCCGTCGGCGCGGATCAGGGTGGACAAGATCTTGACTGTGGTGGTCTTGCCGGCGCCGTTGGCGCCGAGCAACGAGAAAACGGTGCCACGCGGGACGTTCAGGTCGACGCCGTCGAGCACGACGTGGTCGCCGTACGACCGGCGCAGTCCGGTCGCCGTGATCGCAGATTGGGATGGCATGGTCATGAGAACCCCTTCGAGATCTGGTCAGGAACGGCGGACGGTGATGTCGCCGAACGACGTGTGCGCACGGACTTCGACGGTCTGCTCGGACTTCTCCGGTGCTTGGCCGAGGTCCTCCAGCGAGTTCTCCACCCGCCCGTAGGAGGTGTTCAGGTCGAGCCATGCGGCGGTGCCGGCGGCGACACCGATTTCGAGGTGGCCGGTCGAGGTGTGCAGCGTGACGGTGTCGCGCGTGACCTGGCCGATGCGAATGGTTCCGTTGGAGGTCTTGGCGTCCACCATGGCGTCGGCCCGGTCGACGGAGATGTCGCCGTTGGCCGAGCGCACCCGCAGTTCGCCGGTGACGGTGCCGATGTCGGTGTTGCCGTTGGAGTTCTTGATGACGGCGGTGCCGCCGATCTCGCCGATGTGCACGCGCCCGGTGCTGGTGGAGACATCGGCGTTACCCGCGACTGTTTCGACGGTGATGTCACCACCGGTGGTGTCCAGTCGAAGCGGTCCGGTCCGGTCGAGACGGAAATGCCCGACCGACGCCTTGAGCCGGCACTCCCCCAGCGTGCCGACGCCGCGCAGGTCCCCCACCGACAGGTCCGAGTGCACGTGCGAGCCGGTGGGAAGTTCGATCAGTACGTCGACCGACCTGGTCTTCTTGGAGAAGTCGAGCATGCGGGCCTTCGGCCCACGGACCGTCAACGTGCCGTTGGCGTACTCGACGCGCGTCTTCTGCGCGGTGTCCACATCGGACTCGTCGGACTCGTCGCTCGGCCGCACCTCGACGACGGTGTCGCTCCGGTCGCTCGCGATGATCTGCACGTCGCCGACGGAGAGCTCGATCGTGGCGGAAATCGGTTCAGGCGTGTCGAAAACCGGCATGGCTATCCCCTCAGAATGAGTCAGAAGAACATCCCCGCTGGTCGGAGATGTACGAAGAAAGTGGTTCCGGGTGCCGGCGTGGGCTAGCGGGCCCAGCCGGTGTAACGCTGCGCGTTGCGCTTGCCGCGCCGGTCGGAGCCGTGGTCGCTCTCCGAGGCACGCAGCGCGGTCGAGGCGGCCCGCACCAGCCAGGCGTTGAGCGAGCGACCTTCCTTGCCCGCCGCCTCCTCGATCGCGGCCTTGAGCTGTTCCGGGAGGCGGACGTTGATCCGTGCCACCGGGCCGTCCTCGAAACTCGCCGCGGCGTCATCGGCCGACACCGCGCCCGGATCCGGGGTGTCGGCGAGTGGCTGCTCCACCTGCCGAACCGTCACGACGAAGTCCGGGTCACGTCCACGCAGGTGCACCTGGACCGAACCGGGGGCCAGGTCTCGGGTGATCTCGTCGGCGGCCGCCGACAACGCCTCGAGCAGGGTGAGCCGGATCGCCGACTCCATCGACACGGTCAACCGCTCGATCAGCGCACTGGCGTCGCCATCACCGGTCTCGACGGCGGTCAGCAGCTCGCGACCGAGGGAGGCCACATACGGGGTCAGGTTCATGGCATCACTATGGCACACCATGGTGCCATCAACAAGCCATATTGGCTCAGATTGGCACCACTCTGGCTCAGGGCGAATGTTCGGCCGATCACGACAGACAGACCGGCCCCGGAACTCGCACGTCAGAGGGTGCGCTCGTCGTGCCGGCACCCTTCCGATGCGCGGGGCGGAGGGGAGCCACGCCCACCTACGCCTGGCACTTCTTCCGCCGGCCCCCGATCGGCGCCCGGCCGAGCCCGGCGAGCGGAACAGCCCCGGCCGATCAGGGACCTATCAGGAGACTCCGCCGAGGAGGTCCGCGGCGACAGTGAGGCACTTGCCACTTGGCGGTGTGGACGTGACGGATAAACCTGGTGCGGCCGTGCCCTGCCGTCCAGCACGATGAGGTGATGAATGATCTGTCCGGACAGAGGGTGGAGCAGCCTGAGGTGTCCGACCCCTGGCTCGACCGGATCCTGCGCGAGGGTGCCACACCTGGATTGCTGAGCGCCCTGGTCGAACGGCTCTCGCCGACCGACCTGCAGACGCTGCTGCTGGAGGTCTACCGCCGCCGCGCCGCCGCCGTGACGCCGGGTGGTCTGCTGCGGGCCTACGAGCGCAACCGTTTCACCGCGCCGTCGGCGCTGGACGCGGGTGAGCTGGCACGCCTGGAGTCCCTTGTCCACGGACGGCTGGCCCGGCATGGTTTCACCGGGTTGGCGCTGTCGCCGCTCTGCCCGCTGGGTACCAACTCCGCGGTGGCGACCGTGGACCAGCACAAGGTGGTCACCACCGTCCGTAACACCGAGGCCGTCGCGGACGCCACCAACGTCCTGGCCCTGGAGTGCGCGGTCCGCCGCCGGGAGTCGCTGCGGGCCAAGCCTCGTTCGCGCCATCGGGTCAGGCTCGCCGCCGTCCACCGGGTGGTGCGCGCCCAGGTCTTCGGCGGGTCAGGCATGCCGGCGCACTTCGCGCTGCTGGCGCTGTGCACCGCCGGTCGCGCCGAGGCTTCGTTCAGCTTCGAGGCGGCGACCCTGGCCGAGCAGATCGGTGTCCATCTCGACGTCCTGCGCGGGGCCGGCGAACTCGGCCACCGGATCTCCTCGGTTCGCGTGCTCCTCACCGACCTGACCGGGGGGCGGCATCGCCAGGCCCTGCGCGAACACGTCCTGAACCGGCTGGCAGGGGCGCACCCCGGCACCGCGTTCGCCTTCGACGACGACCGCGTGAACGGCCGCGGCTACTACGACGGCGCCTGCTTCGAGATCCGCGCCACCACCCCCGGCGGGGAAGAGCACAGCCTCGGCGACGGCGGATTCACCACCTGGACCGCCGATCTCCTCAGCAACACCAAGGAACGCCTGCTCATCAGCGGCCTCGGCATCGAACGCCTCTGCGGGGCGTTCCCCCGGCACCCCCGGTAGCCGCGACCGCCCTCCTGGGACTGCAGTGACATTCAAAGATCAGGGCTGGGCTCTGCGCTGGTAGTGGCATCGCCGAAGGTGGGCTTGATGGCGTCGTCGCCACTGTGACCGGCGCAGCACCTCCTGGATACCCCGGACCGGCCCAAAGACGAGTACGGCCGGCAGCCGGCGGACCTCCGGCACGGTCAGCGGGATGCCGTGGTCGTCGGCTTCGAACATGACGCGCCAGACGTCAAGGTCTACGCTGTGCCCTGTGGCCACCACATGATCTTTAGTTGCCTTCACAAACTCCGAATGATCGCGCGGTGGCCGCCTCCATGTGGCCTCAACCGCGAAAATCGCGATGTGTCACCGGAGTACTGGATCACTTTGAGGGCGTGTCCTGGCCTTGAGGATCAGTCCGGGTCACGACGGGGGCGCGACCAAGGCCGGGGCCGCCGGGAGGGGGAGTGTGGAGAAGTTGCTCGTCTCCTGCGATGAGCTGGCCGGACTGCTCGGCGCGCCGTCGGTCCGGATCCTCGACACGCGCTGGCCCGTGGGCGACGGTCCGGCTGGACGGAACCTGTACCGCCGCTCTCGCGTACCCGGCGCCGTCCATCTCGGGTTCGACGCCACCCAGGCACCCGGCCCGCAGCCACCGGGCCGGGCCGCCGACCCCGCGACGCTCGCCGCTGCGCTCACCGATCTCGGCGTCGGCGCCGACAGCATGGTGGTCGCCTACGACGACAACCACCAGTTCACCGCGGCGCGACTGGTATGGCTGATGCGCGCCCACGGCTTCAAGCGGGCCTTCCGCCTCGACGGCGGGTGGCCCGCCTGGCTGCGGTCGCGCGGGCCCGTGGAGACCGGGCCGATCTCCTCGCGGCCCGGCGTGACCCGCCCGCCGCTCCTGAGCCGGACCGGCTCCGCCATCGCCGGCCTGGAGGATGTACTCGCCCACCAGGCGGCCGGCCTGCCCATCCTCGACTGCCGCCGCGACTCCAGTTGGGCGGAGGAGCCTCAGCTCATCCCGGGCGCGACGAGGCTGCCGATGCGTATGCTCGTCGACTCCTTGGGGCTGCACCTTCCCCCATCCCGGATCAGAGCGGTGGCCACCGTGGCCGGGATCGCCGCCGACACGCCGGCCATCGCGTACTGCGGCGCGGCGATCTCCGCCCCGGCCGTGTGGCTCGCGCTGCGCGCAGCCGGCATCACCGGGGTACGGGTGTACGACGGCTCGATCACGGAATGGACCTCCAGCGGCCGGGCCCTGGTACCCGCGACAGCGTGCCGCCCCGGCTACTCCCAGGCGGCACAACCTCCCACCGCCGCGCCCACAGGCCGAGAAGACACCGACGAGGCGCCAGGATCTGAAACCGCCGGGCATCGTTGACGCCTGGGTCTCCGGCGCTGATCGCCTCCCGGGTGGCCTGCCTGTTGCGTGCCCGGAGGTCCGGGGCGTCGTCGTCATCGCCGAGAGGCCCGAGAAGAACCCCGCCGCTCCGGCCATGCCGGGCGGCGGCGACACGGAGGCCCCTCAGGCCAGGGCCAGTAGGCGGTCGCACTCCTGTAGCAGGCGTTGGCGGAGCGGGGCGGCGCGTTCGGTGAAGGCGCGCTGGGCGGCCACGTACTCCGCGCGTCCTTCGGCGGTCTCCACCTGGATCGGCCGGTAGCCCAGGGCGCTCAGATCGTACGGGCTGGCCCGCATGTCCACGGTCCTGATGTCGCGGGCGAGCGCGAAGCAGTCGGCGACCAGCTCGCTGCCGATCATTGGCGACAGCTTGTAGGCCCACTTGTAGAGGTCCATGTTGGCGTGCAGGCAGCCCGGCTGCTCCAGCTCCCGCTGGCGTTCGCGGGTCGGCTGGATCACGTTGAGCGGGCGGGCGGGGGGCGTGAAGAAACGGAACGCGTCGAAGTGGCCGCACCGCACTCCGCGCTGGTCGACGATCTCCTCGATCCGCTCGGGGGAGAGCCGGAGCGGGAAGGAGGAGTGCCGGATCTCCACCTCCGGCGTCCGGTAGACCATCGCCCACTCGTGCATCCCGAAGCAGCCCAGATAGGGCGGACGGCTCGCGGTGGCGGCCAGCAGCTCCCTCGTCCAACTGATCGCGGCCACGCGCTGCGGCAGCACCAGCTCAAGGTCCAGCACCGCGCCCTGCTCGCAGTCGCGGTAGTTCGCCCCGTAGGAACTCGCCCCCGCCAGGACCGTACCGGCGCCCGGATGCCACTGGAGCAGGCGTCCCGGCCGGAAGCTGTAGTAGGTGAACAGAAAGTCCTCGACCGGGTGGGCGACCCGCTCCCGACCGCGGCGCAGATGCGGCTCGACCCAGGCCCCGACCCGTTCCCGATGCGCCGAGGCCCGGCCCCGCCACTCCCGCTCGCTCAGCACTTCCACCCCAGCATGGTAAGAAGCGCCGGCCGGTAAGCGGTAAACGGAGAATCTTCCTCCCCGCAGTCGTAGATCATGGTTTGGCGGGGTCTACCGCTCTCGCCCCGGAACCGGCGCCTGACTCCCACAGGTCACTCGTACCGGATGGACCGTCGCAGCCCGCATGGCCCGGAGCCGCCCGCCTCCTGACCTGATGCGGCCTCGAATCCGGCCTGTCGCGGGCGAGAGCCGCCGTGGCCTCGCCCGCGACAGGCCGCCGCCGACGGCCCCGTCACGGGCGCGGGTCGGCCCTCGCCTCGCCGGTGTCCGTACCGACGTCGGGGAACGAGTGATGTTCGTGGGCGACGATCCAGCGGCCGTGCTCCTTGCGCAGGCCGAGCGTGAGCCTCAGGCGGTTCTCAGGCCGGTCGGCGAGATCCTCCCGCGTTCCGCAGCGCAGCAGGGCGTGCGCGTAGGCGATGTCGTCACCGGCGGTGACGTCCAGCGAGTCGATCTGGAACAGGGCTCCCTGTCTCTGCCAGGCGAAGAAGGGCGGCCACGACTCGCGGTAGGCGTCGATACCGCGTACACCCTCGTACGGTGGCGGCACGTCGAACATCACGATGTCCTCCGAGTGGTCCGCGAGGACGCCGCTCATGTCGCCCCTGTGGACCGCCTCGGCCCAGTTCTCGACCAGAATCCGGATCTGTTCCTCGTCAGCAGGCATTCTTCGGCCCGGTCCTTTCCCGGTTGACGATCCTGTCAGGACTACAACCCGCGCCGGACCGGAAAATCATCGCGCGCCGCCGGATCGGTCCCAGCCGGTCAGCCGAAACCGGTCAGCCGGGCAGCTCCGCCGGGAGGCCGAACGCCGGGAGCTCCGCGTCCAGGAAGGAGACCACCTCGGCGACCTTCGTACCGTTCAGGACGAGCAGGTCCAGGCCCGCCGCGACGTGAACGCCCCTGTCCTCGTCCCACAGGTAGGTGCCGAACGCGAGCTGCCCGTTCGCCCGCGTCGGCAGGAAGCGCCACCGCCGGCCCGACATCGCCTCGGCCAGGAACGTCCGGATGCCGTCGTGGCCCTCGTACCAGGCCGTCAACGGTGGCATCGAGTACCTCGCGTCGTCTGTCAGCATCGCCACGACGGCCTCGATGTCCCCGGCCTCCCACGCGGCCGCGTACCGCCGGGCCACTTCCCGCCGCGTCGTCTCGCCCATCGCGTCCAGGGTTGCCCGCTGGGTGGTCGCCGGAAGCAGGCCGTCGAGGACCTTTCTGGCCCGTTGCAGCGCGCTGTTGACCGCCGCGACCGTGGTGTCCAGCAGGTCGGCGACCTCGCGGGCCGCGAACCCGAGGACGTCGCGCAGCAGCAGGACAGCTCGCTGCAGGGCCGACAGGTGCTGCAGCGAGGCGACGAACGCGAGCTCCACGCTCTCCAGGGCCACCACTCGAGTCTCCGGGCTCAGCCGGTGGTCGGGGTAGGGTTCGAGCCACATCGCCTCGACCGGCGGCGCGCCTTCCGGGCTCAGATCGGCGGGAAGCTCGCGGCGCCCCCTGCGCTCGATCAGGGTCAGGCATCTGTTGGTCGCGATCCGGTACAGCCACGGCCGGATCGACCCCCGGTCCTCGAACCGCTCCAGGCTGTTCCAAGCCCGGACCAGGGTCTCCTGTACGGCGTCCTCGGCGTCATGGACGGATCCCAGCATCAGGTAGCAGTGCGCGTGCAGCTGATCCCGCAGCGGTCCGACCAGACGTCCGAAGGCGTCGCCGTCACCGGCCTGGGCCGCGACCAGGAGTTCCGCCGTGGTGGACCTGTCCGTCCAGCCGTGACTCATCCGCGCTGATCCCCCGTTCTGGGCCCACCGGAGCCAGGGTATGGCAGGAAAACCAAGGTGGAGTGGCGTGATCGCAGCCGACGATCCGCCCCTGAGAACCAGACCGGGAACTCACGGCCTTCACAGGGATCATGTGTCTCCCCGCCTTCCGGTTCAGACCCTCCGATAGCTGCGACCGGATAAACCAGTCGAAGTCGAATCGAACCAGCCGGGATCATGACTCCCATGACGTTCCGCAAGGACAAGGACAGAGACCGGTCCCGCCGAGAGATCCTCACCGAGTTGCACGGCTCGCTGGATCGGCGGTATCGGCCCGAGGACGTCGCCGACCTGGTGCTGCGAACACTGGACGGGCAGCTGTCGCGGCGCGAGCGTGTGGTGCTGGAGCGTGCGGCCAAGCACTCCTCCCGCCGCGAGGGCTGGTTCTCCTCGATGTCCACCGATTACGCGAGGCCGGTAGGTGGTGCCCGGCAGGTCGCGGCGGTGAGCCGCCTGTTCGAACGGTCGGCGGAGGTCGACCCCGACGATCCCGAATCGCTGCTGGAGTTCGCGGCGAACATGGGGCGCGAGATCCGGTGGACGCCGGACCGCAGTGACTTCCTGGCCGACCGGCTCAACCGGGACGCCCGGGAGGCGGCGGGCATGGATCTGTCCAAGCGGCAGTACAACCGCCGGTTCAGGTTGCTGGGCCGGGTCGCCGCCAAGGCGGGCACGCTGAGCACCGAGCAGGACAAGCGGCGCCTGCTCATGGTGGGTGTCACCGGCTTCGGCGCGGACATCCCAGTGGAGCGGTTCATCACCGACGTCGACGCCGCGTGCTTCGTGGCGTACTACACCGCGCGGCGCAAGGTGCGCCGGGAGTTCAGCCTGTCCGGGCGGGAGAACCCGTTCGACGAGATCGCCCAGGTCCTGCTCGACCGATGCACGGACCGGAGCGACTGGTGGATGATCGCCCAGGCACGGACGGCCCCTGACGTCCTGGAACGCCTGACCGACGAGGAGCGTGGACGGCTGCTTGGCCAGTGGTCGGCCGCCATGCGGCACAGCGCCGACGTACTACGCGCCCGCTGGAACCCCGGCACCGACCGCACCACGATGATCGTACGGCCCGGCGACGACTCCACCACGTGGAACAACCTGGCGGTCGCCTACAACGCGGCTCGGGCCGGCTGGTTGGCCTGCCTGGCATCGCTGGACGCGCTGGAGTTGCTGGAGGTGGCCTGTCCGGGCAAGGTGATGCGCCTGATGGCCGCCGACCTGGCCGCCTGGCATCGCGGCACCGGCGGCGACGTCGACCCCAACACCGCGGTGTGGGCGGCGCTGCCGCCGCCCTGGGAGGTGCTGGACGGCACCGCGGCCTGCACGCGTGCCGTCGTGGAGGCGGCCTGCCGTACGGCCGGGCTGGACCCGGCGCGGACGGGCTGGACCGCGCCCGCGGCTCGACGTGGGGTGGCGGTGTTCCGGCCGACGCCCGAACTGGTGCACGGAGTGAGCATCGCCGATCCGGTGTGGGCGGCCCTGCTGCGGCGTGCCGGGATGTTCAGCGGCAGGAGTGTGAAGCCCGAACTGGCCGCCGACGTCCGCCACGGGCTGGCCTCCGGGGTGGTGGTCGGCGATCTGCCCGCCACGGACCTTCCGGGAAAATAGGCCGGCGGCCCTGCCGTAGGTAAGCGGTGGCGCCGCCGGGCTTCGGATCGGATGAACGCCGGTGCGAGCCCGTCGGCGACGCCGCCGTTATTCGGTGGCGTCCGCCACGCGGTATCGAGCACACTGGGGTGCGGCCCGCTGTAGTTCAGAGGTAGAACGCCTGGCTCTTCATCCAGGTGGGCGCCGGTTCGAGCCCGGCCGGCGGTGCCGTACACGATGGACATGGCCTCGCTGTAGCTCAGAGGTAGAGCGCCCGGCTCGGGACCGGGTGGACGCCGGTTCGAGCCCGGTCAGCGAGGCCCTCCAACGAACATTCCAGGTGGCCGGAGGGCTCGTCGTCAGATTGGCCGGCAAACGAAGAAGCCCAGGCCGACGATGCCGACCTGGGCTTCTTGCAAGTGCGCCGCCAGGGACTCGAACCCCGGACCCGCTGATTAAGAGTCAGCTGCTCTAACCAACTGAGCTAGCGGCGCTTGCGACGGGGGTAACTCTAGCAGCAGCTCCGGCGCGACCGCACCTCGGTTGACCGCCGCCCGGCTCCCCGCGAGAAGATCGGGGCCGGGCCGTTCTCGGCTGTCCGGTCCCGTACACAGACTCGGGGCCGGACAGTCCCTCAACCGTCCGGCCCCGATCTTCTCGCGGGCTTTGCCATCGTCTCCCTCAGGACTCCGGCGGCCGTCCTGCTCCGGAATAGACTCGGGGCCGGACAGTCCCCCAACTGTCCGACCCCGATCTCCTCGCGGGCTTTGCCATCGTCTCCCCCAAGACTCCGGCGGCTCCGCTCAGGAACGCGATCCCCCTCGCGTCCTTTTTCCGGTGAAAAGTCTCTGCAACGCTCCCCCCGGGCTTCGCAGACCCCTTGACCTGCAACAACACTACCTGGCTAAATGTAACGGGCGCGTCATCCAAAGGTTGATTTTGCGCCTACACCCAACCTTGACCCGGTATCACCGAAGCCTCCGTCAACCCCCGCCGGATACCCGAAAATCCGGCTTCCCGGAGGTAGATCGGCCTGCTTCGGACTCGGACCGGGAGCCGATCGGCCACCTCGGGCCTGGGTCAGGGGAGTTCGAGGCCGACCTCGGTCTCCTCCCGCAGTGCCCGGCTCACCGTGCAGTACTTCTCCTCGACGCGGTGGGCCACCGCGCGGAGCACCTCGGCGGCCTTCTCGTCGCCCTCGGGCAGCTCCACGTCGTAGCTGATGGTGATCGGCCCCAGCCTGCTCGCCTCGATCTTCTCCGCCTGAACGGTCATCGCCAGGCGGACCATGCGGTGGCCACGCTGGGCCGTCAGCGGCTCCACCGTGACGATGTTGCAGCCGCCGAGCGCCGCGAGCAGCAGTTCGACGGGGGTGAAAGTCCCCTGCTCGTCGCCACTGCCCATGGCGACCTCGGCTCCGCGGTCGTTGCGTGCCACGAACCCGTCCTCGGTCCGCTCCACCCTCACCTGCGCCATGACGCTCCTTTTCGGCCTTCCTCGATCTGCGGATCACCCTACAGAGGGAGGACGGCCGCCTCAGGCATCGGGATGTTTGGACAGGTATTCGATGTAGAACGGGCGCAGCGCGTCACCCAGCTCCCCGTGACCCGAGACCATGGCGTCACTGAGCAGGGCCGAGATCCGGCTGAGGTCGTTGGTCGTCTCCTCCCCGTGCCCCGATGACGCCTCCGCCGCCGGGATCAAGGAGAGCAACTCCCACAGAAAGCCGAGATCTCCGTGATGCACGGCGTAGTGGACCGCGCGATCATGCAGTTCCTGGGCCGATAGCGACTCAAGCTCATCCGTTTCCAACAGACCCACCCCCTCACGCCCCTTCTGCCCCGAGATTGTGACCATCATGCGCAATCGACGGTACGCGCAGTCAGCGCACCAGCCTGACCACCATTTTTCCGGTGCTGGCGCCGCGGAGCATGTCGATGAACGCCCGCGGGGCGTTCTCCAGGCCGTCGACGACGGTCTCCATCGAGACGAGCCTGCCCTCGCGGAGCCAGGCGCCCACCTCGGCGACCATGTCGGGCAGCCGCGCCTGGTGGTCGGAGACGATGAATCCCCGCAGGGTGAGCCGCTTCCCCACGGCCAGGAAGAGGTTGTTCGGGCCCGGTACCGGCTCGGTGGCGTTGTAGACCGAGATCGCGCCGCACATCGCGACCCTGCCGTACGTCCTCAGCTCGTCGATGGCCGCCTGCAGTTGGTCACCGCCGACGTTGTCGAAGTAGACGTCGATCCCGCCGGGGGCCGCCTCGGCGAGCTGCTCACCGATCCGGCCGTCGCGGTAGTTGAAGGCGGCGTCGAAGCCGAGATCGCGGATCAGGTACGCGATCTTCTCCGGCGACCCGGCGCTGCCCACCACGCGCGAGGCGCCCTTCAGCCGGGCGATCTGCCCGGCCAGGCTGCCCACGGACCCCGCCGCGCCGGACACGAACACCGCCTCGCCCTCCTTGAATCGCGCGATGTCGAGCAGGCCCACGTACGCGGTGAGGCCGGTCATGCCCAGTGCTCCGAGGTAGGCGGAGAGCGGGACGCCCGGGACCTCCTCGACCTTGCGGGCCTGCCCCGCGTCGAGCACGGCGTACTCGCGCCAGCCGTACCCGTGGGTGACGATGTCGCCGGGGGCGAGGTCCGGCGAGCGCGACACGACGACCTCGCCGACGGCCCCGCCGTCGAGGGGGGCGCCGATCCGGAAGGGCGGGGTGTAGGACTCGGCGTCGTTCATACGTCCCCGCATGTACGGGTCGACGCTCATGAAGAGGTTGCGGACGCCGATCTCCCCCTCCCCTGGAGGGGGCGACTCGACCTCGGCCAGCTCGAAGTTCTCCGGGACCGGCCAGCCCGAGGGCCGCGACGCCAGCCGGATCTCCCGCGACACCGTACGGCCGGCGGCACGCGCCGACGTCCCGTTCACGGCGGCGGTCCCGGCTGCGGCGGTCCTCCCGGCGCCGGTGCCACCCCCGGCTCCCGTCTCCGGCACGGTTCCGGGGCCGGGTCTGGGGCCCGGCTTGGGGACGGGGCCGGGCTTGGGAGCCGAACCTGGGCCGGCCCCGGGGCCAGGCTTGGGGCCCGGCTTGGGGACGGGGCCAGGTTTGGGAGCCGGGCCGGGGCCGGATCCGGGACCGGGCTTGGGGCCCGGCTTGGGGCCAGGGCCAGGCTTGGGAGCCGAACCTGGGCCGGCCCCGGGGCCCGGCTTGGGGACGGGGCCGGGTTTGGGAGCCGGGCCGGGTTTAGGGGCGGGACCGGGCCTCGGGCCCGGCTTGGGGACGGGCCGGCTTCCGGGTTCCGTCCCGCCTCCGGTGGACTGATCTCCTGATCGGCCGCTGGATGGTCGGTCGTCCGACATGATGAGGCCCCCCTCGGCGATTCGCGCTTCTCATCTGGGACTTTCCCATCCGGTAGCGGTCCTCCTCGCGAGGCGGCGACGCACCTGACAAGATCTCGCCACTTTCGTGACCGCATCTGGTCATGGATGCGAAACTTTGCACGGATGCCGGGACGCGGTCCGCCACCCCGGCCGCCATGATCGCCGTGCCCGTGGCGCTCGGTATCGATCGGATCAGCAGGCGCTCAGCCGACCAGCAAAGTGTCTAGTGTCCTTATATATCCACCTCGGGCTGCAGATCTGCCGCCCGCCCGACCATCCATGCGAGGATGCCCAAACGTGAAGATAATCATCAAAATACTGGTGGTGGCCGCCGCCCTGTGGGCGGCGACCCGGCTCGTGGACGGCATCACGGTGTCCGCGCAGACCCCCGTCAAGGAGATCGGCACGCTCCTCGCCGTCGCCCTGGTGTTCGGGGTCGTCAACACCGTTCTCAAGCCCATCATCAAGACGCTCGGCTGCGCCTTCTACATCCTCACGCTGGGCCTGTTCGCCCTGGTCGTCAACGCCGGACTGCTCCTGCTGACCAGCTGGATCGCCAAGGAGCTCAGCCTGCCCTTCCACGTGGAGGGCTTCTGGCCCGCGTTCTGGGGCGCGATCGTCATCGGCCTGGTCAGCTGGATCCTCGACCTGATCCTCGACGCGATCGTCGGCGACTGAGCCGATGGTCGTCCTCCTTGACGGCGCCCACCTGACCTGCGAGCAGGTCGATCGGGCGGCTCACGGCTCCGGGGTCGCGCTGGGCTCCACGGCCCGCGCGCGGGCGGCATGGCGGACGGCCGCCCTGCTCGAAGGGCCGGTGTACGGCCGGACCACCGGTGTGGGCGCCAACAAGGACGTGGAGACCGAGGCCGCCGGTCTCGACCTGCTCCGCAGCCACGCGGGCGGCGCGGGACCGCGGATCGAGGAGTTCCGTGCCCGCGCCACCCTCGTCGTCCGCCTCAACCAGCTGCTCGCCGGCGGCTCGGGGGTCGACCCCGCACTCCTGCCGGTACTCGCCGCCGCCGTCAACCGGGGCCTGACCCCGCCGATCCGCACCTACGGCGCCATCGGCACCGGCGACCTCACCGCCCTGGCCACCACCGCGCTCTGCCTGGTGGGCGAGCTTGCCTGGAGACCTCCCTCCAGGAGCGCACAGACCGAGGGCACACAGACCGGGCCCCCCGCCGGAACGCGGGCCGACGAGCCCGTACCCCGGTTCGCGCTCGCCGCCGGTGACGCGCTGCCGTTCATCAGCTCGGGTGCGGCGACCCTGGCGGACGCGGCACTGGCCTGCCATCGCCTGGAAGTCCTGCTGTCCGCCGCCACCGCGGTCGCGGCCCGCTCCTTCCTGGCCGTCGAGGCCTCGCTGGAACCGCTCTCCCCCGTCGTGCAGCGCGGCCCCGAGCAGACCTCGGTCGCGGCCGAGCTGCGCGACCTGGTCGGCGCCACCAGCCCGCGCCGCGTGCAGGACCCGTACGGCTACCGCGCCTTCCCACAGGTCCACGGGGCCGCACTCGACGCTCTTCACCACGCGGAGCGGACCGTCGCCGAGGAGATGAACGCGGCCCCGGAGAACCCGTTGATCGCCGACGGCCGGGCCTGGCACAACGGCAACTTCCACTCGGCACGGGTCGCGCTCGCCCTCGACGCCCTGCGGGCCGCGCTCGTGCAGACCGCGACGGTGAGCGCCGCCAGGCTCGCCACCCTGAACGACCCGGCCCACACGGGGCTGCTCCCCTTCCTCGCCGAGCGCCCCGGCGGCTCCGGGGTGATGATCCTCGAATACGTCGCGCACTCCGCCCTGGCCGAGCTGCGCCATCTGGCCGCCCCCGTCACCCTGGGCGGCGCCGTGCTCTCCCTGGGGACCGAGGACCACGCGAGCTTCACCCCGCAGGCGGCCCGCTCCGCGCTCGCCGCCGTCGAGCCGCTGGAGATCGTCCTGGCCTGCGAGCTGGTGGCCTCCGTACGGACCCTGCGCCTGCGTGGCATCCCCTGCGACCTGCCCCTCGATCCCGCGCTGGACGACCGCCCGCTGGACGCCGACCTCGACGTGGCACGCGGGCTCCTGCCCGGCCTCGCCGTTCGCTGACTCCCCGCCGGTCAGCCGACCGAGCCGCGCTCGTGGAGCTGGGGGGCCTGGACGATGCGGCGGCGGCGCGGGTTGCCGTCGGCGGCGGCCACCACCATCCGGACGGCGGCGCGGACGATGCCGTCGATGTCCCAGTCGACGGTGGTCAGGCCGGGGGTGAGCAGACCCGACATGGGGTGGTCGTCGTAGCCCATCACCGACACCTCCGACGGGATGACCAGCCCCCGTTCGGCCGAGGCCGCGTAGACGCCGTAGGCGATCGAGTCGGCGAAGCAGAAGAACGCCCGGTGCCCGGCGTCGAGCATCTCGCCGGCGACCCTGGTAGCGGATGCCGGCGACTGCGGGGCGGTGACCAGCTCGATGTCCAGATCCAGCCGCCCGGCCTCGGCCATGACGTGCACGTCGGCGGGCCTGTCGGGGGTGCTGGCCCTGGTCGAGGTGAGGACGGCCAGGCGCCGGTGCCCCCGCTCGCGCAGGTGTTCCAGGGCCAGGGTCACCCCGGCCCTGTTGTCGAAGACGACCTCGCCCGCGGCGCGCGCGCCGGCCAGCGCGTCACCGATCGACACCACCGGCAGCCCCTCGCACAGCTCGGCCCAGAGCGGTGCCGCGGGGTCGACCGGCTGCACGATCAGCGCGTCCACCCGCTGGTCGCGGAGCTGCCTGGCGAGCGTGTGCTCCCTGGCGGGATCGCCCGCGGCGTCCAGGATCAGGGCGTAGCGGTCGTTGTCCTTGAGCGCGCGGCCGATACCGACGGCCAGCGCCTGCTGCCAGAGATCCTCCAGCGAGCCGCAGAGCAGGCCGATCATGCCGGTTCTGCCGCTGGCCAGCGCGCGGGCGATGGGATCGGCCTCGTAGCCGAGCTCGGCCGCGGCCTGGCGCACCCGTTCGATGGTCTCCTCCGAGACCTGCATGCCGCGCAGCGCGTACGAGACGGCGGCGGGTGACAGGCCGGTGGCCTTCGCCACCTCACGTATGGTCGCTCGTTTCCGAGGCTGGGGCATCGGACCAGCCTATTCCTCAGGGCCTCTGGGAGCGCGCTCCAGGGCGGATCACATCTTTCCGGAGGTATTGACATAATAGTAGGTGAAACGGTTCACTGAAACGGTTCACTGAACCGTGTCACTGTTGGATGTACCATGGTGAGAGCGGTTACCTATATTGTAGGTAGGGAATACCTCGATAGGCCGGGAGGAGGACGGCTGTGACCGTCGACGTTCACCAGCATCTGTGGACGCCCGCCTTCGTCGACGCGCTCAGGCGCCGCACGGCCGCCCCCCGCCTCGACGGCTGGACCCTCCACACGGACGGCGAGCCCCCCTACGAGGTCAACCCCGCGGACCACGACCTCGCCGCGCGCCTCGCGTTGAACTCGGACCTCGCCCTCGCCCTGGTGTCACTGTCCAGCCCGCTCGGCATCGAATCGCTACCGCCCGAGGACGCCTGGCCGATCATCGACGCCTACCACGAGGACGCCCTCGCCCTGCCCGCGCCGTTCGGCGCCTGGGCGGCGACCTGCCTCAGCGAGATCGATCCGGACAGGCTCGCCAGAAGCCTCGACACCCGGCATGCGGGGCGGAGGTTCGCCGGGCTCCAGCTGCCCGCGACCGCCGTGCGCGACGCCGCGGGCCTGGCCAGGGTCGCCCCGCTGCTCGACGCGCTCACCGAGCGCGACCTGCCGCTCTTCGTGCACCCCGGCCCCGCCCCCGAGGCCGAGGAACCCGAGGGGGCCGGGGTGCCCGGCTGGTGGCCCGCCGTCGTGCCGTACGTGCAGCAGATGCACGCCGCCTGGTACGCCTTCGCCGCCTTCGGCCGGGCCCGCCACCCCCGCCTGCGGGTCTGCTTCTCACTGCTCGCCGGGCTGGCCCCGCTCCACTCCGAGCGCCTGGCCAACCGCGGCGGGGAGGGCCGGGGGCAGGTCGACCCCGGCATCTTCTTGGAGACCTCCTCCTACGGCCCGCGCGCCATCGACGCGATCATCCGCGAGCTCGGCGTCGACGTCGTGGTCAGCGGTTCCGACCAGCCCTATGCCGCCGCCCCGGACCCGGGACTCGGCGACGCCGCCTGGCACGCCATCGCGGTCACCAATCCCAACCGTCTACTGGATCGAAAGGAGTCGCGTTAGTGAACCAGTCCCAGGGCCGTGAGAGCTGTGCGCTCCCGGCGACGACGGCCCCGTACGGCGAGATCGCCAGGCGAGTGGACAGCCGCGGCTCCAAGCCGTCCGGCGGTGAGTCCTGATGAGCTACGAAGCCCTGCCCGCCCGCGTCCTCGACCGGCGCGAGCTGCTCGACCTGGTCAACGAGCTGGCCGCCGACCCCTCCCGGTGGGAGGACCAGGTCGAGTTCCCCGAGGAGGGGGGCCGCCACTACGCCTCCCTCTACCGTGACTCCCACGTCGACATCTGGCTGCTGTGCTGGCGGCCCGAGGACGACACCGGCTGGCACGACCACGACACCTCCTCCGGCGCGGTCCGGGTGGTGGCCGGGACGCTTCTGGAGTGCAACCCCCGGATCGGCGGCGAGCACCTGGAGACCGCGATCTCCCAGGGCGAGTCCTTCTCCTTCGGCCCCGACCACATCCACCGGCTGAACGGCGCGGTGCACGGCAGCGTCTCGATCCACGCCTACTCGCCGCCGCTCTGGCGCCTGGGCCAGTACTCGATCAGCGACAGCGGCGTGATGCGCCGCGTCTCGGTCAGCTACGCCGACGAGCTGCGCCCGCTGGACGACGTCGAGCAGATGGTCGAGGTCGCCTGAGAACGGATGGCTCGGGCGAAGATTCGGCAGGGAGAACGGCCTTGGACAGGTGCCGAACTTGATCAAAAAGATTTGATCAAGTTCGGCACCGAAAATCGAGGAGGCGGTGCTGCTCGCCGACCGGGTCGTGGTGCTCAACTCTCGGCTAGGCAGGGCCAGGGAGATCGACGCCCGACGAGTACCGCAGAGCACCTCATTTCACGCGGCCCCGCGGGGAGCCCTAGGAGTCCCGGGTGCCAAGCGGCATGAGAGTGTCAGCGGGCTGCGACATCGGACGTCAGTGACGGCGTCACGAGAGCGCCAGTGGTCGCGACACGGATATTTTCGAGCGATGCATCCTCTGATCGAGCCCTACGAGCACGGTCACCTCGACACCGGTAACGGCCACCTCGTCTACTGGGAGATGTGCGGCAACCCCGAGGGCAAGCCCGCCCTCGTCGTCCATGGCAGCCCCGGCGCGGGCTGCACTCCGAGCCGACGCTGCAGCTTCGACCCCGAGCGCCATCGCATCATCTTGTTCGACCAGTGCAACTGCGGCCGAAGCCTGCCCCACGCCAGTGCCCCGGCTGCTGATCTGACCGCCAACGCCACCCACCACCTGCGCCGACATGGAACGGCTGCGCGAGCATCTCGGTGTCGGCCGGTGGCTGCTCTACGGCAGGTCTTGGGGCTCCACGCTGATGCTCGCCTACACTGAAGCCCACCCAGCGCGGGTGTCAGGGATGGTCATCGTGGCCGTCACCATGACCCGCCGCTCCGAGATCGACTGGCTCTACCGCGGCGTCGGCCGCTTCTTCCCCAAGCAGTGGCAGCGCTTCCGCGAGTGCGTCCCCGCACCCGAGCGTGACGGCGACCTGCTGGCCGCCTACGCGCGGCTCATGTCCGACCCCGACACGGCCGTGCGGGCCAAGGCCGCTCACGACTGGACGGCATGGGATGACGCGGTGATCTCTTTGAAGGTCAACGGCAAGCCGAACGCCTACAGCGACCGCCCGCCCGCCGCTCTGCTCGCCTTCGCCCGTATCTGCGCCCACTACTTCTCCAACGCCGCCTGGCTGGAGGAAGGCGTCCTGCTGCGCGACGCGCACAAGCTGGCCGGCATCCCCGGCGTGCTCATCCACGACCGCTTCGACCTGGGCGCGCCGCTGGAGAACTCCTGGCAACTGGCTCAGGTCTGGCCTAACGCGCGGCTCGTCGTGGTGGACGACTCCGGGCACACCGGCAGCACCACCATGGCCAAGGCGATTTCCACCGCCTTGGACGGCTTCGCGAGCTAGGCCAAGCCCTCCATCTAGCGGCCAGCAGACCCGCCCGGTCAGCACATCACGCATAACTGAGCATCACTGACGCTCCCATGACGCATCCACTGACACTCTCGTATCGCTTGGCAGCATGGCTTATGAGCGTGCGTAAATCGCGTTGCCCGCTTTCTTGCCGATGAAAGCACCTTTTGATCACGGTGCACTGCGTCAGGCATTTTCGATTACAGCCCAGTTCGGGATGACCGTTTTCTTCTCGCGCTAAACCTCTACCCGATATGCACTTTTTGTGATGTTAATCACCCTAGTTGACTTCTGATCTTGCTTATACAGTTTGATCGTTTTGCTCCTCATTTCTGAATGGAGGTTGGGTGGACTCCCCCCTATCGGTCCGCTCTTCCACACCGGTACGCCGGCGTACATCACTCGAACGAGTCCTCATCATGGGGCTCACAACCGCTCTCCTGACCTCATCAGCACAGGTGGCCGAAGCATCAGCGACCTCGCCAACCCCGCAGCCGAAGTCGCCCCCAACCAAACAGGTAAGCGAGCGCCCGGATCGAGTGTCAGCGGCGCTGACAGCGCGATTGCAAAACAGTCGTGTCCTGATCACCGACGAGACGACGGAATCGACTCTCACCTACGCCAACCCGAACTCCACCTTCACCGCTGAAACCGTGAGCGGTATCGCCCGGGTCCAGCAGGGGGATAAATGGGTGCCGGTTGACACCACCCTGATCGAGGACAACGGCGTGCTCCGGCCACGCGCGGCCAAAGCGGAGCTGGAATTCTCCGCCGGCGGGCAAGACCGGCCGATGGCGAAGATGACCTACGACGACAAACAGTCGTTCACCCTGGGATGGCCCACCGAGCTGCCCAAGCCGACGATCAAGGGCAACGTCGCCACCTACCCCAATGCCGCAGGCCCCAACGCCGACCTTGTCGTCACCGCACTACCTACGGGATTCCGCCACGATGTGATCCTTCGCGAACGCCCGCCTGGCCCGGTGGAGTTCAAGATCCCGGTGAAGACCGACGGCCTGAAGCTCGCCATGACCGAGCAGGGTGGCCTGAAGTTCACCAACACCAAGGGCAAGATCGTCGCTTCCGCGCCCGAACCGTTCATGTACGACTCGCCTGCCGCCAACACCGCACAACCTGCGGGAACGGAACGCGAGCAAGCCGAGATCGACACCAGCATCGAAGTCCAGGACGGACAGCAGACGCTGCTGTTGAAGCCCGACGCGAAGTTCCTGGCCGATCCAGATACGCAGTACCCGGTCACGGTTGACCCTACGGTGACGCTCTCGGCCTATGGTGAGTGGACCGTCCGGTCACCAAACAGCGGACACGGCGGACTCGTGGTGGGCACCAATGACTGGTACCAGGCCAACACGCGCCTGTTCGAGCGCGCTGTATTGAACTTCAACACCACGTCCCTCGTCGGTCAGGTAATCACCGATGCGCGGATGGAGTTGCAGAGCGGCTACGAAAGCTGGGGCTGTTTCACCGGGCAGACCGTCAAGGTCCAGCGTGCCACCAGTTCCACTGGTTCTGGAGCGAACTGGCCTGGCCCGACGACAACGACCAGCGGCGAGCAACTAGGGCAGGAGCCCGCCTCCTGCGCCCAAGGCGTACCCGTTGGAACATGGACATGGCCGATGACGGAAATCGTTCAAGCGTGGGCCTCCGGAGCACCCAGGCATGGAGTGATGCTTCGGCTGGTCACCGAAGACCCCGTCTACGAGCGCAACTCCTACTCCCGCATGTTCTACAGCTCTTCCGACGGGGCGCAGTACGCCCCCAAGCTGGTCGTCACCTACGGGGCCACGCCGTCCACCCAAGGGGCGCGGACCACTCCGGTCGCCGTGGTGAATCAGAAGATCTACACCAACACCACCACGCCGACTCTGCGCGCCTGGGTGAACAACCCGCAAGGCGGCTTGCTTCGGGCTGATTACGTCGTCGAGCGCGACCCGGAGTCCGGCACCACCGGGCAACTGTGGTCGGGCAGCGTCTCAGGGATCCAGGCCGGCGCGGAAGCCAAGGTCGCCGTCCCAGCCAGCAAGATCCCTGACGGGACGAAGATCCGCTGGCGGGTACGTTCCTACAACGGCACCGACTACTCGGCCTGGTCACCATGGCAGGTACTCGAAGTGGACGCCACACCACCGCAAGCCCCCGCAAACTCCGATATTTGCTCTTTCGACGGTGGCTACTGGCTCACCCGCACCACAGGTGAGCAGCTTGTGGGATGCGATCTCTCCACTCCGAGCATGGACACGATCGAGTTCCTGTGGGGAATGGACGACCCGTCCACACCTAACGCGCAAACCGCCAGTGATATGACCTCTAAAAAGTTCGCCACCGTCTATGTCGACATCGCTGACCTCCCAGACGGCCGACACGCCTTCTACGCCAAAGCACGAGACAAGGCGCACAACACCTCAACGGCATTCGTTGCCAGCTTCGGCATCGGCCCGGGCGGGATGACCAGCCCTAAGGACAAGTCCCGCACGCAGCGATCGGTCTCCCTGATCGGTGCCGGACCTTCCACTCGCACCTCGATTCGGTATGAGTACCGCAAAGCCGGTTCAGGAGCCACCACATACTCGGCTGTGCCGCCGGCCGACGTGACCATCCCCGGCTCGGGGCAGCCGATCGCCTCATGGCCTCAGACCCGTACCGACACCTCCAAGGACTTCTCCGAACTGTCATGGGACCTGGCCAAGACCCTTGGTGATGCCAATATCGCCGATGGTGCGGTAGAGCTACGGGCATGCCTGTCCGGTGGGTCCGCCGCGGAAGCATGTTCAAAGCCGGTCACTGTCACCTTGGACCGCTCAGCGTTCGGTGGCTCCTACGCCACCGCCAAGATCGGTCCCGGTGAAGTCGCGTTGCAGACCGGCGACTTCTCCCTGAAGGCCTCTGATGCAAGCCTGTTCGGTGTCGAGGTCAGCCGCACTCTGACCACTCTTAATCCCGCGGCCAACCGGCAGGACGAGCAACTGGCGGAGAACAAGATCTTCGGCCCAGGGTGGCGTGCTGGATTCCCAGCGGCTCCATCCGGCATCGCGGAATTCGCGCCCACCAGCACAGCCGACTCCATGCAGCTTGTGGGATCCAGTGGAGAAACCCTGACCTACGTCCGTAACGGGGAAATCTTCTCCGGGATCGGTGACGCGGCCGACGGTTCAAAGATCACAGCAGGCGCCGAGGAACTAATCGTCAACGACGCCAGCGGGGCGAAGACCACCTACACCAAGTCGAACGGCAAATGGGTCATCGCCCGCGCTGAGGGACCCGCTACGGAGTCCGCAGTCACCTACTACCGTGATGGTCAGGGCCGAGTGACTCGCGTTCTGGCTCCAGCCCCTACCGGGGTGACGTGTGGTGCGACACTCGTGGCCGGCTGCCGTGCACTAGAAATTACCTACGCGGCGACAACTACCGCGACCGGCACCGGTTCCGGCTGGGGTGACTACAAGGACCTGGCCAAGAACGTCTCCTTCACCGCCTTCGATCCCGAGTCGAACGCGATGAAGACCACCGTACTCACCTCTTACCTCTACGACTCCACCGGTCACCTGCGCCAGGTCACCGACCCACGCACTGCTCTGACGGCGACCTACTACTACAACGCCGAGGGCCGTATCTCCCAGATCACCCCGCCGGGACTGGCGCCCTGGCGGATGGAGTACGACACCAGTGGTCGCCTGGCCCATGTCCAGCGCGAAGGCGGCGCTGTCGACCCCACATGGGCGGTTGCCTACGATGTGCCGATCGGCGGCACCGGCGCACCCATCGACCTGACCATGACGCAGACGGCGAAGTGGGGTCAGGCTGTGGACCTACCCACCATAGGCACGGCTGTGTTCCCTGCCTCGCATTTACCTGTACAAGGTAGCAGTGGCGCTTATCAGCCGACAGCGAGCGACTGGGAGCACAGCGAGATCAGCTACATGGATGTCAACGGCCGTCCGGTCAACGTCGCCAACTATGGGGCCGGAGCCTGGCAGGTCGGATCTAACCGCTATGACGACAAGGGCAATACCGTCTGGGAACTGTCGGCCAGCAACCGTGCTCAGGCACTGACGCCGACAGCCGACACCGACCCGTACGTGAGCGGCCGCAGCGACTCGGCCGAGCGGGCCAACCTGCTGGCGTTGGTGAACACCTACAACACCGACAGCGACCTTCTCACCAAGGAAGGTCCGGCCCATCAGGTGAAACTCGCCTCCGGTGCGTACGCGACCGTCCGAGAACACACCACTCTCACCTACGACGAAGGCAAGCCCCAATCGAACATCGGCTACCACCTGGTGACCACCGCCCAAAACGGGCCGGTCGTCCTGGACGGCACCGCCACCCCGGGTGCGGCCGACACCCGCACGGCCAAGGTCGGCTACGACCCGATTTCCAGCGGCGACAAATCCGGCTGGGACTTGCGGGGTGCGACCAGCTCCACTGCCATCGTTAATGGGCAGGCCGATCTGGTCCGCAAGACCCGCTACAACGCCAAAGGCCAGGTGATCGAAGAGCGCACGCCACAGAGCAACGGCGCGGACGCGGGCACCACGGTCACCACCTACTACACCGCCGACGGCTCCGGCCCTGCGGAATGCCGCAAACCCGAGTGGGCAGGCCTGGTCTGCCAGAGCGGGCCGAAGGCCCAGCCCTCCTCCGGCAAACCACTACCTATCTCACATGCCGTCGCCTACAACCACTTCGGCCTGCCGACCATCGGCACCGAAACCGCCGGAACAATCACCCGTACGGTGACCACCCGCTACGACGCCGCCGGACGATCCATCGGGCTCAAGACCACGGTGACCCCGGAGGCCGAAGGCGGCACCCCGGTGCCGGAGACCACCACCACCTATGATCCGGCCACCGGCCTGGTCACCGGCGTCACCACAGGCGCGGTATCGACCACTACCGCCTACGACGCTTTCGGTCGTGCGGTGTCCTACACCGACGCCGACGGTAACACCTCCACCGCCACCTACACCCTCGACGACAAGGTCGCCACCGCCACCGACGGTAAGGGCACCACCACCTACACCTACGACGGTACGGACTACCGGGGCCGCCAGGAGCGCCGGGGCCTGCTCACCAAGGTTGATACCCCCGGCGTCGGCGCCTTTCAGGGTGTCTACGGCGAAGACGGGCAACTCGTCCAGCAGGCTTACCCGAACTCGCTGGTCGCCGAGTATCGCTATGACAACGCCGGGCGGAACGTCGCCCTGACCTATGCCAAGGATCAGACGCGCTGGCTGGAGTTCACTAACACCCCGGGTACCAGCAATACCATCGCCCAGGCCACCAGCCCGCTCAGCCGGCAGGATTACACCTACGACACCGTTGGGCGCCTGACCAAGGTCGCCGACACCTACAACCAGCGATGCACCACCCGCGCCTACGCCTTCACCCCGAACACCAACCGCAGCCGTCTCGACACCTACGCCCCCGGCGCGAGCGGTGAATGCGCCACCACGGGCACCCCGGCCACCGTGTCCTACACCTATGACGAGGCCGATCGGCTCACCAGCCCCGGTTATGCCTATGATGCGTTTGGCCGCACCACCACCGTGCCCGCGGCGCACGCTTCCGGCGGTGGCGATCTAAGTGTCGGCTACCACGCCAATGACATGGTCGCCTCCATGCAGCAGGCCGGTATCAACCGTACTTTCACCCTCGATCCTGAAGGTCGCATCCGCAGCACGGTACAGACCGGCGGTACTCGTCCGGGCACCCTGGTCAACCACTACGACAGCAGTAGTGACGAACCCGTCTGGATCGCCGAGGCTGACGGGTCATGGAGCCGCAACCTCGAAGGCATTGCCGGAGGACTGGGCGCTATCCAGTACTCCACCGGTCAGGTCACTCTGCAACTGGCCAACCTGGATGGCGATGTCGTTGCCACCGCTGATGCCGGCACGCTCACCAGCGGAATAGGTGCCTATTTCGAGCAGACCGAATATGGTCTCCCTCGCACCGAAAACACTGTCAACCCTGTGCGGTACGGCTGGCTTGGCAGTCATCAGAGATCAGCCGATGCTCTCGCCGGGGTGATTCTGATGGGGGTTCGGCTGTACAACCCGATCACGGCACGCTTCCTGCAAGTCGATCCTGTCGTGCGAGGGTCGGCCAACGCGTACGAATATTGTTACGCAGATCCAATCAACTGCTCCGACATCAACGGCATGTTCGGCGTCTACTACGACTGGAAAACGGGCACATTCACTTTCGTCTTCTCCCCTGCGGAGGCGAAGTATGTAAAAGAAGTTGGATGGTTGGGTGCCATCGGCGCGGGAGCGGGCGCTGCTGGCTCCATGTGCGGTTGGGCCAAGGATAAAAGAGTTCAAGTCGCCTGTGGGGCAGTGGCAGCTGGCATAGGGGTAGCTATAGCAGGGATCATCAACGCATCTTACAAAGAAGGAAAAGTACTAGTTGTCCGGTGGACTCCAAATCTAGCGGGGGGTACATGGACCAGCTGGTGGCAAGATCCTCCCAAGGGGGGGAAGGTGACTCATCCTAAAGCTGTCTACATCGGACACCTAGATGGCGTGACAGTCGGCTCTCGACTGGTTAGAGTCGGCGGCGGTTCAAAACTAAATAACCTCCTAAAGAAGCGACGATCCTGATGGATTAAATCATTCCCGCCGTCGGCAAGCCATGACGCCGACGGCGGGAATTTAACTCTTCCTGCACATCGGTCGGAGGTGTTGTGGCCAGCGAGTCCATACCCAGTTATTTGAGACGAATGTTTTGGCTGGGAGTTTTCCAGCTATTCGTGGCGAATGTCGTTTATGCAATAATTATGATCGTTGCGAATGTGCGACTCGAGTGGAAGGATTTTCTGCACATCACCCTGGCTTATGCGGCGGCCTACACCTTGGCGGTCGCGCTTTCCGCCATACTGCGATATCGCAAATAATGTATGTGAGGTAGGAATTTCATTTTCTAGGGGGTAGCTGCATGACGCGGGGGCAGCAGGTCAAAGCCCAGCAGCCTGGTCATGCCAAACCCGATTTCGGACTGGCCATGGGAGTCGACGCAGTGCCCTCAACCTTCACGGGGGTGCCGGACCGCGCATCCTCGACCATGGCGTTACCAGCTACGCCGCGCCGCCCTCACCCACGCCGCCGAAGACGGCGTCAACACCTCAACTCTGCTCGCCTACTCTGGCCACACCTCCGTGGCCTTCCTCGCCCGCTATGCTCGCGTCTCCCCCGAGGCGCTGATCAACTGGAAAGAAGGACGTGATCCAGCCAGCAGGCGACGCGAGCCATAACTGAACGCCGTCGCACACTACCCCTGGTGGCCGACAGCGTGATCAGCGGACCACCCTAGCCGCTCGCGTCGGTTGTGGGTCAGTAGTCGAGGGCGCGGTCGATGAGGTCGGCGACCTCGGTGGCCGAGGCGCGGAAGTAGCGGGCGGTGGTTTCGATGGAGGCGTGTCCGAGCAGGGCTTGGATCTGTGCGTGGTCGGCGTCGGCTTCGCGCAGCCGGGCCCTCTCTGTCAGACTCTCGTGAGACCTGGGGACGAAGTAGTCTTCTGTGACTCAAGCAGGGCGAGAACAGGATTTTTCAGACAGTGACCTTGACTGTGGCCGACCTTCGTGGGGATCTCGCCGATGATGGTGAGGTGGGCAAGGGTGACAGGCCTCGATCGGATCGGCCGAAGCGGCGCTCGTTCACGCCGGAGTACAAGCTGGCGATGGTCGAGGCCTACGACGCGGCGACCGAACCGGGGGCTAAAGGTGCGCTGCTGCGCAGCGAAGGGCTGTACCACTCGCACATCATCGAGTGGCGCAAGGCTTGTGATGCGGGGGCGCTGAAAGCCCTGGCCGCCAAACCGTCCGGGCCGAAGACACGCAAGAGCGAGGCGGAGAAGGAGCCTCGGCGGACATTAAGGATCCTGCACAGCCGCGCGATGCCGTAGCCGACGTGTGCGGAGATGAACCTGAAGCGGCTGGTCAACGATCCATCTCCTTCGCAAAATAGGCCGCTGCCTTGCGGAGGATCTCTTTCTCGACCTCCAGCTCGGCGACCCGCTTGCGCAGCCGGGCGAGCTCGTCGCGCTCGGCCTTGGCCAGGCCGTCGCCCATGTCACTGCCCTGGGTCTCGGCCTCGCGCACCCAGGTGCGCAACGTCTCGCGGTTCATCCCGAGTTCCCGTGCCACATCAGCGCAGCCCGTCGTACGGACCCTCACCGCGTCCTGCTTGAACTCCTCGCCGAACTTCGACGGTCGTGCCCCCGAAGGCTCCCTCTATGGAACAAGATCCATTGCCAGGGGTGTCCACACCTCGGAGGGATCTCGGAGGTCAGGCCTGCTCAATAACCTGCGGGGACCTGTCAGCTCAGCAAGCCGAGAAGCCGTTTTGCCTGACGCTCCAGGGTGCCGCACGGGTTACGCGCGGAGAAAAGACTGCCGGGACCCAGCATGCACATCCATGAGAAAGCGAACAGGCGTCGAAAGGCCAGCACCCGAGCCGCCTCGGCGGCGGTCAGATCGAGGTGTGCCAGCAGCGCGGGACCGTCGAACGTACCGTCAACCTGCGAGATGTGCTCGATGACCTCCGCCAGTTCGAAGGCACGGTCGCTGCGTCCGGAGTCCTCCCAGTCGATCAGCCGGACACGTTTGTCGTCCCACAGGTAGTTGGTCAGATTACTGTCGGAGAGCCCGAACACAGGGGTCACCTCCACTGCCAGCTGATCCAGTTGGGAACCGGCGAGCCACTTCGAGCCGGCGGCGAACGCCTCGACTACCACCGGATCATCACCGAGATCGGGGGCTGCTGCTTGGAGTCTCTGGGCCTTGGCGACGGCCACGGACGGATTCCATGCGGAAGGCGCCAAGTCAGCCAGCACCCGCATGGGAACCGCTCGGTGCAGAGTCGTGATCGCCTCGGCCATCGCTTCGATCTGCTCGGACGTGACAACCAGTCCGCGGAGCGAGACACCGTCCAGGCGCGACATCACCACCACGGGAGGCTCTGCCTCCAGACGGGCCTCCAGCGGCAGTGGAGCCAGGTCAGGCGCATACTCCGCGAGCAAGGTCAGCGCACGCCACTCCTGCTTGTGCTCACCGCGGCTCCACGACTCGAAGGTTTTGATCACCCGGTCAGGATGCATTTCGATGCCGTGAGTGCTCGACTGACCAGTCACCCGTTCCTCCTGCCGTCCTGGCTCTTGCCTGAACCCGAGCACAGGATCCCGGCCCAGATGGTCCCCGAGGCTACCTCGGTACGGGAGCCGCATAAGAGTGGATCAATAGCTCACGGTTCGTACAGGGGACAAAGAAGAGACGCTCCGTGAGCGGCATAAGCGGGCCTTACGGGTCCGTTCGCAGAGCTTGCCGGATACGCCGTTGACACCGGTATCGGCCGACCGTCTTTGCCGCCTCGGTCGGAACTCCTCAAATCAGTGGCGGACGTCCCAAGCGTGCCATGCGCCAGACCGTGCTCCACCGCATTGGGCGGCGATTTCCACACGATGTGGTGCACCCTTCGATGAACCCGTTGCCCCACGCTCGGAGCCCGGCCAAAGGAGGTCTGCGGACGACGGTAATCACGGTCCAAGTGGCAAGGTAGATCGGTATCAGAGCTGCGGGCAGGTGGCGTCTGGCCAGCCAGACGCGGTTGCGGGCGACCATACGGAAGTACACGGCATGGCGTGTCGGAGAGGTCCGATGGTGCTGCAACACCAACTCGGGGCGGTATTCGATGCGCCAGCCCGCGTCCAGCGCCCGCCACGCCACGTCGGTTTCCTCGTGCGCGTAGAAGAACGACTCCGGCCAGGTACCGATATCGTCCACCACCGCCATGCGGATGGCGTTGCCGCCGCCGAGGAACGTGGTGACCTCCGAGGCGCGCAGCGGTTGACCGGTACGGAGCCGGGGAACGTGGCGGCGCTGCGTATAGCCGGTCTCATCCGCAATGCGGAAACTGACGATGCCCAAGTCGGAGCTGTGAGCGAACAGGCGGCGAATCGTGTCGGCGGTGTCGGAACGCGGCAGGAGCCCGTCGTCCTTATTGTCACGTAGCGCGAATGCCGGAGCTTCCTTCGTGTGGGCGCGGGGCGACCAGCAGCAGGTCGCATAGGTCTTCTCTGGTTCTATGTCATCCTGCTGGCGCCACGCCCACTAACTGGAGAAACTCGTACACCACCTCCGTGAACGCAACCCACTGCAAAAAGCACAGGGGCCTCGCCGTCGCGAAACCCCCGTGTGACGGCGGCGGTCCGACGGCTCTCGGAGCCCGGACGGCCACCGAACCCAGCAGGTCAGAACACCCGCGCCCGCACCGCCCTGGCCATGCCCGGGTCGTCGGCGAAGACGCCGTCCAGGCCGAGCCGGTAGAGCCTCTCCAGCCAGCCCATCACGTCGCCGGTGGCCCGGGGGAAGGCCGGGCTGGCCGGGTCGCCCAGCCGGAAGTCCAGCGGAAGGTGTGAGTTCTCGTTCCTGATGGTCCAGGCGTGGACCATCAGTCCCGCCTCGTGGGCGTCCCGGATGAACGTGGTGGGCGGCAGCAGGCGGCCGTCGGGTCCCGCCGGCACGATCCGCCGGGTGTCGACGCCGACGCCGTCCGCGTAACCGGCCACCTCACGCAGCCCCGCGGGGGTGACCATGGCGTCGTAGGTGCGCGGGTCTCCGGCCGCGATCCAGTCCTGCGGGGCGCCGCCGGCGGTGATCAGCTGGATCAGCGGCAGCTCCGTCATCTTGCTCAGTTCGCGCAGGTTGGCGGTCTCGAAGGACTGGATGAAGACCGGGGCGCCGCTCCCGCTCCAGCCGTGCCTGCCGAGCACCTCCAGCAGCGGCTCCTCCAGGGAGAGACCGATGGAGTCGAAGTAGCTCGGGCTCTTGGTCTCCGGGTAGACCCCGACCCCGTGCCGCCGTGCCAGCTCGACCACCTCGTCGAAGGTGGGGATCTCCGCGAGGCCGTTGAAGACGGTGTTCCCCGGGCGCAGGTCGGGGATGCGCTCCTCGGCCCTGAGGGTCTTCAGCTCGGCGAGCGTGAAGTCCTCGGTGAACCAGCCGGTGATGGACCTGCCGTTGACGGTCTTGGTGGTCCGGCGGTCCGCGAACTCGGGATGGTTCTCGACGTCCGTGGTGGCGCCGATCTCGTTCTCGTGCCTGGCGACCAGCACGTGGTCCTTGGTCGCGACCAGGTCGGGCTCGATGTAGTCGGCGCCGAGCGCGATGGCGGCCTCGTAGGAGAGCAGGGTGTGCTCGGGCCGGTGCGCACTGGCGCCCCGGTGGCCGATGACGATGGGTTCGCGGACACGGGGTTCGGCGATCGCGGGTTCGGATTGTGGCAACACGAAGGCGACGGTACCGGTCACGAGGGCCGCCGACACCGCGACCTGGAGCCTACGGATCATGTTCAGGACCGTAGGAGGCCCGGATGACCACCGGAACAACGATTCGCAAAGGAAGTCAGCCACAAGGGCAGCGAGTCACAAAGACAACGGCCTGGTCCCTGCCGTGGGCTGACATGTGTCACATCGTTCGCGCTGACCTATGGCACTTCAGCCGGTTCCGTGTCGTCGGTCAGGGTGGTGGCCATGCGAACAGCAGTGGAACTCAAGGCCGTGAGCAAGCATTACAGCGACACCGTCGCGCTCGACGACGTAGATCTGCGTGTCGGGGAAGGGGAGACGGTCGCCGTTCTCGGGCCGAACGGCGCAGGCAAGACCACGTTGTTGTCGATCGCCCTCGGGCTCCTCGGTCCCAGTTCCGGAGCTGCCAGGGTCTTCGGCCGAACACCCGTGGAAGCGCTGCACGCCGGCGAGGTCGGCGTGCTCCTGCAGGACTCCGGGCTGCTGGAGGACGTGCGGGTGGAGGAGCTGGTCGCGGCAGTCGCGGGAATGTACCCTCACCCGCATCCCGTCAAGGCGGCGATGCGAGCCGTGGACGTGGCCGAACTCGCCACCCGGCGCATCGGCCGGCTGTCCGGCGGCCAGCAGCAGCGCGTGCGGTTCGCTCTGGCGCTGGTCGGAGACCCGAAGCTGCTCGTGCTCGACGAGCCCACCGTGGGGCTGGACATCGAGAGCCGCCGCGCCCTGTGGCAGGAGGTACGCGCTCGCACGGCCGAGGGCCGCACGGTGGTCTTCGCCACCCACTACCTCGCCGAGGCCGACGACTACGCCGACCGGGTCGTCCTGCTCGCCGGCGGAAAGATCGTCGCCGATGGGCCGGTGAGCACCATCAAATCCCTGGTCGGCGGCATGGAGGTGCGTTTCGTCTTCGACGGCGCCGATGCGAGCGGGCTCGAAACGCTGCCGGGCGTGCGCCAGGTGCGGATCGAGGGGCGTGCCGTCACACTGCACACGGATGACTCCGACGCCACGCTTCGCGCCCTGTTCGCGACGTTCGACGACTTCAGGAATGTACGCACCATGAGCACCGATTTGGAGAACGCCGTCGTCAGCCTGACGGGAGGAGCGGGACGATGAGGTCGTATCTGAGACTCGAGATACGGCGCGCTTTCCGCAACCCGGCCGGGATGATCCTGCTGACCGGCTTCCCGCTGGCGCTATACCTGCTGTGGACCAAGGTGCTCACCGTGGTGCCGCAGGAACAGCGCGCGGACTTCGCCGCGTTCTCCATGGTCTCCATGGCCACGTACGGTGCGATGGGGGGCGCGTTGTTCATCGGGGGCGCCATCGCGCTGGAGCGGGGCAAGGGCTGGTCGCGGCAGCTCGCGGTGACGCCGCTGCCGCCGCACGGCTACGTGGTGGCCAAGTTGGTCAGCGGGATGACGGGAGTGCTGCCGAGCATCTTCGTCGTGCTGGCCGCCGGCGCGGTGCTGGGCGGGGTGCGCCTGTCCCTGTGGACCTGGCCGACGCTGGTGGTGTTGATCTGGCTGGGCGTCATGCCCTTCGCCGCGCTGGGCATCGCGTTCGGCTACACACTCCGAGGGCAGGCGGCGAACCTGGCCATGATGGGCGTCTACTTCGGGCTGTCCGTCCTGGGCGGCCTCTGGCTGCCGGTGCAAGCCATGCCCGCGGGCCTGCGTGCGCTGGCCGAGTACAGTCCCGCTTATCAGGCCGGATCACTCGGCTGGCGGATGCTGGACGGGCGGTGGCCGACCGGGACCGGGGTGGGTGTGTTGGTGGCCTGGACCCTGTTGTTCGCCGCGCTGGGCATGTGGCGTTACCGTCGGGCTTTGTGACGGTGAGGACGACGCTGCCGGAGCTTGAGCACGGCCGGGCCCGCACCACGGCCCGGGCCTGGTCCGCCGCGTGGCTGCTGATCCTGTGCTGGCCGCTCTGGTCGCTACTCGACGCGGAACCGGGGATCCCAAGAGTGGCATGGGCGTTCGGGGGCGCGGCGCTGTTGGCCGGCTGCTGGCTGATGATCACGTGGCGGATGTTCAGCAGCCGGGGAGACACCCCGCGGCCGTGGGCTCTGGCCGGGTTGCTCGGCGCGACACTGGCCCTGCTCCCCGTCTTGGGGCGACCGTGGGCGTACGTCTGCTTCGTGTTGGTCGTCTCCGCTCTCGCGGCCTCGTTGCGGCCGGTCGTGTTCGCTGCGGCGGTGGTGGTGACAGCGGTCGTGGACGTGATCGCCCTGTGGGTCCTGGGAGCGCCGTTCGCCGGGATCTGGTGGGTGCCGCTCGTCATCGCGGTGCAGGCGGCGGTGGTGCAGAGCCTGAAACAGATGGGGGTGCTGGTGGCGCGGCTGGAGGCGGCCCGCGCCGAAGTCGCGCAGATGGCCATCGAGAACGAGCGGCTGCGGTTCGCCCGGGACCTGCATGACATTCTCGGCCACACACTCGCGTCGATCATCATCAAGAGCCAGCTTGCGGCGCGGCTGGCCCGTACCGACCCGGACCGCGCCGCCCGCGAGATGGCCGACGTGGAGCACGCCACCCGCCAGGCCCTCGACGAGGTACGGCAGGCGGTCACCGGCTACCGTACCCCCGCCTTGTCGGAGGAGCTCGACAAGGCCGCCCGCGGTCTGCGGGCCGCCGGGATCGAGCTGGAGGTCTCCCCCGCCGAGGGGCCCATTCCCGCCTCCGCCGAGATCCTGCTGGCCTGGGCCGTACGAGAGGCGGTGACCAACGTGCTACGCCACAGCCGGGCCGGGCATTGCCGGATCGACCTGAGCGTGGACGACACGGCCGCGAGCCTGGAGGTCCGTGACGACGGCACTCCGCCGGGCGACGGGTCCGGCGCGGGGCGGGCGGGGCACGGGCTCACCGGGCTGGCCGAGCGGGTCGCGGAGGCCGGTGGACGGCTGGAGACAGGGTCGTTGCCCGGCAGGGGATACCGGCTGTGCGTGCGCGTCCCGCTGGAGGAGTCATGATCCGCGTGCTGATCGCCGACGACCAGGACCTGGTCAGGGGTGGCCTGGCGGCGCTCCTCGCTCTCGAGGACGGCATCGAGGTGGTGGCCGAGGTCGGGCGCGGAGACCTGGTGGAATCCGCGGTGGCGGAGCACGACCCCGACGTGGTCCTGCTCGACATCGAGATGCCTGGACTATCGGGCCTGGACGTCGCCGAGCGCCTCCGCGGCCACCGGGTGATCATCGTGACCACGTTCGGCAGGCCCGGCTACCTCAGCAGGGCCCTGAAGGCCGGTGTGGCTGGTTTCGTGGTGAAAGACGCCCCGGTCACCGAACTGACGGCTGCCATTCGCCGGGTGATCACCGGCGAACGGGTGATCGACCCGAGGCTGGCGGTGAGCGCTCTGACCATGGGCACCAGCCCGCTTACCCAGCGAGAAGCCGAGGTGCTGCGCGCGGCCGCCGACGGCAGCACCGTGGCGGACATCGCCCGCAGGCTGTTCCTCACTGAGGGAACCGTCCGCAACTACCTGTCCTCCGCCATCGGCAAAACCGGGGCCCGCAACCGCGTCGAGGCCGCTCGCGTGGCCGAGTCCCGCGGCTGGCTCTGACCCGGCCGCACTGATCATTCTGCGCCGAGAGCCGATGTCCTGAGCCGCTCCGCCGACCCCGAGGGGCGATGGGTCAGGCCAGGGAGGGGGAATCCTCGGCCGGCCGGGTTCCCGGCGGGGCGCCCGTACCGGCCTGCGTGACCGGTCGCCCCGCCAGGAACCCGGCCGCCAGTTGCAGGCCGCACGCACCGAGCCCGGCCAGCAGCGGCAGCGTCCAGCCACCGGAGAACTGGTGGAGCGCGCCGACCAGGAGCGGCCCGAGCGCGGCCAGCACATACCCGACGGACTGGGCGACGGCCGAGAGCGCGGTCACCGAGACCGGGTCGGGGGCGCGGAGCGCGATGATGAGCAGGGCCAGCGCGATCGAGGCGCCCTGCCCCACACCGAGGACGATCATCCAGAGCCACGGGAGGGTGGCCGGGGCGAACAGCACACCGAGGTATCCGGCCACCGTGAGGAGGGTCGCGGCGGTGACGTACGGCACCTGCGACCGCGCGCGCCCGGCGAGGATCGGGACCGTGAACGTGGCCGCCACCTGGGCCAGGTTGGTGAGGCTGAGCAGGTATCCGGCCTGGTCGGCGGGGAGTCCCGCGTCCTTGAAGATCGTCGGTAGCCAGGCCAGCATGACGTAGAAGGTCAGCGACTGCAGGCCCATGTAGACGGTGACGTACCAGGTCATCCGGGTGCGGAGCAGCTGTGCGAACGGTCTGGGCGCGACCTCGGAGCGGGCGGGGCGGCGCAGCGCCTGGGGCAGCCAGAACACCGCGGCGGCCAGCGCCGGGATCGCGGTCATCGCGGTCACCTCGCGCCAGCCGTACCCGGTGGCACGCTCCAGCGGGATCATCAGCCCGGACGCCGCGGCGGCGCCCAGCACCAGTCCGGAGACGTAGATCCCGGTGAACAGGCCGACCCGCGCGGGGAAGTGCTGCTTGACCACGCCGGGCATCGCGACGTTCATGACGGCGATGGCCATGCCGGCGACGGCCGCTCCCGCGTAGAGCGCGGGGACGCTTCCCGCGCTGCGCAGCATCACCCCGGCGGCCAGGATCAGCAGCCCGGCCATGAGCGTGCGGTCCAGGCCGAAGCGGCGGGCGAGCAGCGGGGCGAGCGGGCCCAGCACGCCCAGGCAGACCACCATGGCCGTGGTGATCGCTCCTCCCCCGGCGGCGCTCAGCCCGAGGTCGCCCATGATCTCGTCCAGCACCGGGGAGACGCTCGCCAGCGCGGGCCGCAGGTTGAGCGAGGCGAGCACGAAGCCCGCGATGAGCACCACCCACGACACCCGCGACACACCGACCCCCCGCTCGACCATTGGCCAACCTTCCCACAGCCCGCTTGGTGAAGCGCTTCGAGGGGTAGTGCCCGGCACCCGTGCCGGGCACGCACCGACGAAGCCGCCACGGCAACGCGGTGGCTCACCGATAACGATGGCCACCGGTTTGACCATCCGGACGGTGAGTCAGTATGTTCACTGAAAGAACATTCGTTCGCATACCGAACATGCGTTAAGGGGGTGCGATGGCCACGGTGGTTCCGCTCGCCGAGGCGGTGGCCGATCTCGTGCACGACGGCGACAGCGTGGCGATGGAGGGCTTCACCCACCTCATCCCCTACGCGGCCGGGCACGAGATCATCAGGCAGGGGCGCCGCGATCTCACCCTGATCAGGATGACCCCCGACCTGATCTACGACCAGATGATCGGGATGGGCTGTGCCGGCAGGCTGGTCTTCTCCTGGGGCGGCAACCCCGGGGTGGGCTCGCTGCACCGCTTCCGCGACGCGGTGCAGAACCACTGGCCAGGCCCCCTGGAGATCGAGGAGCACAGCCACGCGGGCATCGCGAACGCCTACGTCGCCGGGGCCTCCGGGCTGCCCTTCGCGGTGCTGCGCGGTTACCGGGGCACCGACCTGCCCGGCAGGACCGCCAACATCAGGCCGATCACCTGCCCGTTCACCGGCGAGGAGCTGACCGCGGTCCCCGCGATCAACCCGGACGTCGCCGTGATCCACGCGCAGCGCGCCGACCGGCGGGGCAACGTGCAGCTCTGGGGCATCACCGGCGTGCAGAAGGAGGCGGTCCTGGCCGCCCGCCGCTCGCTGGTCACCGTGGAGGAGGTCGTCGACGAGCTGGAGCCGCGCCCCGGCGCGATCGTGCTGCCCGGCTGGGCGATCACCTACGTCTCCGAGGCCCCCGGCGGCTCCCACCCCTCCTACAGCGCCGGGTACTCCAGCCGCGACAACGACTTCTACCTCGCCTGGGACGAGATCAGCCGCGACCGGGAGACCTTCGCGGCCTGGATGAGAGAGCACGTACTTTGACGACCGCCCCCTCCCACAGCGCCGGCTACACCTCCGACGAGATGATGACCGTGGCCGCGGCCCGGCGGCTGCGGGACGGCGGCTCGTGCTTCGTCGGCATCGGCCTGCCCAGCGTCGCCGCCAACCTCGCCCGCCGGACGCACGCCCCCGGCCTGGTCCTCGTCTACGAGTCCGGCACCATCGGCGCCAAGCCCGACCGGCCGCCCCTGTCGATCGGGGACGGCGTGCTGGCCGACACCGCCGACGCCGTCGTCAGCGTGCCGGAGATCTTCAACTACTGGCTCCAGCCGGGCCGGATCGACGTCGGATTCCTGGGCGCCGCCCAGATCGACCGGTTCGCCAACATCAACACGACGGTGATCGGCCCCTACGACGACCCGAAGGTCCGGCTGCCCGGCGCGGGCGGGGCCCCCGAGATCGCCGCCTCCTGCCGCGAGGTGACGGTGGTCGTGCGGCAGAGCCGCCGCACGTTCGTCGACCGGGTGGACTTCGTGACCTCCGTGGGCTTCGGCTCGGGGCCCGGCGACCGCGAGCGCCTCGGCCTGCGTGGCAGCGGCCCCCGCACGGTCATCACCGACCTGGGCATCCTGGAGCCCGACCCGGACACCTGCGAGCTGGTCCTCACCCACCTGCACCCCGGCGTCACCCTCGACGAGGCCCGCGCCGCCACCGGCTGGGCGCTGGCCGCCGCCCCCGGCCTCCGCGAGACCGCGCCCCCGACCCCCGAGGAGCTCGCCGCCCTCCGCGTGCTCACCGGCAAAAAGCCGTGAAGGGTGCGGCGCCGGGTAGGTCGCCTCTCCGGGGCGGCGCCGTCCCCGGGGAAACCGGCTCCCGATCCGCCGTGACCAACGTTCGAGCCATCCAGAGGTGACCATGACCGCTCCCGCCACCGCCGGGCTGTTCTCCGGGATGTTCGCCAGGGGCGGGGCCGCCGCGCAGGTGTCGGACGTCGCGTGGCTGGCCGCCATGCTGGACGTCGAGTCCGCGCTGGCCACCGCGCAGGCCGGGATCGGGCTGGTCCCCGCCGAGGTACCCCCGGCGGTGGCCGCGGCCTGCCGTCCCGAGCTCTACGACCTCGCCGAACTGGGCGCCGAGGCGGCCCGGAGCGGCAACCCCGTCATCGGCCTGGTCGCCGCCCTGCGGGCGCGGATCGAGCCCGGCCTGCGGCGGTTCGTGCACTACGGCGCCACCAGCCAGGACATCAACGACACCGCGGCGATGCTGCTCTCCCGCCGCGCCCTGGCCCCGATCCTGGCCGACCTGTCCGCCTGCGCCGGGGCGTGCGCGCGGCTGGCGTCCGAGCACCGCGGCAGCGTCATGGCCGGGCGTACGGTCGGCCAGCACGCCGTACCGGTCACGTTCGGGCTGAAGGCGGCGGGCTGGCTGAGCGCGCTGGACCGCTCCCGGACCGAGCTGGCGCGGGTGCCGCTGCCGGCCCAGTACGGCGGGGCGGCGGGCACCCTGTCGGTCCTCGGCGAGCGGGGCCACGAGGTGCCGCCGCTGCTCGCGGCCGAGCTCGGGCTGGCCGAACCGGTCATTCCCTGGCACACCGACCGGACCCCGGTCGTCCGGCTCGCCTGCGCGCTCGGCACCGCCACGGGGACGCTCGGCAAGATCGCGAACGATGTGAAGCTGCTGGCCCAGACCGAGGTGGCGGAGGTCGCCGAGCCCACCGGACCCGGGCGGGGCACCTCCAGCGCGATGCCGCACAAGCGGAACCCGGTGGGTTCGATGTCGGTACTCGCCTGCGTCCAGCGCGTACCCGGGCTGGTCGCCTCCCTCCTCGGCGGCATGGTCGCCGAGCACGAGCGCGCGGCCGGGCCCTGGCAGGCCGAGTGGGAGACGCTGGGCGAGCTGCTCCGGCTCACCGGCAGCGCAGCCTCCTGGCTGCGCGAGGTGCTGGAGGGCCTGACCGTGGACACCGCCAGGATGCGCGCCAACCTCGACGCGACCCGGGGGTTGCTGATGGCCGAGCAGGTGGTCGTCCGGCTCGGCGGCACCCCGCAGGACCGGCGGCTGGTGGACGCCGCCTGCGCCCGCGCCGCCGCCGGGGGCCTGGCGCTGCGGGAGGTCCTGCTCGCCGATCCCGGTGTCCCCCTGACCACCGAGGAGGTCGACGCGGCCCTCGACCCGGCGGGTGCCCTGGGCTCCGCCTTCACCTTCGTCGACCGGGCGCTCGCCGCCCACCGGAACCTCGCGGAACCCGGCACGTGAGCGCGGGGAAGACCGGCGGACGAGCAGGAGAGGAACCAGGGACATGAGCGCGGAGGAGAGCAGGGACATGAGCGGGTGGGAGGCCGGGGACGCGACGCGCCGGGCCGTACTCGGTGACGAGCACGTGGACCGCGCCACCGCGAGCGCCACCCCGTTCACCGCCGACTTCCAGGAGTTCATCACCAGGTACGCCTGGGGGGAGATCTGGACCCGTCCCGGCCTGGACCGGCGCACCCGCAGCTGCATCACCCTCGCCATGCTGGCCACGCTCGGGCAGGAGCACGAGCTGGCCATGCACGTGCGGGCCGCGCTCCGCGTCGGTCTCACCGAGGAGGAGATCAAGGAGGTGCTGCTGCAGACCGCGATCTACGCGGGCGTACCCGCCGCGAACCGGGCGTTCGCGGTGGCACGGGCGGCGCTAGAGTTCGATCGGAACGAGGAGGACGGCGATGATCGAACCGGTTGACCGCGGCTCCGACCACGTACAGTCGCTGGCGCGCGGACTATCGGTGATCAAGGCGTTCAGCGCGACGAGCCCCGAGCTGACGCTCAGCGAGGTCGCCCGCGCGACCGGCCTGACCAGGGCGGCGGCCCGTCGGTTCCTGCTGACCCTCGTCGACCTCGGCTACGTCAGGACCGACGGGCGGCTGTTCGCGCTCTCCCCCCGCGTCCTGGACCTCGGGTACGCCTACCTGTCCAGCCTCTCCCTGCCCGAGATGGCCGAGCCGCACCTCGAACGGCTGGTCGCCGAGGTGCACGAGTCGGCGTCGGTGGCCGTGCTCGACGGCGAGGACGTCGTCTACGTGGCCCGGGTGGCCACCACCCGGATCATGCGGGTGACCATCAACATCGGCACCCGCTTCCCGGCCCACTGCACCTCGATGGGCCGGGTGCTGCTCGCCTGGCTGCCCCCGGACGAGCTGGCCGCCTACCTGGAACGTGCCGCACTGCGCAGGTTCACCCCGAAGACCGTCACGACCTCCGAGGCGCTCCGAGCCGAGCTGGAGCTGGTCCGCTCCCAGGGCTGGGCGATGGTCGACCAGGAGCTGGAGGAGGGGCTGCGCTCGATCGCCGTGCCGATCCGCGATCGCTCCGGCCGGGTGGCCGCCGCGATGAACATCTCCTCCCACGCGAGCCGTACCACCCCCGAGTCCGCCCGCCGCGACCTGCTGCCGCCGCTGCTCGCGGCGGCGGCCCGCGTCGAGGCCGACCTGCACGCGGCCGGGACCGCGGGAGGTACCACCCGGGCCTCCTGGAGAGAGTCCTCCTGAGCCGTTCCCGCCCGCAGTCACGCCTGGCGGCTGTCGTACGCCTCGCGCGCCGCACCGATCTCGTCCACGGAGCCTTCGAGTAGATCGGCGAGACCGCGCAGACGCTCGGCGACGCGGGCGCCGAGCGGGGTCAGGGAGTACTCCACCCGGGCGGGTATCACCGTCAGCACCTCTCGGGTGACCATGCCGTCTCGCTCAAGGGTCTGCAGGGTCTGCGCCAGCATCTTCTCGCTCACGCCCGCCACCCGTCGCCGCAGGGCGTTGAACCGGTAACCGGACTCGCCGAGGGCGAGCAGCGCGAGGATTCCCCACTTGCCGGCCACATCCTCCAGCGCCGCCCGGGAGGTGCAGTCGCGGGCGAACACGTCGCTGACGAGCTCGTCGGTGGGTTCACCGGTGTCGGGATCGGGGGCACACACGTTCGGCATACCCCAAGGGTACAGAGTTCATAAAACAACCAGTACTGTATAAAAGTTAGTACTGCCGACCGGTAATCACGAGCGACCCCAGGAGAGATCATGACCACCTATGCCATCACCGGCGCCACCGGCCCTCTCGGCCGTCTCGTCATCGACGCGCTGCTCGCCAAGGGCGTCCCCGCCTCCGACGTCGTCGCCATCGCCCGCACCCCGCCCAAGGCCGCCGACCTCGCCGCCAGGGGCGTCGTGGTGCGCGAGGGCGACTACTCCCGGCCCGAGACGCTGCCCGCCGCGCTGCGGGACGTCACCAACCTGCTGCTCATCTCGGGCAACGAGGTCGGCCGGCGGGTGCCCCAGCACACGGCCGTGATCGAGGCCGCCAGGGCCGCCGGAGTCGCACGCATCGCCTACACCAGCATCCTGCGCGCGGACAGCTCCGAACTCTCCCTCGCCGCGGAGCACAAGGCCACCGAGATCGTGCTGCGCGAGTCCGGCGTCCCGTTCACCCTGCTGCGCAACAGCTGGTACACCGAGAACTACACCGGCCAGCTCGGCCGGTACCTTGAGCGCGGCGAGATCCTCGGCGCCGCCGGCGACGGGCGGATCTCCGCCGCCACCCGGGCCGACTACGCCGCCGCCGCTGCCGCCGCGCTGACCGGCGAGGGCCACGACAACGCCGTCTACGAGCTGGGCGGCACGCCGTTCACGCTGACGGAACTCGCCACGACGATCACCGAGGTGACCGGGACGAAGGTCGTGTACCGCGACGTCACGGTCCCCGAGCTGGCCGGCGTCCTCCAGTCCGCCGGTCTCGACGAGGGCACCGCCCACTTCGTCGCCGGCCTGGACGGGGCCATCGCGCGTGGCGGCCTCGACACCCCCGGCGACGACCTCAGCCGCCTGATCGGCCGGCCCGGCACACCGCCGGCCGACGCGGTACGGGCCGCCGCCTCCTGATCCGGGCGTGGGGTCCGGACGTAAGGTCCGGACGTGGCCGGACCCCACGGCCCGCCCGCAACGGACGACGGCTCGGACGCGAGTTCACCCGATCACCGTTGACAACGTTGTCAGTACGCTGTGCATGGGCGATGATCGAGTCGTGACAGAGAGTGTGCGAGGCCGTCCCACCATGAAGGACGTCGCGGAGGCGGCCGGGGTGGCGCTGAAGACCGTCTCCCGGGTCGTCAACGAGGAGCCGGGGGTCAACCCCGCCACCGCCGGACGGGTAACGGCCGCCATCGAGCGGCTCGGCTACCGGCGCAACGAGAGCGCCCGGGTGCTGCGCCGGGGCAGGACCGCGACCATCGGCCTGGTGATCGAGGACGTGGCCGACCCCTTCTACTCGGGGCTCAGCCGCGCGGTCGAGGACGTGGCGCTCCGGCACGGCTCGCTGGTGCTCAGCGGCTCCTCGGGGGAGGACCCCCGGCGCGAGCGGGAACTGATCCTCGCCTTCTGCTCGCGCAGGGTCGACGGCCTGGTCATCGTGCCCGCCGGGACCGACCACGACTACCTGCGGCCCGAACTCGACGCGGGCATCGCCGCCGTCTTCGCCGACCGGCCGGGAGGGCTGGACGCCGACACCGTGCTCTGCGACAACGCGGGCGGCGCGTACGCGGGGGTGAGCCACCTGATCCGGCACGGTCATCGCCGCATCGCCTTCATCGGCGACAGCGCGTCCATCTTCACCTCGGGCGAGCGGCTGCACGGCTACCGCCGCGCCCTCCGCGAGGCGGGCCTGTCCTTCGACCCGTCACTGGTCGCGACCGGCCCGGCCGAACAGGCGGGTCCCGCGTTGAACCGGATGCTCTCCGGCGACGCCCCGCCCACCGCGGTGTTCACCGGCAACGGCCGGATCACCGTGGCCGTGCTGCGTACCGGACACCGGCCGGCCCTGGTGGGCTTCGACGACTTCGAGCTGGCCGACCTGCTGGTCCCCGGCGTGACCGTGGTGGCCCAGGACCCGGTGCGACTCGGCAGGACCGCCGCCGAGCTGCTGTTCCGCCGTCTGTCGGGCGAACAGGGCACCCCCGAGCGGGTCGAGCTGCCGACCCGGCTCATTCCCCGGGGCTCGGGAGAGCTCCCCGGATGAGGCGCCACCAGAGCCGGTGGGCTCGGCGTCTCACCTGGCTGTCGGCTTCTCGGCCCTGAAGGGGGCGAACTCGCCGCACCTCGTCGACGGCCTTGCGTGACCGTCGAACCACCGCCGATGACAGGATGCCCCGACGTTGCCGCAATCAGTGGGCTACCGCCGCCAGCATGCGGTGGTGCTTCGCCGTCTCGACCTCGTCCACAAGCGCGACCGCCAGGTCGGCGTAGGAGAACGTGGCGGCGTCGTCATCGGCCGGCAGAACCTGGCCACCACCGATCCGGTACCGGCCGGTGCGCGGCGCGTCATTGTCGAGGACGACCGGCGGCGGGGCGAGGACCAGCCAGTCGATCTCCGTGTCCGCCGCACGGAGCACGTCGAGTTCCGCCGCATGCCCGAGGGAGAACGCGCGGCCCTCCGCCGGAAAATCGGGCGCGTCATGGACGGGCACCCCAGGCGCGATCTCCAGCGTGGTGCCGATCCCGATCAGCAGAAGCCGGACCACCCCGGACCGTGCCAGGCCGTCGAGCAGGGCATGGGCCGCGCCCGTGAAGAACTCCGCTGACGACATGTCGAGCCGGGCGGCGGCGCTGATCGCCGCGTCGTGCCCCGCTGCCACCGCCGCGACGCTGTCCGCGCTGGTGACATCACCGGCGGCCAGTACCACGCCGTCACCTGCCAGGTCCTGGTGCCTGGCCGGATCCCGCACTACCGCCGTGACCTGGTGACCACGGGTAACGGCCTCGGCGACCACACGTCGACCCGCACGCCCACCGGCACCGAAGACAACGATCCTGCTCATGAGACGACGCTCCGTTCGACAAGGCCGACCTGAATCGGTGGCCGATGCCACGGACACTATTGGGCGCCCCCTTGGTTTCCGCAACGATAGTTACGTACGCTTGCCGACGTGAGCGAGCCACTTGATCCCGACATGTTCCGCGGATGCGCACACGTCACCTCCCCGGTCCGGATCGGCGACAAATGGACAGGGAAGATCATCCGGTGCCTGGAGGCGGGCCCTCGACGGTTCTCCGAACTGCAGGTGCCCCTGCGCGGCATCACGCCAAAGGTCCTCACCGAGTCACTGCGGGCGATGGAGCGCGACGGATTGATCACACGCACCGCCTACGCCGAGATCCCCCCACGAGTCGAGTACGAACTGGCTCCGCTTGGAACCACGCTCCTCAAACCCATGGCCGCCTGCTGCGAATGGGCCGAGGCGCACCTGCCCGCACTGCTCGACGCCCGCGAGGCCCACCAGGGTCGTTGAACCCGGAGCGCTACCAGTGCGCGGGGCGGGTGAGCGCGGCGGGCAGCGTGGTCGTGGCGTCTCCCCTGGCCGCGTTGACCTGGGCCTGGGTGAGGAAGATGCTCCCGGTGAGGTCGGCACCGCGCAGGTCGGCGTCACGGAAGTCCACCCCGATGAGGTCGGCCGTACGCAGGTCGGCGTTTCGCAGGTCGGCCGCGATGAGGTAGGCCCCGCGCAGGTTGGCCCCGCGCAGGTTGGCACCCTTGAGCCTGGCCCCGATCAGATCGGCTCCCCGGTGGTTCTTCTTGCGGCCGGGCACCTCGGCCCGTACCAGCTCGCTGGTGCGGAGCAGCAGGGCGTTGACGCCCTGACGGACCGTCGCCACGTCCGTTTCCACGAGCGTTTCGGCACTGCCACGGGTGAGGCGCTCGGTGTCGTCCAGCGCGTGACGGAGATCATCGTGGATGGGGCGGGCCTGCGGCAGCGCCAGTGCCTCGGTCAGGTACCAGAGCAGCTCGTGGAGCTGCCGCATGACGGGAAACACCTCGAACATCTGCCTGGCGGTGCCCGGAGCCTGCCGCCAGTCCCGCCCGCCGAAGGTGACCTGGGAGACCTGCTGCCCCGCGCCGAAGCAGTCGAAGACGGTGCAGCCGGGAAAACCCCGCTCGCGGAGGTTCGCGTGGATGCCGCAGCGGAAGTCCGCCCGCAGGTTCACGCACGGCTTCCCCGCGTCCTTGTCGATCGCGAAATCGGCCGAGGCGGCGAAGGGCAACGCGACACAGCACAGCCCGAAGCAGTTCGCACAGTCGGCCCGCAGACCGGGACGGTCTCCGCCTGCCAAGGGGACTTCGCGCTTCTGGGACAACGTAGGTGATCTCCTAACGCTAGGTGAGATGTTCTCCATTCTCCCCGACCGTACGAGGAGGTCCGGTCAGGAGGGCTCCGGCCGCAGGGAGCGGTGCAGGGCGAGTGAGCAGCAGACGACCGTGGCCCCCGCCAGGACGATCGCCGTGTGCGGGGAGGTCAGCTCGGCGGCCACGCCCACCAGGGCCGCGCCGAGCGCCTGTCCGGACATCATCCCGGCCGAGGCCAGGCCGAACGCCTGCCCCCTGACCGGCTCGGGCACCGCCTCCACGAACCACCGCTGCAACCCGAGCTCGTAGGCGGTCGACGCCACCGTGGCGAGCAATACGAGCAGCGCTGCTCCCCCGAGCCCCGGCTGGAAGGCGAACACCAGCAGCGGAAGGCCCGACGCCACCGCCATGGGAAACGCCAGCCGCTCCCTGCCCGAGGGCGAGACCAGCCGGCCGACGACGAAGCTTCCCACCGCCAGGCCCGCGGAGGCCGCGGCGAGTGCGTACCCGGCGGTGCTCCCCAGATAGGGGACCAGCATCGCCTCGCCACCCGTCACGAACGCCACCGGCAGCCACTGTGCGAGAAGCAGGCCGCGTATCCGCGTATCCGCCAGCAGCGCCCGGTTGACCCGCAGGGTCTCCCGGACGGCGCCCCTGCCTCTCGCCTGCTCGGTGCGCACGCCCCCGCGTTCCGCCTCCCCGGTGGGAGACGCGGGAGAACCGCCGTCCCACACAGCGCCATCACCGGCAGGACGGTCGCCCTCCGCACCGGTGGGGGCGTCGGCCTCCGCCCGGCCACCGGCCTCCGCGCCCCTGGCCGGAAAGTCGGGCAGGCCGAAGCGGAGCACCACGGCGGCCAGCACGGACAGCGCGGCGGTGACGGCCAGCGCCCCCGAGGGGCCGGTGGCGGCGAGGATGCCGCCGCCCACGGCCAGCCCGCCGATCTGCGCTCCCGCCGACGTCACGGTCAGCACCGACCTGCCCAGCACGAACGCGTCCCCCGGCAGCAGGTCGGGCAGCAGGGCCATCCGCGCGGCCCCGAAGACCGGTGAGAACAGTCCGGTGACCAGGACCAGGGCGAGCATCGCCCAGACGGACAGCCCGGCGAAGGCGATCAGCAGGCAGGTCACCACCCGCAGCAGCTCCCCCGCGATCATCAGCGCGCGCGGCCGGAGCCGGTCGGCCAGCGAGAGCAGGAAGGTCGCGCCGACGGCGTAGGGCAGGAAGCCCAGCATGTACGCCGCCGCCGACAACCCCGGCGAGCCGGTCCGCGCGTAGACCAGCGCCGACAGGGCCAGCATCTTGACCTGGTCACCGGCCACCAGCAGGGTGAAACTTCCGAACAGGACGCGGAACTCACCGCTCGCGAAGACCTCCGTGTAGGTCGCGCCGCGTTCTTGTGTGGTCATGGAGACGATGCTGAACGGCACCCAGACCGCTGGCTAATCTTTCGGATATATCCGAAAGGTTGCTCAGTGGTCTATCGCATCGAGGTCACCCCGCACGACATCATGGCCAGCAGGTTCGCCATCTCCCCGCTCATCGTGACCAAGCATGCCCTCTGGGTCCTGTCCAGGGCCAGGGGGGCCGGCCAGTGGCGGTCGTGGGCGGACCGGATGCGGGAGCCGTACCAGAGACTGCTGCTCACGCAGCCGGGACTGGCCCCTTTGGTGGCGCTCTTCCGCGAGCGGCACTACAACGCCGACTTCCCCGCACCGCCGCCGACCGGAGTGGACACCCCGTTCGAGGCGGAGCTCTCGGTGGTACGGGCCACCCCGGTGGCGCAGGCGCACGACGAGATCACGAGGAACCTGGAGGGGATGCCGCGCCCTTCCGCGCCGGTCAGGGAGGTGCTGTTCTCCCCCGACGTCGTACGGCTCTTCGCCGAGGCGCTCCAGGCGATCTGGGAGGAGATCGTCTCCCCCGCGTGGCCGCGCTTCCACGCGATCCTGGAGCGGGACGTGATCCAGCGGGCGGGCCGCCTGGCGACCTACGGCTGGGCGGCGGCGCTCGACGACCTCACCCCGCGGATCCGGTGGCATCCCGACGGTGTCATCGAGGTGCTGGCCGGGGGCGCGGACGAGACCCACCGGCTCAACGGGCGCGGGCTGCTCTTCGTGCCGACCGTGTTCCCCATCAAGATGGGCTCCTACCTGGAGGACGACTGGCCGTACGCGATCAGCTATCCGGCCAGGGGCGTCGGTATCCCGGCCGAGGCGGCGGACGGCCTGGTCCACCTGATCGGCAGGACCAGGACCCGCCTGCTGCTGGAGCTCGCGACCCCGGCCACCACCACCCAGCTCGTCACCCTGCTGGGCCTGAGCCTCGGCACCGTGGGCGGCCACATCGCCGCCCTGCGCAATGCGGGCCTGATCACCGGCAACCGCACCGGCCGCACCGTCCTCTACCACCGCACCCCCCTGGGCGACGCCCTGGTCAGCCGCTCACCGGCCCTCGACGCTTCCCGGTGAGGCCTTTCTCCCGTACGGGTCTGTCCAACGGCACTGGGCGGTGGCCGTAGGCCTGCCGCCTACTCATCCGCGATCCTGCTGATGATCTCGTCGCGGTGGGCAAAGGAGGCGAAGTGGCCGCCAGGCACGAACCTTGACGTTCCCTGGGGGAGCCGGTCGGCCAGCCGCCGAGCCAGCATGATCGGGACCTTCGGGTCTTCGAGCCCGTGCCACAGGTGGACAGGCCTGCGGACGTCAACGGGATCGAACCCCCAGGGCCGCAGGTACTGCCGTAGATCGTCGGCCATGGCCGCTCCGCCCTGGTGGCAGCTTTCACGGACATCGGCAATGAAGGCGGCCTTCGCGTTGTTGTCGGCATCGTTGAGCAACTCACTGAAGATTCGCAGGTCCGCGCCGGGAAGCCCTCGCTCGATCCGGCCGATGAGCTTGCCGGTGTCACCGCGAGCGGCGGTGGACATCATCGCGGCAGAGGCGGAGCACAACCTTCGCAACAACCAGGGAGCACGCCGGGCCAGCCGCCAGTAGAAAGCGTCCGCACGACTGGCGGGGGCCCACCGTTCCCGCACGGCGACCGGCGGCATACCGCCCAGGATCGTCGTACTGGTGACAAGGGCGGGGTGGGTAGCGGTGAGTGCCAGGGCAGGACCCGCGCCCATGGACACGCCGATGACGGCAACGCGGTCGAGGCCGAGTTGGTCGGTGAGCGCCGAGGCATCACGGGCCCAGTCCAGGAAACCGGCTCCCGGATTCGCTGTCGACAGGCCGTAACCCGGCCGGTCAACGGCGATGAGGCGCACGCCCTGGCGGTGCAGAGTCGCGTTGGAGAAGGTCCATCCCGCTGACCATCGCGAGGAGGAGTAGCCATGGACGAACAGGCATGGCCGTCCGACAGGGTCACCGAAGACGGCATACCCCATTCGCCGGCCGTCCTGAAGGGTGATGCTCCGCTCTGTGGTGGTGCTCGCGTTCATGGGCGGTGCTCCTCGTTTTCTCGGTCGTGAGGATGGTGAAAAGGGGGTCAGGGGTGTTCGGGATGGCGCCGGGAGCGGCGCCTCAGCCTGATTCCCTCTCGTCGGCCGCGGCGTCGGCGTCCGCCGGCCAGGTCGCCACGACATCGATCGCCCATTCCGCCCAGGAGATCATCGCTTCCAGGCGCCGGATGCCGGCTTCGAGGCCGAGCAGGGACGCCCGGTCGGCGGGTCGGCTGAGATCGAGTCCCTTCCTCAGGGCCCGCATACCCCGCAATCGCGCCCGGTGGTACTCCATCTCCTCCCGGAGGAAAGCCCGGGCCTCCTCCGGCTTGATGAGCCACAGCGCGAATGACCGCAGCACCGTCTCGTTGCGCTGGGAGTGGTCCGCGGAGGTAGTCGTCAACCACTCCCGCAGCGCCCGCAGTCCTTCCTCGGTGATCTCGTAGGGGCGCCGGCCCCGCGCCCCCCCGTCCTGCTCCCTGATGAGGCCGTCGGCCGCAAGCCGCCTCAACTCGGGATAGACCTGCGTGGGTTTGGCGTGCCAGACGAACTTCAACACGCCGTCGAACTCTTGGCTGATGTCATAGCCACTACGCGGCTGCCCGGCGATGAGCGTGATCAGGGCCATCCGTAGCGACATGCGAACCACCTTCACCCGATACGTTGAACACCTCAACGATACTAAAAAATTTTAGTGTGAGTAGTAAATGTGGCTCAGATCTCCCAGGCCGCTGTCCAGTTGAAGCGGTAAGGGGGCGCGCAGCTAGACGGTGTGGCCCGCCGTGAGGCTCGGCGTCTACGGGCCGGCTCCTACGTGGGGATCACCTGCGGGACCATGATCCACTTACAGCCGGATCCGGCAAATCAAGGCCTACGCCTCGGCGCAGGACCCGGTGAAGTCCGAAGACCCCCGGCTGACGGGTGTGGAGAGCGTTCATCGCAAGTCGGGCGGCGTTGAGAGCCTCCACCTGTGGTGGAGGTGGTCATTGTCCTTGGTGGCCGGCGGCGCGTAGGCGGGTGGCGATGCCGTCCAGGCCGCAGGGGTCGGCCCAGCGGGAGGCCGGGTCGATCTCCTCCATGCCGCCGATGACCGTCAGGCCCCGGCCGAGAAGCACGCCCTGTGGATGGGCCGAGTAGATCGGCGTTCCGGCCGGGAGCGCGGCGCGGTCCTTGATGACGGTTCCCTCGCGGGTGTCCGGATAGACGAACAGCAGGACCCGGGTGCCCCGGGGCACCGCCCGGCGGAAATCTGCCACCGAAAGGGCCGGGCTCTCGTTTCTTCGCGCCCCCTGATAGAACTTCACGTGGACCAGGCGAGCGGCTGGCCCCTTGAACCGCTCGGTCACCCGCACCGGCATCAGCACGTAGTGCGTGCGGTCACCGGGGATCCCCTCCTCAACGATCTGCCCCGGCAGGAAGTCCTCGACGGTGCCCGCGACGACCAGTGGGGTCTTCGCCGCGAGTTCCTCCGGGGAGTTGAGCGGGTCGTAGTCGAAGGCCGTCTGCCGAAGCAGCCTGAGGTTCAGCTTTCCGGCGGGCGCCGGAGTGCATGCGGATCCGGGTGTCGGGTCCGTCGAGGCCGGGGACGGCGGTGGAATCGCCGAGGCTTTGGGGACCCCCGGTGCCTCCCGTGCGGGGGGTGCGGACGCCGTTGCCGGGATATCCGGGGTTCGAGCCGTGGTCGCGGGGGCGCCGCAGGCGGTCAGCGCGCCAAGAAGCAGCAGGACCGGCAGTCTCATGATCGTGAGACGTTGACCGGACCCATTCGGTTCAGCCCTTCCGGCGCTCGCGAAGATCGGTTCGGTGGCGTCTTCAGCAGGATGGGCGGACGGCTTCGACGTAGTACAGCAACGGCTTCACCCTGCCGGTGGTCCTGATCTGAAAACCGGCGCCGGGCACCAGTTCGGCGAGCAGCTCCGGCATGCTGGGCCGCATGGCCGGCCCGACCAGGACGCCGACGAGGTGGGCGGCGATGGGGTTGGCGGGCGGGTGGAACTCGGCGATCAGCAGCCGGCCGCCAGGCCGCAGGACCCGGAACATCTCCTGTACGGCAAGGCTCCGAGCGGAGGAGGGCATGTGGTGGACCGCGACGGTTGAGACCAGGACGTCAAACGAGGCGTCGGGAAAGGGGAGATCCTGCCCTTCGCCCACCTGGTAGGAGCAGTTGTGCGGGGCGCGCTCGCGGGCGTGGTCGAGCATCGGTGCCGAGGGGTCGATACCGGTCACCTGCCCGGTGGGGCCCGCGAGAGGCGCGAGTAGCCGGGTCAGGTAGCCCGTGCCGCAGCCGACGTCCAGGATCCGCTCCCCCTGCCGGATGCCGGTGAGCGCGGCCAGGCGGGAGAAGACCCTGCGGCGGCGCCCGGCGAAGCCGATCTCGGCCAGGAGCTCATAGGCGCGCGGGTAGTTGATCACGCCGCCTCCGTCGCCGTGCTTCGAATGGTCGTGCAGGGATTTTCCGATACCCATGGCGCTTCCCCTTTTCCGCATAGGTTGTTTAGTTATGAATGGTCAGTTCACCAGCGCGGGGTGGTCAACAATCAGATTCACCAGGCCGTGCCGAACCGGACAGGAGTGGGAAAGGTGTTCGGAACCCGGGAGCGGGAGAGCTCGGACCGGCGGGTGCGACGGACCCGCCGGCTCATCCGGCAGGCACTGGTGGAGCTGATTCTGAGCAAGGGCTATGAGGCGGTGACGGTCACCGACATCATCAATCGCGCCGATGTCGGCCGCTCGACCTTCTACGCGCATTTCACGGACAAACAGGAGGTGCTGTTCAGCAGCCTCGACGAACTCTCCGAACTTCTGCATTTCGCACCCGAGTCACGCTCGGAGACCCTGTTCGCGTTCAGCCTGCCGATTTTCGAACATCTCCAGGAGCAGCGCCGGCTGGCTCGGGCGCTGCTCGGCCGACGCGGGGGCACCGCCGTAGGCACACGTGGAGAACAGATCATGGCCGCCATCGTCCGTGACGAGCTGCTGGCCGCGCTTCCCGGGGAAGCCACCCCGCCGGCCTCGCTCGACATGATGGTCACCTGCGTCACCGGTGCGTTCATGGCGCTGCTGCGGAAGTGGGCCGACGGCGAGCTGGTCGCCACGCCCGCCGAGATGGACGCGGCGTTCCGTGCCGTGGTGCTGCCCGGTCTGGAAGCGGTGCTCGCGGCGGCTCGGGACGGGCGACCGGGATGAGCCGCCGCGGCCACGACTACCGAAGTTCCGGCTCGCCCCAGGATTGGACGTTCACCTCGTCGCCCAGGGCGAGCTTGCCGGGCCGTACGACGGAGAGTTTCACGCCGAACGCGACCCCGCCCTCGGGTGCGCGGCGGTAGGTGGCCAGCGTGCGCAGGGGCTCCGGCCCCGCTCTGGTGCCACTGTCCTGGTCGATCATCGTGACGGCGCATCGGATGGCGAGCTTGGCGTAACCGAGCTCGGTGTCGCCGACGAGCATCCGCCGGGCCCCGTCCTCCCGGTGCGGCTCTGTCCACCCGCCGATCACGATGTTGGGGCGGAACCGGGCCATGGGCAGCGGAGCGCCGCCACCTTCGGTGAGTCGCCGGTTGAGCAGGGCGAGGGTGGCCTCGGAGATGAGATGCACCGGACTGCTGTCCGCGTAGCCGGACGTACCGGGTGTCCAGCCGTCGGTCACCCGACGGTGTTCCGGCGGCACCCGCACGAGCCTGCTCGGCGCGCCCAACACCTCCGACAGCCACTCGGCCGCTGCCCGTCCCTGGTCGATCCCCTGGTACGGCGTGCCGAACAGCTCCACATCGCGCCTGGTGGAGAGCAGATCCACATCGACGGTCAGCGCGTCGAAACCCGGCAGCCGGAGCGTGAGCCGATCCCCGTCCGCGTTGATCTCGGGGTGGACGGCGGCGAGCCGTGGGTCGCGCCGCTGGCTGCGGAACACGCCGTTGTCACCGACCACCATGAAACTGCGGTCGTGCGCCAGGCCCGCCACCGTCAGCGGCGTCTCGGTCATCGAGACGCCGGCGCATCCCTTGACGGGATAGCAGACCAGTCCGGTGATAACGGCGGTCCCTCTGCCATCAGGCGACGCACCAGCCCGTGAGGCGGAGAGCATGACCTGCACGTTAGAGACCGAACGGCCTCCACACCAGAAAAAGAGACGATATCTAACACAAAATCGTCAAGATGTCAGCCCTTCAATGCTCCGGCCATGAGGCCGCGCATGAAGAAGCGGCCGAGGAGGACATAGATGATCATTGTGGGGATGGAGGCGAGCAGGGCCGCGGCCATCTGCTGGCTGTAGGGGACGGTCTGGGCTCCGGCGATGTTGTTGAGCATGACCGTGGTGGGCCAGCTCTGCGGGCCGGTCAGGAAGACCGCGAACAGGAAGTCGTTCCACATTGAGGTGAACTGCCAGATGATCACAACCGCGAAGGCGGGACCCGAGACGGGCAGCACCACCGACCAGTAGGTCCGCAGCATCCCCGCGCCGTCCACCCTGGACGCCTCGATCAGCTCGTCGGGGATGGTGACGTAGTAGTTGCGGAAGATCAGGGTGCAGATCGGGATGCCGTAGACCACGTGCGCCAGCAGCAGCCCGGGGATCGCTCCGTAGAAGACACCCGGCACGCCGGTGACCGCCAGGGTGACCTCGTTGAGCTTCACCAGCAGCTGCACCAGCGGGATCATGACGCCCTGGTACGGGATGAACATGCCGAACAGGAACAGCGTGAACAGCACGTCGGAGCCGGGGAAGCGCCACTTCGACAGCACGTAGCCGTTCATCGAGCCGAGCACCGCCGAGATCAGCGAGCCGGGTACGGCCAGCAGCACGCTGTTCCAGATGCCGGGCGCGAGCTTCTCCCAGGCCACCCGCCACGGCTCGGCCGTCCACACCTCGGGCAGCGCCCAGGCCCGGCCGGGATCGGCCTCGGTCAGCGGCTTGAAGCTGGTGACCAGCAGCACGTAGATCGGGATCAGGAAGACGAGGAGGAAGGCGACCAGCAGCGTCAGCCGGACGCCGCGCGACAACCGCGCCCGCCGCCTGGCCCGTCCACCGGGGTTCCCGTCCCGTACGGGGGCGGCGGGGGTGTCGGTCACGGTGGAGGTCATGAGCGCCGCTCCCTGCGGAGGGTCCAGACGAGGTAGGGGATGACGAAGACGCTGACCGCGAGCACGATGTACGACGCGATGGTGGCGCCCTTGGCCGGGTCGTGGGAGTCGAAGACCGCGACCCACATGAAGACGGCGGGCACGTCGGTGATGATCTGCTTGCCGGAGACCGCGACGATCAGGTCGAAGACCTTGAGCGAGATGTGGCCGAGGATGATCAGGGCGGAGAGGGTGACCGGGCGGAGCATCGGCAGCACGATGTGCCGGTAGACCTGCCACTCGCCGCACCCGTCGACCCGGGCCGCCTCCCGGAGGTCCTCGGGGACCCCCCGGAACCCCGCCAGGAACAACGCCATGACATATCCCGACATTTGCCATATAGCGGGGATGGCCATGGCGGCCATCCCCCAGTCGGGATCGCGGAACCACTGCCACTGCAGGAACTCCAGCCCGAGACTGTCGAACAGCCGGTTCAGCCCGACCGCCCGCTCGCCCTGACCGGAGTTCATCAGCCAGCGCCAGACCACCCCGGTCGCCACGAAGGAGATCGCCATCGGGAACAGGTAGACCGCCCGGAAGGTCCCCTCGCCCCTGATCCCCTTCTCCATCAGGAACGCCAGCAGCCAGCCGAGCAGCAGCGCCCCGAACACGAAGACCACGGTGAAGACGATGGCGTGGTTGACCGAGATGCCCCAGCGCTTCTGGTCCCAGAGGGTGAAGAAGTTCTCCAGACCGACGAAACTCCCCTCGGACACCTCGTCGTGCTTGTCGGTCATCGCCAACTGGAAGTTCCAGCCGAGCATGCCGTAGACGAAGACCGCGATCGCGATGATCGACGGTGTGACCAGCAGCAGCCCCGGCAGCCACCTGCGTACCCGTGTCACGGACACCCCTTCCGCGAGGTACGGCCCGCGCCTTCGCGGGCCGTACCGAAAATCACTGCCCGGAGTTCTTCGCGGCCTCGGCCAGCGCCTTCTGCAGCGCGGCCACGTCCTTGTCTCCGTGGAACAGGCCGACCGCCTCGTTGATCGCGACGCGCCAGGCGTCGTTCACGACCACGCCGTGCTGGATGGAACCGGCGAGCTTGCCGCCGCCCCAGTCCTTCAGCGCGTCCGCGAGGTAGTCGGTGTAGAGGGCGGTGTCGGCGTCCTTGCGGGCCGGGATGGAGCCCTTCTTCGGGTTGAAGGCGTCCTGGCCCTCCTTGCTCGCGGCCACCTTCAGCCAGGCCACCGCCCCGTCGCGGTTCGGCGCGCCCTTGGGCAGGGTGAAGCTGTCGGAGAGCCACATGAACGTGCCGCCGGTGCCCGGCGAGGGCGCCCAGTCGAAGTCGGTCTTGGAGGTCTTGCCCAGGCCGCCGTCCGGCGGGTTGTGGAAGTAGCCGTACGCCCAGTCGCCCATGATGTTGAACGCGGCCTCGCCGTCGGCCACCTGCTTGGCCGCGGGCTGCCAGTCGTCGGCCGGGTCACCGGCGTAGGACAGGATCGTCTTGAAGTCGTCGAGCGCCTTGGTCATCGCCGGGCCCGACCAGTCGGAGCCCGCGGTCCAGAGCTGGTTGTAGGCGTCGGTGCCGAGCGAGCCGAGCAGCACGCTCTCCAGCAGGTGGACCATGGTCCACTCCGAGCCGATCGAGAGCGGGATCTTGCCCTTCTGCTTGACCTTCTCCAGCGCCGCGACGAAGTCGGGGATCGTCTTCGGCACCTCGGTGACGCCCGCCTCCTTCAGCACCGCCGGGTTGAACCACATCACGTTGGAGCGGTGGATGTTGACCGGCACCGAGTAGACCTGGCCCTCGACGCTGATCTGGTCGATCAGCTGCTGGGGGAAGACCTCCTTCAGCTTGAGCTCGTCGTAGAGGAAGTTGAGCGGTTCGAGCTGCCCGGCCTTGATGTAGCCCTGAAGTTCGGCGCCCGCGTGCCCCTGGAAGGTGTCCGGCGGAGTCTGGGCCTGCAGCTTGGTGGTCAGCAGGGCCCGCGCCTTGTCCCCGGACCCGCCCGCCACGGCCGCGTCGAAGAACTCAAGCCCGGCGTTCTGCTTCTCGAAGATCTCCTTCATGGCCTTCAGGCCGTCGGCCTCGCCGGGTCCCGTCCACCAGGAGAAGACCTCGACCTTCTTCTTCGCGTCGGCCTGCGGGCTCTGCGTGGCACCGTCACCGCCGCCGTCACCACAGGCGGTCAGGGCGAGCAGGCCCGCCACGGTGACCGCGACGGCTGCCATCCACTGTCGTCGCACAGCTCTCCGTCCCTTCGGGGTTTGGGGTGCACAAAACCCCCGAGAATATGACAACGTTGTCAGTACGGCAATCAAGCCACTCCGCACCAAGCGCCGTCAAGGTCGCGCGGATAACAGCTCAATATCCCGGGATATGAGCACCAGATGACACCCTCCGGTGACAGTGCACCGGTCGGACACACATCCACGCGAAACCACAGCGCACCGCATAGGTGAAGAAATGCGAAATAGCACCCAAGGAGGAAACAAAGCGGTCATATTGGGCACCGGGGTAGGGGACCGGCTCCCCCGGATTCGGCTGCTCGTACGCCATGTTCGTGAACGCAACCCGGTCTTGGCGCTCGATGCCGCCGCGGGAAGAGGAGCTCGTAAGGATCCGTGGGCGGGCTCAGACGCGCTGGACCGCACCGTCGGAGAGCGCGACGACGGTGACGCCGAAGTCATGGATGGTCGCCGCCAGGTCCTCGGACGAGAGGCCCGGGGCCACGACGACCAGGGAGCCGCGCATCAACGCCAGCCCGATCAGGGTGGTCAGGGCCAGGCTGCACCGCAGTGGCCAGGTCACCAGGAGGACGTCGGACTTCCCCAGCTCGGTGCCCCTGTCGAGCAGGCTCATCCTCGTGATCAGATCCTGGTGGGTGAGCACCCCTCCGTCCTCGATCAGCAGGGCGGGCTGCACCGCGGGGTCGAGGAAGGGCAGCGGGACGGGCTCCAGGAGCAGCAGGTCGGCGAAGTCGACGGTGTCGCGGGCCTGGCCGAACGCGATCACCTGCCGGACCCGCGAGTCCTCCACGGCCCGCAACGAGGCGTCCGCCAGGCGCGGAGTGGTGATGAGCAGCCGTGCCTCCCACTCGGCCAGCAGATCGGCCATCTCCGCACACCCCGAGGTGATCGGCGCCGCCACCCCTCCGGCCGCGATGACCGTGTGCACCGCCAACGTCTGGGCCACCGCGCTGTCCACGTGGATTCCGGCCACCTGACGCCGCCGTGCCCCCCGCCGCACCAGGCCCGAGGCTCCTCGGGTCACCTCCGCGGCCAGCCTGCGGTAGCCGTATACCATTCCGGCGCCGAGGTCGATCAGGGCCGGCCGATCACCTCGCCCGTGCGCGTAGCCGAACACCGCCTCGGTGAGTGTGCAGCTGGTGGACGGCGAGGTGGGTCTCATTCCGATGAGGGTAGGGTCGCCTGTCCACCCGGGCATCGACAGATGTATGTAGATGACTGTGTATTCGGCCCCGTGACGTCCTTCCATGCCTTGAAAGCCGGGGATTCCAGCACCCGGCCTGCCCGCCGGGTCCGCCGGTTCGCGATTCGCCGGCCCGGGCAATCCGGAGGCCTCCCCGCGCGAACACGGGCGCGCCCCGCCGCGTTCGGATGAACATGCCTCACCTGGTCATCGCGGAACCCCCGACCCCACCGAGCCACACCCGCACACCAAGCGAAAAACGAGCAGTGCCTCCCCCTCCCCGAAGGACGGGGCCTCCGCCCCAGATGTCCAGTGATCCCCCCGAGCCGCAGTCCCCCACAACGGAAGGCGGGCTCGAGCCCTGCGCGACTCGAGCCCGCTGCCGCGTGCGGCCCTTGGCTCCGGCCCCCACCCCTCCGAGGGGACCTCGCCGTCTACCGGGACACGCGACGACCGCGACGTGCTCGACCGAGACGCCCGGGATGGTGTGGACCCGCCGTTCCGGACCGGAACTGTGGCCGGCACGGTGCGGAAGGCTGGACGTCATCGGTCGAACACCAGGAAAACGTACGGCGGGCGGCGACCCCGGGACATACTCCGGACTAGGTATCCCGAGATGTATCTTCACGCCCGCACATGTGTAGCCCGGAGTGTGTAGAGCCCGAGCGGCCGACCCGGTGACCGCGGATTCTCGCCGGCTCCGGGCCGGCCACCCCGCGGCCGAGCCCACGACCGGAGATCGCGAGCCGCTCCCGGCCCGCGTGTCAGGATCGATTCTGCTCGACGACCCAGGTGGCGACCTGCGTGCGGGAGGAGAAGCCGAGCTTGGCCAGGATGTTGGCGACGTGCCTGGCCGCGGTGGCGGGGCTGATCACCAGCTCGTCGGCGATGGCCCTGTTGCTCATTCCCCTGGCGATCAGCTCGGCGATCTCCGCCTCCCTGCAGGTGAGCGTGGTCAGCGGGGCGATGACCGGAGGCCTGCCGAGCAGCACCGGTGTCTCGCACGGCTCGTCGAGCTGGAGCGCGTAGCGAACCGCCTGCTCCTGGGACATCTCCTGGCCGTGCGCCCACAGCTGGGCGACCAGCGCGTCACCGAGGCGTACCCGGGCGGGCTGGAGCAGCTCCTCCATCCGTGCCCCGAACCCGGGCGGCAGCACGGCGCCGCTCATCGCGCTCCTGATCGCGGCGGAGGCGCCGGCCAGGCGGACCGCCCTGCGGTCGTCCTCCTCGGCGAGGGCGAGCTGGGCGAGCGTCTCGATCCGGCGGGCCACGCCGAGCCGCTGGCCGGTCCCGGTGCAGAGCCGCAGGCTCTCGATCAGCCTGGCCCGCGCGGTGACGAGGTCTCCCTGGGCCAGGGCGATCCGGCCAAGACCTGACAGGCAGGTGATGGACTGCCAGTGGGCGGTGATGTCCTGGAGCATGTCGAGGGCGCGCTCGTAGTGGGCGCGGGCCTCCGCCAGGTCGCCGCGGAGCCAGGCGACCTGGGCCAGGCCGATGAGGGCCACCGGCGCCGCCCAGTGATTGTCCAGCTCGTGGGCGATGGCCAGCGCGGCCTCGAAGGAGCGCTGCGACTCCTTCGCCCTGCCCTCCGACAGTGCGAAAGTGCCCTCCATGGAGCGGATGACCGTCTCGTGCCACGGGTCGTCGACGGTGTGCACGGCCTCCAGCGCCTCGTCCAGCAGGGACCTGGCCCGCTCCGGGCGGCGCTGGTAGATCGCCACCCAGGCGAGGATGGCCAGCGCGCCGCTGAGCGGCCCGGGCAGGCCCGTCTCGCGGCACAGCTCGACCGCCGCGGTGCAGGCGCTCTGCGCGGTGTCCGGGTCGCCCTGCCCGAAGGCCACCTGCCCGCGCAGCGCGAGGGCGTCGCCGCGCACGTACGGCGCCAGCTCCTCGGGGGCGGTGTCGAGCAGGCGGTCCAGCCACTTGTCGGTCGGGGTGAACCTCCCCCCGGCGATGATCGGCCAGCGGAGCAGCACCAGGAGGCGGAGCGCGCTCTCCGGATCGCTCGCGGCCTCGACCGACCAGCGCACCGCCGCCCAGACGTTGGCCTGGAGCTCGTCCAGCATGACCAGCATCGGGCAGATCTCGGCCCAGGTGGGCCGGGGCCGCCGGACTATCGTCTGGTGGATCCGGGCGGCGAGCTCGATCATGTGGTCGCGGTGCAGCCGCCGGAACTCGGGTTCCTCGCCGGAGGCTTCGAGCTGCTCCGCGGCGTACTCGCGGATCGTCTCCAGCATGCGGTAGCGCGTCTCACCCGCGACCTCGGCGTCGGCCAGGACCAGCGACTTGTCGACCAGGTCGCAGAGCACCCCCAGAACGTCCTCGGCCCACAGGGCGTTGCCCGCGCAGACCTGCTCGGCCATGTCGAGCGTCCAGCCGCCGGTGAAGACCGCCAGCCGCCGCAGCAGGATCCGCTCGGGCTCGTTGAGCAACTGGTAGCTCCAGTCGACCGTCGCCCTGAGCGTCCGCTGCCTGGCCGGGGCCGTTCTGTCGCCCGCCGACAGCAGCCGGAACCGGTCCCGGATCCTGGCGTTGATCTGCTCCACGGTCAGCACCCTGCACAGGGCGGCGGCGAGTTCGATGGCGAGCGGCATCCCGTCGAGCGCCTCGCAGAGCCCGGCGATGTCCGCCGCGTTCTGCTCGGTCATGGCGAAGCCCCGCGAGGCGGCGGTGGCACGGTCGACGAAGAGTCGCACCGCCTCGCTGGCGCCGACGTCGTGGCCCTCGCTCCTGGGCAGGCTGAGCGGCGGCACCCGCCACACGGTCTCCCCTGCCACCCGCAGGGGCTCGCGGCTGGTCGTGAGCACGCGTACGTCCGGGCAGACGGTGAGCACGGCGCGGCAGAACCTGGCGGACTCCTCGATGAGCGACTCGCAGTTGTCCATGACCAGCAGCAGCCGCCGTTCGCCGAGCGCGTCGATCAGGGTGTCGGCCAGCGCGCGGGACGGCTCGGCCTTGACCCCGAGCACGGCGGCCACCCGGGGCTCGATCAGGTCGCCCGGCACCGCGTCGGCCAGCTCGACCAGCCAGACACCGCCGGGGAACTCCTCCGCCAGCTGGGTCGCGACCCGGATCGCCAGCCTGCTCTTGCCGATGCCGCCCGCCCCGCAGAGGGTCACCACCCGGGCGACGCCCAGTAGGTCTGCGAGTTCTTCCACGTCGGCTTCACGCCCCACGAAGCCGTTGGGTTCGAGCGGCAGGTTGCCTCCGGTGAGGGAAGCGTGTGCGGTTTCCTGGGTCATCGGCTCTTAAAGAGGTCGAGGGTAGAACCGTCACAGAAAGTGTGACATCAATTACCGAACCATGCCCAGTCTTAGACCATTTCCGGCCCACAGATCATCCCGTCCCGGCATGTTCCGCCTCCCCGCCACCCGGCCGCGACCGCTCGCACCGTCTCGGAGCGGCGATCCGTCGCGGACCGTGACAGTCCGCGCGCGATGCGCAGCCGACCGTAACCGGCCATCCGATGGCCATCGCCGGTGCGGCGGCTCACACTGCTCGCATGGCAGACTCTCCCCCCGATCCGACCCCCGAGCTTGGCGAGCTCAGCCTCTCCGACTGGTACGCGCACACCGACAAGATGGCGAAGGTCGGTTTCCTGACCATCGCCCGCAGGCTTCCCGCGCTGGTGTCGCAGGCCGTCAGGCTGGCGTGGCTGGCCAGTCCCCGCGACACCGCCGTCGCGATCACTCTGAACCTGTTCGGCGGGGTGTTCACCGCGTTCGGGCTGCTCGCCACGACCGGGGTGCTGTCGGCGCTGTTCGAGGCGGGCCCGACTCCCGAGCGGGTGCGGGCCGCCCTGCCGAGCCTCATCCTGGTGGGCGTGGCCGCGGCCCTGCGTACCCTCACCCAGGCGGGCGCGGGCTGGGCTCAGTCGCGGTTAGAGCCCCAGGTCGGCCGGATCGCCGAGGAGCGCCTGTACGGGCTGACCAGCCAGGTCGGCCTGGCGGCCTTCGACGACCCCGACTTCCACGACACGCTCCAGCGGGCCAGGGCTCGCGGGGTGTCCATGGCGGACGAGGTGGTGGTCACGGCCATCAACGCGCTGACCGCGATCATCGGCATCGCCGCCGCGGCGGGCGTGCTGGGGGTGCTCCACCCGGTCCTGCTGCCGCTGCTGGTGCTGGCGGTGCTGCCCGACGCCTGGGCGGCGGTCCGCTCCGCGCGCATGCGCTACACCACCATGTACGCACTGATCCCCGCCCGCCGCCGAAAATGGATCATCGCGGAGCTGCTCGCGGAGCGCGAACCGGCCGCCGAGGTGCGCTCGTTCACCATGCGCGGCTTCCTGATGCGGATGTACGACGCGGTGGCCACCGCCGAGCAGACGGTCATGCTCGGCCTGGCCCGGCGGCAGGTGCTCGCGAAGGTCGTCGGCGAGGCACTGGGCGGGGTCGGCACCGCCGTGGTCTACGTGGCCCTGGGCGTGCTGCTCGCGATGGGCGCGGTCCCCCTGGCGGTGGCGGGCACCGCCGTGCTGGCGATCCGCTCGGGCCAGACCTACCTGGCCAACCTGATGTTCGCCACGAACCGGCTCTACGAGGAGGGGCTGTACTTCACCGACTTCCTCGACTTCTGCGCGGAGGCGGAGCGCAGGCTGCCCGCCGGGCGGCCGGCACGGGCGCCGGAGAGCTTCGAGCGGATCATCGCCGAGGACGTCGTCTTCACCTATCCGGGTTCCACCGTCCCCGCGCTCCAGGGAGTCACGATACGTATCGACAGGGGCGAGGTGATCGCCCTCGTCGGGGAGAACGGCTCGGGCAAGACCACGCTGGCCAAACTCCTCTCCGGGCTGTACGAACCGGACGGCGGCCGGGTCAGCTGGGACGACACCGATCTGGCCGGGGTCGATCCCGACGAGCTGCGCCACCGCATCGCGGTCATCGCCCAGGACCACACCCGCTGGCCGCTGACCGCCCGCTACAACATCAGCATGGGCACCGACAAGGGGGAACCCGCGCTCGTCGCGGCGGCCGAGGTCGCGGGCGCCGACCAGGTGGTCGCCGAGCTGCCGCACGGTTACAGCACGCTGCTCGACCGGCGTTTCAAGGACGGCCAGGAGCTGTCCGGCGGCCAGTGGCAGCGGATCGCGGTGGCCCGCGGCTTTCACAGGGACGCCCCGCTGCTGATCTGCGACGAGCCCACCGCGGCCCTGGACGCCCGTGCCGAGCACGCCCTGTTCGAACGCATCCGGCAGCACGCCGACGGACGCACCGTCCTGCTGATCACCCACCGGCTGGCCAGCGTCCGCTACGCCGACCGGATCTATGTCCTGGACCACGGCAAGGTCGTCGAGCACGGCACCCACGACGAGCTCATGGGCCTCGACGGCCTGTACGCCGACCTCTACGGCCTCCAGGCCAGGGCCTACTCCGCCTGACCCGCAAAAGTCTCCGTGGCGGCCTTGGCGATGGGAGCCGCCACCCGGACCCACTCCCACCTGACCGCCCCCAAACGCCGCCATGACGGCTTTGGCGATAACGGTTCCGGCAACAGAGACCGCCACCCGTCCCCCGAACCCACCACCTACTCCGCCTGACCGCCCAGAAACGCCGCCATGACGGCTTTGGCTATGGGAGCCGCCACCTTTCCTCCGGATCCGCCGCCCTCGACCAGGACCCCCACGGCGATCCGGGGGGAGACGGCCGGTGCGAAGCCGGTGAAGAGCGCGTGGGCCCTGCCCTTGGCGGCGTTCTCCGCGGTGCCGGTCTTGCCGGCCACCTTCACCCCCCGGATGGCCGCGGCGGAACCGGTACCCCCCTTCCCGGTGGCGGCGACCATCATCACGGTGAGCCGTTCGGCCTCCTCCGTGTCGAGCACCCGGCGGTACGCCGACGGCTCGGTCTCGTCGATCATCGTGCCGTCGGCGAGACGTACGTCCTTCACGAGGTGGGGGCGCATCAGCGAGCCGTCGTTGGCCACCGCCGCCGCGATCATCGCGATCATGAGCGGGGTGGCCCGGACGTCGAACTGGCCAAGCGCCGACATCGCGGTCTGCGCGTCGTCCAGCACGGGAGGGTAGACGCTCCTGGCCACCGGCATGGGGACCTCCAGATCGTCCGTGTCGAACCCGAACGCCTCGGCCTGCTCGCGCAGCGCGTCCTGGCCGAGGTCGACCCCGATCTTCGCGAAGGGGGTGTTGCACGAGAGCTTGAACGCCTGGAGCAGCGGCGGGTTTCCGTTGCCGCAGGTATCGCCGCCGAAGTTGCGCAGGTAGGTGCCGGTGCCGGGGAGGCGCAGGGACGCCGGGGCGCTGACGTGGGTGCCGAGGCCGTACCGCCCGGAGTGCAGCGCCGCCGCGCCGGTGACGACCTTGAAGGTGGATCCCGGCGGGTAGTTCCGCTGGATCGCCCGGTTCAGCAGCGGGTTCGCGGGGTCACCCCGCAGCCGCTTGTCCACCCTGTCCAGCCTGGCCGCGTCGAAGCTCGCGTACAGGTTGGGATCGTACGAGGGCAGCGAGACCATGGCCAGGATCGCGCCGGTGCGGGGGTTGATCGCGACAACGGCGCCGGGCTTTCCGGTGGCGCGCAGCCCCTCGTAGGCGGCCCGCTGGGCGCCGCGATCGACGGTGAGCCGGAGCGTGGCGCCGCCGCGGGTGCCCCCGACCAGCCCGCGTACCCTCACCCGGGGGTCGCCTCCCGAGAGCAGGGCCTCCTCCGCCTGCTCGATGCCCGCGCCGCCGTGGAGCGAGAAGTGCCCGGTGATCGCCGCGTAGAGCGGGCCGTCGGGATAGAACCGCTGATACCGGTAGGTGGTGCTCCTGGCCTTCCGGCTGGTCGCGATGACCGTGCCGTCGTGGAGCAGGATCTGCCCCCTGGGGCTGTGAAAGCGAGCGATCATCGTCCGCTGGTTGCGCGGGTCCTCGTTGAGCCGCTCGGAGTCCAGCCCCTGAAGGTAGGTCACGTTGGCGAGGAGGGCGAACAGCATCCCGCCGCACATCAGGGCGACGTGCCGCAGCGGAATGTTGATCCGGCGTGCGCGCGGTGCGACCATGACCCCTCCCCGATACCGGTTTAACAGCCGGACCGAAAAGGGCACCTCGACCAGCGGCAAAGCCGCCGTACGGGTTCTAGCCGACCATAAGCCGCGAGAGTCTACGGCCGTGGCCTCCACCTGGGCCGATCGCCCGTGGTGTCGGATCGGCGACGGCCGCCGACCGGCGACGATGCGGCAAGCGGGGCTAGGCCCTGTCCTGCGGATCTTTTGCCTACTGCGGTCGGTCAGGCGGCGCCTCGCCGCGTTGTCGTCGGTCACCGCAGCACGCTGCGGCTCCCTCCTCCGCCTTGCGAGACACCACCTGACCGATCCTCGCCACGGCAAGATCCACAGGACAGGGCCTAGTCGACCACCGAGTGGTAGAAAGCGATCTTGTTCCGGATCGCCACCTGCCGCTCGCGCAGGTTGTCGACCTGCTCCTGCACCCGCCGGTCGTGGGCTTCGAGCAGCGCGATCCGCTCGCGCACCGTGTGGTCGCCCGCCCTGGTCATCTCGGCGAAGCGGAGCATCTCCGCGATCGGCATCCCGGTGTCGCGCAGGCAGCGGATCATGCCGAGCCAGCCGACGTCCTTCTCGGTGAACCTGCGCTGTCCGGCCGCGTTGCGGTCGATCGACTCAAGCAGCCCGATCCGCTCGTAGTAGCGGAGCGTGTCGAGGCTGAAGCCGGTCTCCTCCACCACCTGTCCCGGTGTGTACACACTCACTCGGGCAGCATGCCACCTGGAGCCCACTCCAGGTCAACCCCAAAAATTTCTGGGTAAGTCCCCTTGACCTGGAGTCCACTCCAGCGTTCAAGGTCGTCCTCATGACGCACATCCCCCTCGCCCTGGGCACCATGTACTTCGGCACCCTCCTCGACGACAAGACCGCCTTCGCGATCCTCGACCGGTTCACCGAGGCCGGCGGCGCCCTGCTGGACACCTCGAACAACTACGCGTTCTGGAAGGAGGGTGCCACCGGCGACGAGAGCGAGCTGGCCCTCGGCCGCTGGCTGGCCGCCCGGGGCAACCGCGACCGGGTGGTGCTGAGCACCAAGTGCGGCGCCCGGCCGACCGTCCCCGGCGACCGGACCCTGGACTTCGCCGAGGGCCTGTCGGCCGCGACGATCGCCGCCGCCGCCGAGGGCAGCCTGCGGCGGCTGGGCACCGACCACGTCGACGTGTACTGGGCCCACATCGAGGACCGCTCCACACCCCTGGAGGAGACCCTGGGCGCCTTCGCCGAGCTGGTCGGCGCGGGCAAGGTCCGTGAGATCGGCGCGAGCAACGTGCGGGCCTGGAGTCTGGAGCGCGCCCGCGCCACCTCTCGGGCCACCGGCCGGCCGCTCTACACCCATGTGCAGCTCCGCCACACCTACCTGCACCCCCGGTACGGGACGCGGCTGCCCGATTCAGGTCACGTCCTGGTCGAGGACGACATGCTCGACTACCTGCGCTCGGAGCCCGGTCTGACCCTGTGGGCGTACAACACGCTCATGGCCGGCTCCTACACCCGCGCGGACCGGCCGATGCAGGACGCCTACGACCACCCGGGCACCACGCGCGGGCTCGCCGCGCTACGGGAGATCGCGGACGAGCTGGGCGCGACGGTCAACCAGGTGGTGCTGGCCTGGCTGACCGGTGGTGACGTCACGACGGTCCCGCTCGTCGGGGTGAGCTCGGTGGCCCAGCTGGAGGAGGTCCTGGGCGCCCTGGACCTCAAGCTCGACGGCGAGCACCGCGCCCGCCTGGACGCCGCCCGCTGAAGGACCATCGGGATCCCGCCCCAGGTCACAAACGACCATGCCGTACCCTGCCGTGCAGGCCGGGTACGGCGCCTCCCCCGGCGGGAACGCCCGCCAACGCGGGCGGGCGCCCGGGGTCATTCCTGCGGCAGGTGCGCCGACAGGTAGCGGCGGACCAGATGCTTGCACTCGGCGATCAGCTCGGGGTCCCCGTCCGGCAGGGAGCGGAAGGCGAGCTTGAGCACCGCGTCGGCGGCCTCGACCGCGACGAAGAGCGCCCGATCCAGCTCGGGGCCGATCGGGGCGCCGAGCAGCTCGACGGTGATCGTACGGAGCCGGTCGGCCACGATGACGTTGTTCTCCAGTGCGGCGTCGAGCATCCGGTTGGTCCCCTTGACCACGGGCCCGCCGGGTGCGGCGAGCACCTCCCCGAAGTCGACGACGGCGAATCCCGGCGTGGCCCGCTTCATCGCGACGAACTCGTCGATCGCGAGGTCGACCATCTCCGTCCAGTTGGAGAGCCGCACCTCCGCGAGCCTGGCCGTGATCCGGCCGAGGAACGCCTCCAGGTTGCGCAGCGCCAGCGCCCGTACCAGCCCCTGTTTGTCGGGGAAGAACTGGTAGAAGGTACCGATCGGCACCTCCGCGCGGCGCGCGACCTCCTTGGTGGTCAGCGCCTCGTAGCCGACCTCGTCCAGTAGCCGCGCGCACTCGTCCAGCATGCGCTCGACCCGTTCCAGGCTGCGGCGCTGGGCAGGGCGGCGGCGAAGCGTTCCCCCGGAGACGTTCGTCATCCCCCCATCATCCCCCACGAGCAGGCCCGGGGGTTAACATGAGCCAGACTCATACATTGGAGGCCGGAATGTTCCTGTGGGGTACGGCGACCGCGTCCTACCAGATCGAGGGCGCCGTCGCCGAGGACGGGCGGGGCGCCTCGATCTGGGATACCTTCACCCACGAGCCCGGCCGCGTCCGCGGCGGCGACACCGGTGACGTGGCCTGCGACCATTACCACCGCTGGGATGAGGACGTCGAGCTGATGTCCGGCCTCGGCGTGAACTCCTACCGCTTCTCCATCGCCTGGCCGCGCGTCCAGCCGGCCGGCAAGGGCGCGATCAACCAGGCCGGCCTGGACTTCTACGACCGGCTGACCGACGCGCTCCGCGAGCGGGACATCGTCCCGGCGGCCACGCTGTTCCACTGGGACCTGCCCCAGCCCCTGGAGGACGAGGGCGGCTGGCTGAATCGCGACACCGCCTACCGCTTCGCCGAGTACGCCGCGGCGGTGGCCGACCGGCTCGCCGACCGGATCCCGATGTGGATCACCCTGAACGAGCCCTTCGTCCACATGGTCTTCGGCTACGCGCTGGGCGCCCACGCCCCCGGCAGGACCCTGGTCCTGGACGCGCTCCCCGCCGCCCACCACCAGTTGCTCGGGCACGGCCTGGCCGTGCGGGAGCTGCGGGCGCGCGGCGCGGAGCAGGTCCTGATCACCAACAACTGCACCCCGGTCTGGCCCGCCTCCACCGACCCCGCCGACCTGGCCGCCGCCGACGCCTACGACACCCTGCACAACCGCCTGTTCAACGACCCGGTGCTGCTCGGTTCCTATCCCGACCTGTCGGCGTACGGGGTGAGCCTGGACTGTGTCCGGGACGGCGACCTGGATCTGATCGGCGCGCCCCTCGACGGCATCGGTATCAACTACTACAACCCCACCCGGATCGCCGCGCCCACCGATGAGGGCCTCCCCTTCTCCGACGCGGGCGTCACCGGCTACCCCACCACCGCCTTCGGCTGGCCCGTCGTCCCCGACGGCCTGCGCGAGCTGCTGGTCGGCCTCCGGGCCCGGTACGGCGACGCCCTCCCGCCGGTCTACATCACCGAGAACGGCTGCTCCCAGCCCGACGAGCCGGCCCCTGACGGGACGGTCGACGACCAGGCCAGGATCGACTTCCTCGACGGCCACATCGGGGCCGTCGAGCGGGCGCGGGCGGAGGGGGTGGACGTGCGCGGCTACTACGTCTGGTCCCTGCTGGACAACTTCGAGTGGGCCGAGGGCTACAGCCAGCGCTTCGGACTCGTCCACGTCGACTTCCCCACCGGGAGGCGCACCCCCAAGGCCTCCTACGCGTGGCTGCGCCGGCGGATCTCACAGAGCTGACGTCACGTCCTTCTCGCCCGGCGCCGCGTGCTCGGACGCCCGCGTACAGCACCCCCGACGCGGTGTCCGTGCCGTGGTGGTGAGGCTCACCGCCACGGCACGGACATCGCACTCAGCGGTTGAAAGCGTCCGGGTCGGGGCCGATGCGGGTGCCGGCGTCCAGCTTGGCGATCTCGGCGATGTCCTCGTCCGCGAGGGCGAAGTCGAAGACGTCGAGATTCTCCCTGATCCGCGACGGCGTCACCGACTTGGGGATGACGACGTTGCCCAGGTCGAGGTGCCAGCGCAGGACCACCTGGGCCGGGGTCCTGCCGTACTTCTCGGCGATGTCGACGATCACCGGATCGACGAGCACCGCCCCCTGCGCCAGCGGGCTCCACGCCTCGGTGACGATGCCGTGCCTGGCGTGGAACTCGCGCAACTCGACCTGCTGCAGTGCCGGGTGGAGCTCGACCTGGTTGACCGCCGGGACGATGTCACACTCCTCGATGAGGCGGAGCAGGTGGGCGGACTGGAAGTTGGACACCCCGATGGCGCGGACCCGGTCCTCGGTGTACAGCTTCTCCAGCGCCCTCCAGGTCTCGACGTACAGGTCCCTGGCCGGGGTGGGCCAGTGGATGAGATAGAGGTCGAGCTGCTCCAGGCCCAGCCGCTCCATGCTCGCGTCGAAGGCGGCGAGGGCGGCGTCGTAGCCGTGGTCGCTGTTCCACAGCTTGGTGGTGACGAAGACCTCGTCACGCGGCAGACCGGAGGCGGCCAGCGCCTCGCCCACACCCCGCTCGTTGTCGTACAGCTTCGCGGTGTCGATGCTCCGGTATCCCGCCTCCAGCGCGGCGCTCACCGCCTGGGCGGTCTCCGACGGCGGCACCTGGTACACGCCGAAGCCGAGCCGGGGCATGGAGACCCCGTTGTTCAAAGTGATCATCAGTGGTTCTCCCCTTGAGCGGTCGCGAACAGCCTGGTGGCCGTCACGAACACAGATCCCCGCATTATCAGCAAACGCCGGTTATCTGAGCACGCCGCCACGGCGGACACCGGAACAGATCCCCTCCGACGGAGCGGAAAATCCGTTGCGAGCCGGCGAGAGGGGCCCGTAGCGTCCAGAGCCATGTGCATGTACTTCGCCAACCTTATGGTCGGCTACGTGATCCGTCCTCGCGGCAGCCGGGCTCTGGCCCGCTAGGGACGCGTCGACCTCCACTCCGTTCCGCACGCGTCCCCGATGCGCGCCCAGGGCCTTTCCGAGACCTTTTTCACCTCGGACCCGAAAGGGCGACGGCTGTGGCGCACTCCTTCGCGCACGGAAACCATTCGCACACCCAGAGAAAGGTAAGGAACGGCGGCGGTCGCAACGACCGCGACCGGGCCAGACGCACCCTCTCGCAGAACTTCCTCGTCGATCCGCACGCCGTCCGGCAGATGGCCACCGCGGCCGGATCGCACGGGCTGGTCCTGGAGCCGGGCGCGGGCGAGGGTGCTCTCACCCTCTCCCTCGCCGAGAGCTGCGCGAGGGTCGTGGCGTACGAGATCGACCCGCGACATGCGGGCAGGCTCGCCGCCCGCACCCGCGGCGACGACAGAATCGAGGTGATCAGGGGTGATTTCCTGACCGCACGGGCCCCGCGCGAACCGTTCGCGGTCGCCGGGAACATCCCGTACTCGATCACCTCCAGGATCGTTGACTGGTGCCTGCGCGCTCCCGCGCTCACCTCGGCGACCCTGCTCACCCAGCTGGAGTACGCGCGCAAGCGGTCCGGCGACTTCGGCCGCTGGAGCAGGCTGACCGTGCTGACCTGGCCGGGTCACTCCTGGGAGCTGGCCGGCCGCGTCGGCCGGATGAGCTTCCGGCCGGTGCCCGCCGTCGACTCGGCGATCCTGCGGATCGAGCCGCGCGGTGTCCGGCTGCTGCCCGCGGAGCGGGACGCGGCCTGGCGCGAGTTCGTCGAGTACGGCTTCACCGGTCTTGGCGGTTCGCTGCACGCCTCGCTGCGGATGCGGTACGCGGCCCACCGGGTCGACACCGCGTTCGCGGAGGCGCGAGTGGACCGCGACACGGTGGTGGCGTTCGTCCACCCCGACCGGTGGCTGACCCTCTTCGAGCTGCTCTGCTGACACTCCCGCACACCGCCCGGCCCCCGGGCGGTGTGCGGTCCTTTCGATCAGGCCGAGTCGGCCTCGCGCAACGCGTAGCGGCCGGGCGTGCATCCGTACTCCCTGGCGAAGGCCGTGATGAAGGCCGAGGGGGTCGCGTATCCGACGCGGCGGGCCACCTCGGCCACCGGCCGGCTCTCCAGCAGCACCCGCGAGGCACGCAGCCGCAGTTTGGTGCGCCACTGCGAGTAGGGCATGCCGAACTCGCGCACGAAGTCGCGTTGCAGCGTCTTGACGCTGACGTGCAACCGCTCGGCCCACTCCTCAAGGAGGACAGGGTCTCCCGGGTCGTGTGACAGCGCGCGGGCGACGGTCATCGCGAATCCGGTACCGGTGGCGTGGTGGCCGACGAAGTCACGGGTCGACGCGCCGAGTCCGGCCATGATGCGCTCGCGGGCGACGAGTGCCGCCTGCTCGTCGTACCCCGGGCGGGCGATCGCCTGGACGAGCCGGGCCGCCTCGTCGTCGATGGACACCGCGCCGGCGCGCAGCCCGCCGAGCGCCTCGGGCACCTGGCGCAGGCAGACCCGGTACACGGTCTGCCGGTCCGCCGCCCGCACCTCGTGGCTCACCGCGCGGTGGGCCCAGAACGCCTCCCGCGCGCCCACGAACTGCGCGTCGGCACCGTGCCGGGTGGAGAGCACGCCGTCGGGCGACCAGTAGAGCTGGTGCAGGAAGTCCTGCCTGCTCTGGCCGAATTCGAGCACGGCCGCCGAACGGTACTTGAGCACGAGGATGCCGGTGAGCGTGCCCAGGCCGTAGCCGTACTCCTCGCACCAGAGCGGATCGGTCCCGAAGTGGCCGGCACCGGTCGCAGAGTGACTTCCCATCGACATCGGATGGCCTCCCGTCGATATCAGAAAAGTTTTGGTAAGGCTAACCTAAGTAGCGCCTGACCATGAGGTCGGGCCGCTCTCCCGCTCTGAAACACCCCGAAGGAACACATCCATGTCCTCCCGACAGCCCCGGCGCCTTGCCGGCGCTCTGGCCCTCGCCCTCGCCCTGGTCGCCGGCTGCGGTTCCACCGATTCCGGCGGGGAGTCCGCCGCCGCGGCGCCCGAGACCCGCGTCTTCGCCGCCGACAACGGCGAGATCACCATCCCCGCCGACCCCAAGCGCGTCGTCGCGACCGGGTACGCGGTGCCGGCGCTCATCGAGGCCAACACCCCCCTGGTCGGCATCTCCGGCTGGAGACGTGGTCTGGCGATGATGACCGAGGAGGACCTGGCGACGTACAACGGCCTCGAAAAGGTCGCCGGAGAGACGGCCGCCGAGACCAACTACGAGGCCGTCGCCAAGGCCAAGCCCGACCTGATCGTCATCGGCGTCCCGAAGCCGGCCCTCGCCGATCTCGACATGAAGCGGCTGGAGTCCATCGCCCCGGTCGTCGTCCTCGGCCCGACCGTCCCCTCCGCCTGGCGCGAGCTGTCGCGACGCCAGTCCGACGCCGCGGGCCGTCTCGGCGACTTCGAGGCCGCCAAGGCGGCGTACGAGAAGAAGGCCGCCGAGCTCACCGAGAAGTACCGGGGCGCTCTGGACGGCGTGAAGTTCGGCCACGTCGGCGCCTACGGCGACATCGCCAAGGGAACGTTCCATCGCGAGTTCGCCGGGTCGTGGGGCACCAACATCGCCTCCGACATCGGCGTGACCTACTACGGCGAGGTCAAGGAGAAGGGCGGCAACGCGCTCGACGTCAGCGAGCACCCCTCCATCGAGGAACTGCCAGAGAGCCTCGCCGAGGCCGACGCCGTCACGTACACGCTGGAGAGCGACGGTTCGGTGAGCGAGCCGGTGCGGTACGTCCTCGACTCCAAGCTGTGGAAGAACCTGCCCGCGGTCAAGGCCGGCAACGTCTTCCCGCTGCGCTACACCGAGGCGGCGACGTACCGCTCGGCGCTCAAGGCGCTGGACTCCATCGACGAGGCGCTCGCGCCGCTGCTCAGCCGATGAGCATCGACCGCCTCGACCCGCAGGGCCGGGTCGCCTCCCACCACCGGTCCGGGACCGGCACCGCGCGTATCGGCTACCCGATCGGGGTCCGCACCGTCTCGGTGCTCGCGCGTGAGTACCTGACCCCGCGCCTGCTCCGGCTGACCGTCGGCGGCCCCGGGCTCGAAGGGTTCCACACCTACCAGGCCGACGACCACGTCAAGATCGTCTTCCCGGATCCGGACGGCACCCGCCGCGCCCCGGTCGCCAACGACCATCTGGAGCTCGACTGGCCGAGGCCGATACCCACGACGCGCAAGTACACGGTGCGGCGGTACGACGCCGAGGCCGGCGAGCTCGACCTGGACTTCGTGCTCCACGAGGGCGGGGTCGCGTCGGCGTGGGCGGTCGCCGCCGAGGTGGGCGACGAGCTCACGATCGCCGGTCCGCCGGGGGCCAAGGCGTTCCCCCACAACTACGGCCACTACGTCTTCGCGGTCGACGCCACCGCGCTGCCCGCAGTCGCGCGCTGGCTGGAGGAGTCCCCGGCCGACGTCTCGGCCCAGGTGGTGATCGAGACCGACGACGCCGCCGAGCACGCCTACCCGCTCGCGGCGCGCGAAGGGGTGCAGGTCGTCTGGCTGGTCCGCGAGGGCAGCCGCTCCTCGCTCGCGGAGACGGTGCGCTCCCTGCCCCTGCCCGAGGGGCGGACCTTCCTGTTCGCGGCCGGGGAGGCGGGCGACATCAAGCCGCTGCGCTCGTGGAGCGCGGGACGGCTCGACTCGCTGTTCACCGGATACTGGAAGCGCGGAGTTGCCGGGCTTGAGGACTGATCTACCGGCGCGGGCCGCGATCCTCCTCGCGGCCCTCGCGCTGCTCGTTGTGGTGGCGGTGGCCGGCGTGAGTGTCGGAACGCGCGCGATCGCACCGGCCGAGATCTGGCGTGCCTTCGCCGACTACGCCGGCAGTGACGATCATCTGATCGTCCGCGATGTCCGGGTGCCGCGCACGATCCTCGGCATCCTCGTCGGCGCCGCCCTCGGCGCCTCGGGCACGCTGATCCAGACGCTGACCCGCAACCCGCTGGCCGAACCCGGCATCCTCGGGGTGACCGCCGGTGCCGGTTTCGCCATCAACCTGGGCGGCGCGCTCGGCCTCGCGGGGTCACAGTCCGCGCAGCTGATGCTCGCGTTCGCCGGCTCCGTGCTCGCGGTGCTCCTGGTCTACTCCGTCGGCCGGACCTCCCCGCTCCGGCTCGTGCTGGCCGGCGTCGCCCTCAGCTCGGTGCTCGCGGGCCTCTCGCTCGGCATGCGCCTGATGCTTCCCGACGTCTTCGACCGGTTCCGCTTCTGGTCCGTCGGGGCGCTGGCCGGCCGCGAGCAGATGTCGCACACCATCCCGCTGCTGGCGATCGGCATCGCCCTGGTCTGTGCCATGGCGATGGCCAGGCCGCTGAACGCCATGGTCCTGGGCGACCAGGTCGCCCACACGCTCGGCGGTCACACCGCACGGACCAAGCTCGGCGTCCTCGTACTCGTCACCCTGCTCGCCGGCGCCGCCACGGCCGTGGCCGGACCGATCACCTTCGTGGGGCTCATGATTCCGCACCTGGCCCGCCGGCTGGCCGCCGGCTCGATTCCGTGGCTGATGGCCTACACGATGGTGCTCGGCCCGATCCTGCTGCTGGTCTCCGACATCGGATCGCGCGTGCTGCTGCCGACGGGCGAGGTCCCGGTGGCCGTCGTCACCGCCTTCCTCGGCGGCCCGGTGCTCATCTGGGTCGTCCGGCGCTACGGGGCGGCGTCGCTGTGAACGCCGTCGTGCTGCGCGCGGGCTCCCGCTCGGTCAGGATCGAACGCCGGACGATCCTGATGTCGCTCGTGCTCACCGGCGTCGCGCTGGCCCTGGCCTTCCTCGGCCTCAGCCACGGCCCCTCCTGGGCCGCGCCCTCGGAGGTGTTCGCGGCGCTCGCCGGTCATGGGGACTCGGCCCTGGTGATCCGGGAGTGGCGGCTGCCCCGGGTGGCCGCCGCGCTCGTCTTCGGCGCCGCCCTGGGGCTGGCCGGGGCGATCTTCCAGAACCTCACCCGCAACCCGCTCGGCAGCCCGGACGTCATCGGCCTGGACGCGGGCGCCTACACCGGCGCGCTGGCCGCGCTCACGCTGCTGAGCGGGACCTCCGCGCAGCTCGCCGTGAGTTCGGTGGCGGGCGGCCTGCTGACCGCGGCGGCCATCTACCTGCTGTCGCTGGACGCGGGGCTCAGCGGCCTGCGGCTGGTCGTCATCGGAATCGCGGTGAACGCCATCCTGACCGCGGTCAACTCCTGGATCGTGCTCCGTGCCGAGCTCGATGTCGCGATCGCCGCGACCGGGTGGAGCGCGGGTTCGCTGAACGGCGTCGACTGGGACGAGGTACGCCTGCCGTTCCTGGTCATCGGCGTGCTCGCGCTGCTGCTCGTCACGCTGTCGCAGGCGATGCACCAGGCCGCGCTCGGCGACGAGCTCGCCGTCACCTCGGGCGTGGGCCTGGGCCGCCTCCGGCTGCTGATCGTGCTGGTCGGCGTCGGCTGCACCGCCACCGTGACGGCGGTCGCCGGGCCGATCGTGTTCATCGCGCTCGCCGCCCCCCAGATCGGCCGCCGCCTCGCCGGCGAGGCCGGGGTGCCCCTGGTGCCCGCGGCGCTGACCGGCGCGGTGCTGCTACTGGCCGCCGATCTCATCGCGCAACTGCTGCTGGCGCCGGTCGCGCTGCCGGTCGGTGTCGTGACGACCGCGATCGGCGGGTGCTATCTCATCTGGCTGCTCCTCAAGGAAGTGAGGCGACCGTGGCAGCGCGCCTGACCGCCCAGGACATCACCCTCGGCTACGGCGAGCGGGTGGTGTCGGCGCACGTGAACCTCGACGTGCCCGACGGCGCGTTCACCGCCATCGTCGGCGCCAACGCCTGTGGGAAGTCGACGCTGCTGCGTTCCTTCGTCCGGCTGCTCAAGCCCTCGGCCGGTACGGTCGGCTTCGACGGCCGCGACGTGAACGGCTACCGGCCCAAGGCCATCGCCAGGCAGATCGGGTTCCTGCCCCAGGGCCTGGTCGCCCCGGAGAACATCGTGGTGCGGCGGCTCGTCGCCCGGGGTCGCTACCCGCACCAGTCGATGCTGTCCACCTGGTCGGCCGAGGACGAGCGGGCCGTGCAGGAGGCCATGGCCGCGGCCGGCGTCGCGGAACTGGCCGAGCGGGGCGTCGAGGAGCTGTCCGGAGGCCAGCGCCAGCGCGTCTGGGTCGCGATGGTGCTGGCCCAGGAGACGCCCTACCTGCTGCTCGACGAGCCCACCACGTTCCTCGACATCACCCACCAGTACCAGCTGCTCAAGCTGTTCGCGCGGCTGCGCGACGAGGGGCGCACGGTCATCGCGGTGCTGCACGACATCAACCAGGCCTGCCGGTTCGCCGACCACCTGGTGGCGATGAAGGCCGGCCGCGTCGTCGCGGAGGGAGCCCCCGCCGACATCGTCGACGCCGAGCTCATCTCGGAGGTCTTCGACCTGCCCTGCGTCGTCGTACCCGACCCGGTCACCGGCACCCCCATGGTGGTGCCGACCGCCTGAGCCATGACGCGGCCGCGGCCCCGCGGCCGCCGTGGACGCGCTGCCTGTCCCCACCGGGAGCCCTGTCACGGATGTGACCGGGCTCCCGCCTGGAGCCAGGGGCACCGAGCCGCAGTGCCATCGACCCGGTAGCCGCCATGACACCCGGACTCCACCTCAACTGCACATCCGGGGTGCCGGGGTCACCGTTGACCGGCCAGATCAGTGCACGACCCCGCTGAGTTCGTTCGGAGATTCCGGTAGCGTTCCCGTCCTCAGCCTCTCTCCCGACTCGATGTCGATCGAGTGCAGTTCCCTCTTGGCCGGATCGGTCACATAGGCCGTCCGGTCACGCACGAAGATCGTCGGGCGGGGCCGCTGCCATTCCATCGGCTCCTCCCACCGGTCGATGACCTTGATGGTTTTCGTGACCTCGCCCTTCTCCGGGTCGATAACGTGGATCTGCCCGTCGGTGCCCAGCACGAGTGCCTCACCGTGTGGTCCGCGGGCAAGAGAACGGAACGTGTAGCTCGTGCCGAGGTTCACCAGCTTCAATTCACCGGATTCTGTGTCAATGAGCGAGATCTGCTCGGGACGTTCCAGCTCGGCGTCGGGATCCTTCTTGTAGTCGCCGAGAACGATCGTCGAGTGCTCAGAGCCCGCCTGATTTCCGATTCGCCCATATTCATCCGGACTGTCGATCTTGCTGATCTTGCTGTCCTTGTAGAGCAGGACCCCGTCCTCGCAGCCGATCACGACGATCTCGCCCCGCGCGGTGGCTTCGCCGTGCACACCGGGGCACTTCTCGCTACGAGCGATCTCCTTGCGGTCCTTGTCGAGAACCGCGATTCCCAGCCGTTTCTCCTCGGTGCCGAGCGTGACGACGAGCTCACCGTTCTCAAGCTCGATCGCGACACCATGATGGGGAACGGCCGTCTTGTAGACCTCGCCCCTGGGCAGGCCGTTGCCGAGCTCCTTCGGATCGAAGATGGTGACCTCCCCGGTTCCGTCGGAGAAGAGCACCGTCTTGCCGGCGTGCCGTACCACGTGACCGGGTTTCGCCCCTTTGAACTCCTCCTCCTTCAGCTGGGAGGAGGACGCGTCGAGCACACGGAACCCGGTCGGGGTGGAGACCAGCACATGACGGTCGTCACCGGCCGGGTTGACCCGGTTGAAACCGGCCAGCGGGATGTCCTTGGAGATGGTGAGGGTCTCCCCGTCGAGGACGTAGAGACCGCCGTCGTAGGTCGTGACGAGAGGAGCCGCAACCGGCGCCGGAGCACTCGGCGACGCCTTCTCCCGGGGCGCCTTCTCCTGGGGCGCCGCGGACTGTTGCGATCCGCAGGCGCTCAGGGCGAGTCCCGCGGCGAGCAGTGCGGGAAGTGCCGCCGTTCTTTTGGTTCGCGACCAGGAATTCACAGGTTGTTTACCTTCCTATCTTGGTGAACAGAAATTGTTCGACGAACAGGACTTAACTCCTGGACATGGAGTTGCTCCGGAAAGCGACGTCGCGGCCATTGCCGCCGACGTGCTGAAGGGACCCGCCTCACCTTTTGCCGAGGCCGTCCACTATCGCCGCGGTGTTGGAGCGCATCATCTCCACATATGTGGAAGCGCCCCCCTCCTTGCTCAGGGACTCCGAGAAGAGCTCGATGACCCGGACATCCAGACCGGCTTCCGAGGCCAGGACCTGTGCGAGGCGATCGGGCTGTGCGGAGTCGGCGAAAACCGCCGTCACCTTGGCCCTGCGGATCGCGTCCGCGAGCGATTTCAGATCCGCGGCACTCGGGGAGGCGAGTGTCGTACCACTCGGAATCACGGCACCGATGACCTCGAAGTCATACCGCTCCGCGAAGTAGCCGAAGACATGGTGGTTGGTCACCAGACTGCGCCGGCCAGGCGGAATGACCTCGAACCGTTTTCCCATCCAGGCGTCGAGCTCTTCGAGTTTTCCGCGATACGCGACTGCGTTCGCCCGGATCGCCGCGGCGTCGACACCGTCGACTTCTTCGATGACTCGTTCGGCGATCAGGTCGACGGCCCTGGAGACCCGGCGCGGGTCCGTCCAGAAGTGCGGGTCGGGCTGCCCTGCCGTGTCGTCGGTGGTGTAGCGGATCGGATCGACTCCGTCTCCCACGGCGAGGGTGGGAACCCCGGCGTCCCGCGCCGCCTGAACGTTGCGCAGAACCCCCTCCTCAAGGCCGAGGCCGTTGTACACGATGAGCGCGGCATCCTCGATCTGGGCCGCCTGCCGAGCCGAGATTCCGAAGGAGTGGGGGTCGGAGTCCGTTTTCATCAGCACGGTCACGCCGGTCTCGCCGCCGACGACGTTGCGGGTGATGTCTCCGAGGATGTTCGTGGTGACGACCACCCCGGAACGCCGGCCGCCGGTGTCCGCACACCCCGTCAGCGAGACGAGCGCTCCGAAGACGACGGCCGCGAGGGCGACGACGGCGCGCCGCGGCGCACCCGGGCACCATGGAGTCGTCCCGGTCACCGCCCCGTCTCCACCATGTGCGCGGGGGTGAAGTCGAGCTTGAACGTGCGGGCACGCCTCAGGTCGTCGTTGTAGTCGATCTCGTAGACCGCTTTCGCGGCCGGGTCGTTGATATAGGCGCGGCTGGTGTCGACCTGGATGGTCGGGGAGATCACATCGCCGGATTCGGGCAGGGGCCGGGCGAGCAACCTGGTCCTGGCGGTCTCCTTGCCGGATCTGGGATCGAACGCGCGCAGCGTGCCGTCCGCCGTCAGGGAGAGGACGGGTGCTCTGTCGCCGACGGCGTTCACAGCCACCGTGGGCCCGGTTTCCACGAGTTCCCACCTTCTGGCGGAGACGTCGAGCACCCAGATGCCCCGGTCCCCGGCCTTCGCGGCCAGTGTCGTGCTTCCGGGACGATGGCTGAACTCCCGGGCACGGTCATCCCCGGACGTCTTCTCGGGGTAGCCGATCTTCTCCCCGCTGAACTCGCCGCCGTCCTCGATGACCAACAGAGCGCCGTCGGCGCATCCGAAGACGACACCGCGACGTGTCACGGCCTCTCCCCGCGGTTCCGGGCAGGGTTCGCCGATCCTGGTGACCGGTCTGCCGCTCCTGGTGCGCACTTCCACGGCACCGGCTGCCGACACGAGCAGGTGCTCCCGGTAGGGGACGACGGTGCCGCGATGCTCGCCCGCGTCGGCCATGGCGATCTCGGTGATCTCGCCCTTCTCGAGCTTGGCGCGATCAAGGAGGTTCACCGCACCGTTGTCGAAGGACACAGCCGTGACGGCCACATCGCTGTTGACGCCATCCGGGCGCCCCCCTTCGACCGAGCCGACGTTGCGCGCCCCGGCCCGGTAGTAGTGGGAGTGGTCACCGTGGTCGACGGTCCAGGCGCCACCGTCGATGACGTGCATCGTCTTGCCCGTGGTGGTGAGGTAGGCGAAGCGGCCGTCCCCGCTGATGCCGTCGACGCCTTCGGCGACGCCCACCTCGAAGACCTCCTCGGTGATCAGGTCGAGGACGTGCACCGCCCCGGTGTCGCCGTCGGCCACGACGAGACGGGGCTGCGGCTCGGCGGTCTCCTCCGCTCCTTCGACGTAGCCGTGAGGAGCCGCCTGTTGTCTCCCCGGCGTGGCCTTGCTCTCGCTGTGCGAGGTGCACCCGGCCAGCAGGGTCCCCGCGCAGACGGTCGCGGCGAGCGCCGTGAAGGGCTGCCTGCTCCGCATCACGATGAGTACTCGACGTTCTTGTGGGCGCCGCCGGCGGTGACGGGCGGGCCGGAGCGTGGCAGGCGGTGCCGCAGGAGGGCGGCCAGCGCCGACAGGAAGAACAACGACACGGCCACCGCGGCGATCGTCGCGCCCGCCGCCGTGCCCAGGTGCCACGAGACGGTCAGGCCGGCCGCTGTCGAGCCGATGCCGAGCAGTGCGGCACCGAGCATGATCATCGGTATCCGCCGTGCCCACAGGGCCGTCGCCGCCGGTGGAGCGATGAGGAGGCCGAAGACGAGGAGGGTGCCGACGACGTGGAACGAGGCGACGACGGCGAGTGTGACGAGCCCCAGCAGGAGGGCGTGGGCCAGCCGTGGTCGCAGCCCCAGGGTGTGCGCTTTGCGCGAGTCGAAGGACAGTGCGACGAAGAGCCGGTAGCCGAGCGCCGAGACGGCGACGGCGATGAGCAGCGCGACGGCGAGACGGAGCAGGTCCTCCCGGCGAACCGCGAGAACGTCGCCGAAGAGGAAGCCCGTCAGGTCAACCGCGAAGGACCGGGAGTGCGAGACGATGATCACTCCCAGGGAGAGCATGCCCGCGAAGAGCAGGCCGATGCTCGTGTCCTGTGACAACCGGGACGACCTGCTGAGCACCGCCACGCCGAGCACCATCGCACCCGCGCTGAGCGCGGCTCCGAGAAGAAGATCACCGCCTGCCAGCGAGGCGAGCGCCACTCCCGGAAGCATCCCGTGAGACATGGCGTCGCCCAGGAAGGCCATGCCACGCAGGACCACCCACGTTCCGGCCAGAGCGCAAATGAGGGAGACGAGGATCCCACCCCAGAGTGCCTGCCGTACGAAGGACACCTCAAAGGGATCTAACAACCATTCCATGACGAACACCATATAATGAAAACCGTTATCGATTTCAAGTGGAAGGTGTCGCCGTGCGCACTCAGCAGGAACCAGCGATCATGATCAGCGGTCTCACCGCCGGCTACGGACGGCGGATGGTCCTGCACGGGCTCACGGCTCGGATCCCCCGCTCCCGCATGACGGTCGTCGTCGGTCCGAACGGGTGCGGAAAGTCCACCCTTTTGAAGGTGTTCGCCCAGGTCATCCGCCCGGGGTCCGGCTTCGTCGAACGCACGAACGCACAGCGGCCCGGCTTCGTCATGCAGCGCAGCGCGGTCTCCGACACCCTGCCGATCACCGTCCGGGAGACCGTGGCCATGGGGCGTTGGGCACACCGGGGTCCGTGGAGACGGCTGTCGAAACACGACTGGTCGGTTGTCGACGAATGCATGGCACGCCTCGGCATTCTCGACCTGGCCTGTCGGCAACTGGGCTCGCTCTCGGGAGGCCAGCGCCAGCGCGCCCTGGTCGCACAGGGGCTCGCGCAGGAATCGGACCTGCTTCTGCTCGACGAACCGACGGCAGGACTCGACCTCCAGGCCCAGCAGCGCATCTCCGAAGTTCTCGACGACGCGAAAAGCCGCGGTGTCACAGTGGTTCAGGCGACACACGACCTCGCCGCGGCGATGCGCGCGGAGCACTGCCTGCTACTCGGGGAAGGCCGGCTCGTCGCGGAGGGCTCCCCCGTCACGGTGCTGCGACCGGAGGTCCTGGAACGGATCTGGGGACTTCCCGCACTGTCACTGCTGATCCGGAGCCGTTCTGAAGCACTCGGTCACGGGCTACGCAGCGGCTGATCGCGTGGGAGGCGACCGGGGCAGGGACAGGGAACCCTCCGTGAGCGTCCGGCACGCATCGCCGGCCGATCGTCCGGTTCACACCGCGCACGCGGTGAATCTCCCTGGCGGTGATCGCCGGAGGATGAGGACCTCGCGCCGGCCCGGTACCCGAATGCGGCACGCGGCTTTCCGTCTCAGGACGTGAACGCCTGTCCGAGGTGTGGCAGTGCCGTGTCCCAAGCCCACGGAGAGGTCAGTTCCAGGGGTCCCAGAAGCCGTGGTCGACGATGTCCGGCGACGGTACGAGTTCGACCGGGCCGTCGCCGTACCTGGCGGGCAGGACGGCCCGCAGCAGGGCCAGCAGTTCCCGGTGGGTGTGGTCCGCCGTCGTGGCCCGCCACAGGACGCGCCCTCCGCTCAGCCGTACGACCGGCCGCTCCCCCTCCAGGGTCAGCTCCAGCCGGAGCACGCCGCCCCCCGGGTGCTCCGGCAGCGCCGAGGCGAAGGACGCGCGTACCGCGTCGAGCCCGCCCCTGCGGACCGCGGCCTCGGCCCGTTCGCGGTCGGCCAGCTCGGCGACCGCGACCAGGATCCGTTCCAACGGCGGTACCCGTGCCGGAGCCAGCGGGATCAGTCCCGCGCATTCGAGCGATCGTTCGTGCCGCCCCTCGGCGTGCCGGTGGTCGTAGACGAAGTGGTGCGCGTACAGCGCGTCCCCCTCGACCCGGTACGCCGTCACGTACGACTCGTCCTCCAGCGAGAACACCCGGGTGTCGTACACCCGGTCCACCGCCCCCGAGGCGTCCAGCGCGTAGTGGGTGCGGACACCCGCACCGCCCGCGCCGGCGGGCTCACCGCCGAAGATCTCATCGAGGCCGGGAGGAGCCGCGTCCCACGGCTCCACCGGGCCGGCGACCAGCGTCCGCCCGTCACGCATCCGCCAGCCGTCAGGCCGGTCGACCATGACGCCCCCATTCAGGTCGTCTTCCAAAGGCATCGGACTCACCCACCGGGCAGTCCCCTCACCGAACATGATGGAACACGCACGCTGTTCGGACCTCGAGACCTGATCCGTCATGGTGGCAGATCGATGATCTCCAACGCCGGGTCCGGCCGTGCGCGAAAACCGCTCGTCCCGACCAGGTGAGCACCCGGCCCGCTGCGTGATCGATCCCGCAGCGGGCAGCCTGGCTAGGCCGTTCGAGCTGTCATGGCGCGCCAGCCGAAGGTGACGGTGCCGATCAGGAGCACCACCCCGGACAGCACACCGCTGACGAACGGCACCCAGGCGACGGCGGCCGTCGACGCCAGAACGAGACCGGCGGCACCGAGCAGGGTGAGAACCACCCCGAGTACGGCGATGCTCCAGTCCTTCCAGACAGGCGCCAACGCGATGAAGTGCACACCGACCACGAACGCCACCCAGGCCACGTTGGTCTGCTCAGGACGTCCCCAGGCGGTGAGCAGCCGGACTCCGCCGAAGAGCAGGATCGCCTCGGCAGCGACGACGATCAGGTAGCCACGGCTGAACATGTTCCGCCGCGGGCCCGCGGCGGGCTGTTTCCTCCGGGCTGTGGCGAACCACATGGCGACAACACTCGCGGCCCCCAGGCAGGCGGCCACCCGCAGGAAGTTCACGGTCACGGCGTTCAGCGGGCTCTGCGCGTTGACGAGGACGAAGAGCGCGCCAAAGATCGCGCCAATCAGCGATCCAGTCATTCGTTGCATGACGTCATTGAAGTCCGTGCCGGACTCCGTCTGCATTGGGGCTGGGGCGAGAAGCAGGTAGGCCTGGCACTACCGCGCCGCGCCGCGCAGATAGGCGAGCACCGCCAGCACCCGCCGGTTGTCGTCCTGGGTCGCGGGTAGCTCCAGCTTGACGAACACACCGGCCACGTGCTTACCGACGGCCGCCTCCGTGATCGACAGCGCGCGGGCGATGGCGCTGTTGGAGCGCCCTTCGGCGATCAGAGCGAGCACCTCGCGCTCGCGCGGGGTCAGCCGGTGCGTCGGCTCAGTGACCTCCCTGGCCCTGGCCCAGGTCTGCTCGAACAGGTCGATGAGGGTGGTGATCAGACTCTGCTGCCTGATCACCAGGGCGCCCGGCGAGTAGGCGACGGGGGTGATCCGGACGAACGCCACTGCGCGGTCGAAGACGAGCAGTTGCTGGATCGGCTCGTCGATGACACGGTGCAGGTTACCGGCGGCATGCAGCTCCCTGATCCGGGCCGCCTTGCGCGGATCGTCCAACACGCTCGCGTGGACGATCGTGCGCATCGCCATGCCGCGCCGCAGGGCATCGAGCACGCTGCGCCTGCTCTTCTGCTCCTGACGGCCCTTCTCCGACGAGCCCACCGGGTGCATGGCGCGCAGCTCGCCCGCCGAGTGAGTGGCCTGCGCGATCTGCTGCCGGACGAGCTCGCTGTCCTCCAGCCGCTCGACGTCGACGGGGATACCGCGCAGCTCACCGACCACCTCTTCCAGCCGATGGGCAAGCTGAGCCAACGACACGCTCTCGTCCACACGCCTCCTTCGCCGGCCGCGCCACCCCTCACCCCCAACGCGGGCACCACTGGCAGATTCTGACCGATGCGATGCGCACCGTGCCAACGGAAGGGCAGCCGGCCCGGCGACCGGCGTCCGCCCGTCACGCATCCGCCGGCCGTCAGGACGGCCGGCCATGACGCCACCCGTTCAGGTCGTCTTCCAAAGGCATCGGACTCACCCGCCGGGCAGTCTTCGACGTCCACCATAGGTCAGGTCAGCCGACCGCCTTCAAGGCGATGCCCAGGGGCTGTTGCCGGGCGCGGAGCTAACGAGTGCCGCCGGTTCCGAACGTGGACAACAGGCGGTCGAGCTGGTGCGGTGCCGCCGGGCGGACCAGTGGCATGGTGACGCCGGCATGCCGGTACGCCGCGATCCTGGCCCGGACGTCCGCGACCGTTCCGGTCGCGGTGAGCGAGGTGACGTAGTGCTCCGGCAAAACCTCCTGGAGCGCCGCCTCACCACCCTGTTCGAAGGCGGCGGCGAACCGGGGCAGGTCGTCCGGGTTGATGGTCGGCTCACCCACCGACATCTTCGCCTTCGGTGTCGAGGCGTGCTTGAACTTTGTCGCCACCTCCCAGCGGATCGCGGCGACCGCGGCGGCGCGATCGTCCTCGATGGAGGTGTTGATCAGCTGAGCCACGGCCAGCTCGCCCGGGTCGCGGCCGATCTTCTCGCAGCTCTGGCGGAGGAGTTCGACGGCGTTGGCCGAATACTCCGGAGAGGCGCCGGCGTCCAGCAGCACACCGTCGCCGAGTGCCGCCGCGTTGATGAGACCCCGGCGGCTCGCCGCCGCGATCCAGATCGGGATGTCGGCCCGGACCGGGGTGAAGTTCAGAGCCACGTTGTCGAGTTGTACGACCTCGCCACGGTAGGTGACCGCTTCCCCGCTGAGGAGCGCGCGGATGGATTCGACGTACTCCCGCAGGGTGGTGATCGGATCGGTCATCGGGCGGCCGTTGCGGGCGGCGTGTTTGGCGGTGAACGCGCCGACCACCAGTACGAGCCGCCCACCGCTGAGCTCGTCCAGGGTCGCCGCCGTCTGCGCCATCACCAGCGGGCTGCGCAACCGCACCACCTGGGTGGCGCCGAGGGTGACGCGCTGGGTGGCCAGCCCGAAGGCGGTGAGCGCGCTGACCGAGTCGCGGTTGGTGAACAGCGTCTCGGAGAAGAAGGCGGTGTCGAAACCGGCCCGTTCCGCGGCGGCGGCCGACGCCGCCATCTCGCGTACGGTGACTGCCGGGTCATACCCCAGCGCGAGCCCGATAGGGGTCGACGACGGGGGCGAGGCGGGTGCTGGCTGGATCACAGCGGCTCCGTGAGGTCGATGACAGGTGCGTCGTGGTGGGCTGATACGTCGAGGACGATCTTGCCGAGCAGGCCGCCGCGTTCGAGGCGGCCTAGCGCCGCTGCGATGTCGGCAGCCGGATAAGCGGCGGCGATCACCGGCCGGACACCGTCCGGCCCAGCCCATGGGCGGGCACGTCGCAGGTCGGCGATGATGGCGGCCTTCTCGGCGGTGGGAAGACCGCGCAGCGATCCGCCGGTCAGGATGAGTCGGCGCCGGATCACTTCACGCAGGCTGAGCGGGACCTCGTCGCCGCCCAGGACGCCTACGCAGAGCCAGCGCCCGTTGGTACGAAGGCCGGCGAGGGTGAGCCCGGAGACGGCCGCGCCAACGAGGTCGAGCACGACGTCGAAGCCGTCCGGTGCCTGCCTGCGCAGGGCTTCCTCGGCGTCGGGCGAGGTGGAGACCACAACGGGGTCCGCGCCGAGGGCACGCACACGTTCGGCCAGCATGGGAGTGCGTACGGTGCCGGCCACTATGGCTCCGAGCGATCGGGCCAAGCGTACGGCCATGGTGCCGACGCCGGAGTTCGCCGCGTGCACCAGCACCCGGTCGCCGGGACGGAGGCCGGCACGTGTCCGCAGATTCCACCACGCCGTGGCCAGCGCCTCGGGCAGCGCTGCGGCCTCGGCCAGGCTCCATCCGTCGGGTACCGGAAGCAGGAGGTCCTGCGACACGAGCACGTGCGACGCGTAGCCTCCGCTGCCGAGCAACGCGCACACCAGGTCTCCGACCTGCCAGCCGGTGACGCCGGGACCTGATGCGGCGATCCGGCCGGCGCATTCCAGCCCCGGCACCGCGGACTCGCCCGCGGGCGGCTGATAGTCGGCGTCGCGTTGCAACAGGTCGGCGCGGTTCAGACCGGAGGCGTACACCTCGATCAGCACCTGACCGGCGCCGGGTGCCGGGGTGGGAGCGTCCACCCAGACCGGCATCGGCGGACCGGCCGGTGATCCGCTCGCCGGATCGGTGAACAGCACTTGACGCATCAGCGTTCTCCAGCGGCCGATGGGGATTCGGGACGGAACGGTGTGGGCGCGGTCGCGCGTCCGTCACGGACGACCTCCACGCCGTCCCGGAACACCCGGCGGACTCGCAGATCCATGTCGAGCACGGCGACGTCCGCCGGCCCGCCGGGCCGCAGCGTCCCGACGCCGTCGAGTCGCAGGGCCGTGGCCGGGTTGCGGGTCGCCAGGGCCAGGGCGTCCGGCAGGTCGAGGATGCCCGCCTCGGCCAGGGCCCGTACGGTCGGCAGCAACTCCACCCGGTGGGCGAAGCGTTCCCACGAGCCGTCGGGCAGCGTACGCGGCACCGACGCGTTGCCGTCGCTGCTGAGCGTGATCTGGTCGGCCGGCACGCCCCGGGCGAGCAGTTCCGCCACCGCCGCGGTCGGTGCCACGGCGCCGGCGATGCGGGCCGGGTTGATCAGTGGGTTGACGTCGACCCAGGAGCCGGCCGAGCCGAGCCGGCCGGCGACGTCGAGCGTCGCGGGGCTGTAGTTGGCGTGGGTCACCTGAAGCCGTCGCGGGTTCGCGCCGGATCCGTCCAGCGCCCGCGCGAGCAGATCCGGATCCCCGACCTCGGTACCGAGGTGTACGTGCAGCAGGCAGGCCTTCCCGGTGGCACCGGCCGCCCACTCCAGTTCCCGGAGCAGGCGGGTCAGCTCGGCGAGGTCCGGGCAGGTCGCCTTGTGCTCATACAGAGCGATCTTGACACCCACCAGGTGCGGCAGCAGGTACAGGTCGCGTACCAGCGACCCGGTTACGGTCGGTGGTGGCCAGTGGAACCCGCCGGCCATCGCCCAGGCACGCGGACCGGTGACCGGAAGCGCGTACGCCCGGGCGAGCAGGGCTTCCGGGCTCTTGCTGATCGGGTCGACACCGGGCATTCCGACGCAGGTGGTGGTGCCGGCCTCGACGATCACGTCAGCGGGCAGCTCCGGAATCCTGCTGTGGTACCCGGAACCGCCACCGCCGCCGAGGATGTGCAGGTGCCCGTCGACGACCCCCGGCGCCACGATCAGCCCCGCGCAGTCATGGACGACCGTGCCCGGCGGCCCGGTGGTGATCCCCACCGGACCGCCGGGCGTACCCGCTCTGGATTCATCCACCGGTACGACGGCCAGAATGTCGCGCCCACCGATCACAACCTCGGCGATACCCGCCGACCGCGGGGTGAGCACGGTGCCGCCGTGCAGGATGGTGAGGGTCATGGTCAGCCCGCCGACTGACCGTTGATCGTCACGGCGGGGCGCAGGATGTCCGACAGTCCCCACTTCTCGCCGAGCTTCGCGTAGCTGCCGTCCTCCATGAGCGCCTTCAGCGCCGCCGCCACCGCGTCCCGGAGCTCGTTCTGCTTCTTGCTGACCGCGATGCCGACCGGGATCTCCGCGATCGGCTTGCCGATCAGCGCGTACTTTCCGGGTGACTGCTCGTTGACGACATACCGGATGGACTCCGCGCCACGGATACCGACATCCGCGCGCCCCTGCTCAAGCTGCAGGAGGGCGTCGGCAGTGCCGTTGGTGGTCAGTTCCTGGATCGCCGGCTTGCCCGCCGCCGCGCAGACGTTCTTGCTGAACTCGCTGAGCGCGTTCCGGTAGCCGGTGTCGCCACTGTCCACCGCCACCTTCTGCCCGCACACATCAGCCTCGGTGCTGAACCCGCCGACCTTGTCCGCCAGGCCGAACAGCTGCGGACCGGTCGTGTAGTAGTCGACGAAGTCGACCGTCTCCCGGCGCGACTCCAGGTCCTGCATGGCCGAGTGGACCAGGTCGATCCTCCCTGTTGCCAGCGACGGGATGTACTGCTCGTACTCCTGGGTCACCAATGTGACCTTCACCCCGAGCTTGTCGCCGATGGCCCGGGCCAGATCAACGTCGAAGCCCTGCCGCTTCTCCTTGTCCTCCGTCCCCTCCGGGAGGTAGGACATCGGCGGATAGACCGGACTGTTCCCCACGTTCAGCCGGCCGGACGCGCGGATGGCGTCCGGCAGCATCGCGTTGAGCGGGTTGTCCGACGACGAGGGGGCCGCCGACTCGTCGGCATCGCTGCCACAACCGGCGAGGAGCGCGACGACGACCGCCGCGCCTACCCACATGGCTGATTTTCTCACTCTGTCTCCTCCGGGTTCGCGGGTGGGCCGCACCGCGGACCCCGCATGGCCGCCGGCGACCCCGGCGAGCGTGGCCCCCAGTTTTCAAGCGACGGCCATGTCATCGGAAGGGGACATCTTGTCCAGCTTGCCCAAATTAGACTGTACTTCAGGGCCAGGTCACGTCGACCGAGGCGGTGACCGAGAACCGAGAGAGTGGGTATCCGGTGGGAGTCACGATCGAACACGTCCTGGCGCTGCCCGACCTGAACCTGCGGGTGGTGGCCGGTGCGGCCGGACTCGGCAACGAGGTCCGATGGGTGCACGTCAGCGAGACCGCCGACCCGACACCCTGGCTGCGCGGCGGGGAGCTGCTGCTCACCACCGGCCTCAAGATCGAAGATATCGAACAGTTCGCACCATACCTGCACCGGCTCGCGGACGCGGGCCTGGCCGGCCTCGGGTTCGGCATCGGGCTGGGGCACCCGGAGGTACCCGAGCCCCTGCTCATGGCCGCCGAGGAGCGCGGCCTTCCGGTGCTGGAGGTCCCGGTCGACGCCCCGTACGTGGCCATCTCCGAGGGCGTGTCCAACCTGCTCGCCGCCGAGCGGCGGGACACCATCGCGCGGGCGTTCGACGCCCAGCAGGCGCTCACCGCCGCCGCCCTGGAGTCCGGCCGAGGGGGCGTCATCACGGCGATCGCCAATGTCCTGGGCGGGTGGGCGATACTCACCGACACCTCCGCGGCCGTCGTACGGTCCTGGCCGCCGGAGGCGGCCGAGCGGCTGCCGACCCTGCTACCGGACATCATGCGTACCCGGGAGCGGGGCATCCGATCGAGCAGCTCGATGGTCAGCCCGCACGAGTCGATCGTGATCCACCCCCTCGAAGCCCGGGGCCGGATGCGCGGATTCCTCGTCGCCGCGGTACCGGGCGGGGTCGACGACTACAGCCGGATGGTCCTCGCCGGTGGGGTGGCCCTGCTGTCGCTGGAGATGGAGCGCTCGCACGCGGCCGGCCGTCAGCTACGCCGGCTCCGCGCCGACACCCTGGGCCATCTGCTGCGCGGTGCGGTCGCGCTCCCGGTCGCGAGGCAGCACCTGGCCGGCTGGGACCTGGATCCCGATGCGCTACGGGCCGCCGTCTACCTGTGCCCGGCCGGCCGCGGCGGCCAGCTGTACGACCAGGTCACCGAGCTGATGAGCGAGGCCGACCTCCCGGGTGCCGTGGTCGCTCAGACTTCCGGGCCGCACACCCGGGTGGTGGTGCTCACGAACGACTCCGAGCAGACCGGCACGACGCTGGCCCGGCTGGCCTCGGTGCGGCCGGCGGCGGTGCTCGGGCTGGGTGACGTGGTCTCGGCCGAGGGCATCGAGCAGTCGTACCGGGCCGCCGTCCACGCGGCCGAGGTCGGCCAGGCGGAGCGGCGGGCGGTGACCCGCTTCGACGAGCTGGAGACCCTGCAGATGCTGCTGCGGGCCCAGTCGCCGCAGGCCCTCGCCAGCTTCGTACGCCGGGTCCTGGGGCAGCTCCAGCAGCACGACCGTGGACGCGAAGGCCCGTTGAAGGCCACCCTGCGCGCGTTCCTGGCGCACAACGGCCACTGGAACGAGACCGCCACCGAACTGGGGGTGCACCGGCACACGCTGCGCGCCCGGATCGACCGGATCGAGCGGATCACCGGCCGCGACCTCAACTCGGCGTACGCCCGGATGGAGCTGTGGCTCGCACTGCTCGCCGACGGCGCGGCCGAATCGGGGGACGACGTCGCGGACGCCTCGGCGGCCGACCGCCCCGGCGACGGCGTCTAGATCGCCCCGGCACTGGACAATTGGTAGTGTACTGGGCCGGAAAAATCGACCTCCTGTCAGGTATCGCGTCCCTTGTCGCAGCGGCAAGACTCACCCCAACGCAGACGGGAGAGAGCAATGACGAGCACTGAGCGGACAACTGCCGCCGCTGTGCCCGGGCCGGGGCGACTTGCCGGGCTCGAACGTGTGCCGCTCCGGCACTACGGCCGGTGGATCTCAGCGGCGGTGGTGCTCGCCCTGATCGCCCTGGTGGGTATGGCATTCGCCCAGGGCGGCATCGAGTGGTCGGTCGTCGGACGCTACCTCACCGCCGAGGCGATCCTGCACGGACTGGGCAACACCATCGTGATCACGTTGGCGTCGATGGCCCTCGCCATCGTCCTCGGCGTGGTGGTGGCCGTGATGCGGATGTCGGCCAACCCGGTCATGCGCTCGGTCGCCTTCGGGTACATCTGGCTGTTCCGCGGCATCCCGGTCCTGCTCCAGCTGCTCATCTGGTACAACCTGGCGTTGGTCTTCCCGACCATCGGCTTCGGCGGCTTCCAGGTGCGCATGATCGACGTGATGACGCCGTTCATGGCCGCGCTGCTCGGCCTCGGCCTCCACATGAGCGCCTACACCGCCGAACTCGTCCGGGCCGGCATCCTCTCGGTCGATCGGGGGCAGATCGAGGCCGCCCAGGCGATCAGCCTGACCCCGGGGCAGATCCGCCACCGGGTGGTGCTGCCGCAGGCCATGCGGGTCATCCTGCCTCCACTGGGCAACGAGTTCATCAGCACCCTGAAGACGTCCTCGCTGGCGGCGGTGATCTCGTACGGCGAGATCCTTGAGAGCGCCGAGTTCATCTACTACGCCAACAACCGGGTCATCGAACTGCTCGTCGTCGCAGCGATCTGGTACCTCGTCGTCGTCTCGGTGCTCAGCGTGGCCCAGCACTTCGTGGAGCAGCGCGTCGGGCGCGGCTTCCAGCCCTCGGCGAGACGTACCGGTCGCTCGGCCGGGCGCGCCGGGAAGGGAGACGCGGCATGAGTGGGACGTCCATCGTCCGGGCCATCGAGGTGCACAAGTCATATGGGCCGGTCCACGTACTGCGCGGCGTGTCCCTCGAGGTGCACGCCGGGGAGGTGCTGTGCCTGATGGGGCCGTCCGGCTCCGGCAAGAGCACGTTCCTGCGGTGCATCAACCAGCTCGAACGCGTCGACGACGGCGAGTTGTGGGTCCGCGACGAGCTGGTCGGCTACCGGCTGCACCGGGGCAGACTGTACGAGCTGACCGAGCGGGAGATCGCGCGCCAGCGCCGCGGCATCGGCATGGTCTTCCAACGGTTCAACCTGTTTCCGCACATGACCGCGCTCGGCAACGTGATCGAGGGGCCGCTGCGCGCCCTGAGACACAACCGCGCCGACGCGCTCACCGCCGCCCGCAAGCTGCTCGACCGGGTCGGTCTGAGCGACAAGTACGACGCCTACCCGGCCCAGCTCAGCGGCGGGCAGCAGCAGCGGGTCGCGATCGCCCGAGCCCTGGCGATGCAGCCCCATCTGATGCTCTTCGACGAGCCCACATCCGCGCTCGACCCGGAACTGGTCGGCGAGGTGCTCGACGTGATGAAGGGGCTGGCCGCCGAGGGCATGCCCATGGTCGTCGTCACCCACGAGGTCGGCTTCGCCCGCGAGGTCGGCGACACGCTCGTCTTCATGGACGACGGCGTCGTCGTCGAGAGCGGGCCCCCGGCCGAGGTGCTCAACACACCGCAACACCCGAGAACCCGGGAGTTCCTCTCCCGCGTCCTCGGCTGAACCACACACCAGACATCTTGAGGCCTAGCGAAAGGTCAGGAATGCCACGTCGTCAGGAGACGCGGAAGTTCGACGTGTGGGGAGTCCCGTTCGACGGGGGCTCGACGTTGGGCTGGCCGGGTTCGCGATACGCACCCGCTCGGGTCCGCGACGCGCTGCGTTGGATCACCCAGCGCATTGAGAACGGCGCCATCTACTCCTTGGAGAGCGACTCGGTGCACGAGGTCGGCGACGACCTGCTCCGTGACCGGGGTGACGTCGAGGTGGTCGGGCACGACATCCTGGCCACCCTCGACGCCTGCTCCACCGCGGTCGCCGACTCGCTGGGAGCCGGCCGCACACCGATCGTCATCGGCGGCGACGACTCCGTCCTCTTCCCCTGCGCCCGAGGGGTGCACGAGGCGTTGCCCGGCCGGGTGGGCATCGTGCACTTCGACGCGCACCTCGACCTGCTCGACCACAACCGCCACCAGGGCCGGGTCAGCCAGTCCAGTGGCATGCGGCGCAGCCTGGAACTGGAGCGAGTCAATGCCGGCGACTGTATCCAGGTCGCCGTGCGCCACTTCAACTTCCCGTCCTCGGCCGAGTTCAAGCGCAAGTCCGGGCTGACCCACATCACCGCCCGGGAGTTCCAGGCACTCGGCCCGGTTTCCGCGGTCGAGCAGATCCTCGACCGGGTCTCCGGCGCCGACCACCTCTTCCTGTCCTTCGACATCGACGCGATCGACCCGGCGTTCGCCCCTGGGGCCGGCGCGCACGAACCCGGCGGTCTCACCTCAGGCGAAGCCCTGGAGGCGGTCCGCCTGCTGGCGCCCTACTGCGACGCGTTCGCCGTCACCGAGGTCAACCCGATGACCGACCATGCCACGGCGACGACCGCGACACTCACCGCGTATCTGCTGTTCCACTTCGCCGTCTCGGGCTCGGGCGCGGTGCGTCGATGAGCGCCGACCAGAGCCACGGCTACCAAGGCTTCCGAGGGACCGGCATCCGGCTGACCGAGGAGCAGCTGCCACACCTGCAGAGCCACCGTACGGAACTGCTCGGCGATTCCCTGCCCGCGATCCACGCCTTCGACAAGGCACACACGGTGATGCTCACCGAGCAGGGCCTGCTCGACCCCGCCGACGGCCAGGCGATCCTCAAAGCACTGCGCGGCATGGAGGCCCGTGGTGTCGCGGAGGCCCGGATCGAGGCCGGAGGCGGGATGCACTCCGGCGAGCAGTATCTGATCACCGTGCTCGGCGCCGAGACCGGCGGGCGGATCCACCTCGGACGCAGCTCCGGAGACCTGATCGAGGTGGCCCGGAGGATGACCATCCGCCGGCACCTCCACGCCCTGCTGCCGGCCCTCACGGACGTGCGGGCCGTACTCCTCAGCCTGGCCGAGGCACACCGTGACACGATCATGCCCGGTTACACCCACGGCCAGCACGCCCAGCCGACCACCCTGGCGCACTGGGCCACCATGTTCGAACAGGCCTTCGCGCGCGACGCCGAGCGGTTCCTCGGCTTCCACGGCCGGCTCAACGTCTCGCCCGCCGGCGCGGCCATCCTGACCGGCAGCGACCTGCCGATCGACCGGCACCGGGTCGCCGGCCTCCTCGGGTTCGACGCCCCGCTGCCGCACACCATGGACGCGATCCTCAGCCATGACCTGGAGATGGAGGCGGCGGCACTGCTCGCCACCACCGGTGCCACGCTGGCCCGGATGGCCGACGACCTCTACCTCTGGTCGACGTCCGAGTTCGCGTACATCGAACTGCCCGACCGGTACTGCGGCACGAGCAGCATCATGCCGCAGAAGAAGAACCCGGACGCGCTGGAGGACATCAAGTCGGTTGCCGCTCAGGCGCTCGCCGCGCTGGTGGGAGTGATCACCGCCGAGCGCGGGCCGACCGGCTTCCCGATCCTGGAACGACGCTATTCACAGCAAGCGCTGTGGTCGATGGCGGCGGCGATCACCGGCAAACTGGGGGACACCGTCGGGATCCTCGCCGATCTTCGCGTCGACCGGGACCGGATGGCCAGACAGGCGGGCGCGCACTGGGCGCAGGTGACCGACGTCGCCACCGCGCTGGTCAGGCACACCGGGCTCGACTGGCGTCATGCGCACCAGATCGTCGGCGTCTTCGTCCGGCTCGCCGTCGAGCGCGGCCTGGGCACCTCGGTGGTGGCCCTGGATCTGCTCGACGAGGCGGCAGGGCAGGTCATCGGGCGGAGAAGCGGCCTGACCGAAGAGCAGTTCGCGGAGGCCATGGACCCGCGCGCCTTCGTCGCTCGGCGAACCATCTACGGCGGCCCGTCGCCCGATGCGGTCCGGCGGGAGTCCGCCCTGTTCGCCGAACGGCTGACCGCCGATCGGCGCCGGGTCGAGGAGCTGCGGCAGCAGGTGGCCGGTGCCGAGGCGGCGCTGGAGGCGGCCATCGACGCCCTTGTTTCGGAGGACGCCCTCTGATGATCTGTACGGCCACTCGGCGTGAGTATCTTTCGCCGTGACCTATTCGATCAATCCCTGGATGGATCCGGCCGTACCGAAAGAGCGACCCCTCTCCCGGATCCGCCTCGTCGTCGGTGCGCGTATGGGCCCGCTTCAGGCGTAGGGAACGACGAGTCCCGACTCGTAGGCGTAGACGATGGCCTGGGCGCGGTCGCGCAGGCCTAGTTTGGCCAGCAGCCGGGCGACGTGCGTCTTGACGGTGTGCTCGGTGACGACCAGCTCTCCGGCGATCTCGGCGTTGGACCGGCCCTTCGCGATCAGCCGCAGCACCTCGAGCTCGCGAGGGGTGAGGTCGGCGGGAGGGCACGAGCGGGGCCGCTGCCTGGCGAACTCGGCGATCAGCCGCCTGGTCACCTGGGGAGCGAGTAACGCGTCCCCACGCGCGATCACCCGGACCGACTCCACCAGGTCCTTCACCCTGACGTCCTTGAGCAGGAACCCGCTCGCCCCCGCGGAGAGCGCGTCGTACACGTAGTCGTCCAGATCGAAAGTGGTGATCATGAGTGCCCGGGTGGGCAGCTCGGCGACGATCTGACGGACCGCCTCGATGCCGTTCAGCTCCGGCATCCTGATGTCCATCAGCGCCACGTCGGGCCGGGACTCCCTGGCCAGCCGCACCGCCTCGGCCCCGTCCGCGGCGGTGCCCACGACGTTGATGTCCGGCTGGGCGTTCAGCGCCGCGGCGAAACCGTGCCTGACGCTCTTCTGGTCGTCGGCGACCAGAACACTGATCACGCCGCCGCCTCCGCCCGCGTCAGCGGAAGGCCCGCCTCGATGAGGAAACCGCCCTCGGGCGCCGTACCGGTGTTGAGCCAGCCACCCAGCATGACCACCCGCTCCCGCATCCCGATCAGGCCATGGCCGCCCGCGTTCGAGGAAGGGCCGGGGCCGTCGTCGCTCACCCTGATGGCCAGCGTGTCCTGCAGGTAGGCGAGCTCGATGCGCACGTTCGCGTCCGGCGCGTGGGAGCGGGCGTTGGTCAGCGCCTCCTGCAGGATGCGGTACGCCGACAGGTCGACGGCCGCGGGCAGCGGGACGGCATCGCCGATGATGTCGAGATCGACCGTCCCCCCTGCCCTGCGGTGCTCTTCCAGCAGTTCGGGTACGCGTGCCAGGCCCGGTTGCGGCGAGGTGCCGCCCGCCCCGCCGTCGGTGCGCAGCACGCCGAGCAGTCGCCGCATCTCCACCAGCGTCTCGCGGGCGGTGGTCGCGATCTGTTCGAAGCCCTCGCGTGCCGGATCGCTGAGATCCTTGACCGTGTACGGGGCGGTCTCGGCCTCCACCGCGATCCTGGAGATGGAGTGCGCCACGATGTCGTGCATCTCCCGCGCGATCCTGGCCCGCTCGGCCATGGCGGCCTGCTCGCACTGTGCGGCGATCATCTGCTCCATGCTCTCCTGCCGGACCTCCTTGACCTCGCCCCGGGCGCGGGCGAGGTCGGCCAGCAGCGCGATACCGCCGACACAGAACGCGATCATGGCCCCGTAGACCACTGCGGTGGCGAGCCCAACCCTGCTTTCCCAGCTCATCAACACGCCCAGTACGAACAGCCCGGTCAGGGCCAGCACGGTCACCCCCCAGGCCTGCTGCCGCGTCAGCAACCTGAGCAGCGTGTAGAGGGCGACGGCGGCGGATGTGGCGACCGCGAGATTGGACATGGGATAGATCCCGGTGAAGAGCAGTCCGACCCCGCCGACGAATGTCGCGGCCAGCGCCATGGGCGGATTCACCCGGCGGAAGGCCAGGGGCAGGGTCGCCAGCAGCAGGAAAGGCGTCATCATCCCGCCACGGCTCCAGACCAGCCCGACGGCCCAGACCGCCAGCCCGATCCCGATCGCCGCGTCGAGGACGTGGACCGGGCCGATCCTTCTTTCCGGTAGAACGCTCATCGAAGTCATGCGCAGAATTGTGCGGGCAGGCGAGGAGTGTCCGCGTCACTCGAAGGAATGACGTTCAGCCGGGCATCGGGGCCACCGATCAGCGTCCCCGCTCCTCCGGCGACCCGGGCGCGCGGAATGGATGAAGCAGGTATGGATCTACAGCCCTTCGTGACGGCGTACGCGGCCACGGTCGCCTGCTGGCCCACCTCGTCGCGGGAGGTCGCGATGTGGTGCGGACGGCAGGAGTTCCCGCTGCCGGCGCAGGTCGTCGCCGACTGGCAGCGGGGCGAGGACGTACGGGCCCACCTGCTCGTTGAGGGCCGGGACCCACTCGGCTACGGGGAACTGTGGCTCGACGCCGAGGAGGACGAGGTCGAGCTGGCCCGGATCATCGTGGCCCCGAGTGCCCGCGGCAGGGGAATCGGGCGGGAACTGGTGCGCGGGCTGACCGCGCTGGCCTGGGAAACAGGCCACGCGAACGTCTTCATGCGCGTGCACCCGGACAACGACCGAGCCCTGCGGTGCTATCGGGGAGCCGGTTACCTGCCGGTCGACGCCCACCTGGCCGCGGAGTGGAACGCCGCCCAGCCGGTCGACTACACCTGGCTACGGCACGCCGGTCCCGGGGACCACCTCCCACCGCCGGCATGCCCCTAGACGATCACCCGCTCAGGTGGCAACCGGCGCTCACGAACCCAGGTCACGACGTCATCTCCCGTCCTGCCGGGCGCACGAAAGACCGAGGCCAACGGCCGGGGAACCGGCCCCCTACGAGGCAAGGCGCATCGCCGTCCGCAGCAGGGTCAGCAGGTGGCGCACGGGGCCCGTGGCGGGCCGTACGGAGTCGAGCACGGGGAGGTCGGCCGGGCGGAGGGTGGCCGGGGGGCGCTCGGCCAGGGTGGCGACGGCTCCGGCCGCCGGGTCGCGTACCACGTAGACCGCGCTTTCCGTGGCCAGCGCGTGGCGGGAGCCGTCGGGGGTGCGCCACAGTTCGATGCCGATCGAGTCGGACAGCTCACGCGATCCTGTGACGTCGGCCAGGGTCTCGGTGTCGAGGTAGCGGACCTCGCCGCCCCTGTTGGAGTCAGGGGTTCCGTCCAGGATCATGATCTCGTGGCGCTGCGGGATCAGGATCGGGCAGTGTCCTCTACGGCGCGGGCGCAGGCCGATGCTTCGTACCCGTTCCAGGGTCGCGCCGGTCGCCTGCCAGATCTCCAGGCACTCGTTGCCCGCCGCGGCCAGGCGGTCCGGGGAGAGGAAACACAGTTCGCGATAGTGCTCCTGTTCCGGTGAGCGGGCCAGGACGCGGCAGGGCGGCTCGATGATGCGCAGCGTACGGCCGTCCACGGCGAGCCGGCCGGAGGACAGGTCGGCGGCCATGTGCGACGGCAGGATGTCCAGCCTCTGCTCGCCCCAGACCAGGTCCTCCTCCATGGTGACCTTTTCGATGCGCCCGCCGTCGCCGGTGTAGTAGGTCAGGTGGCAGTCGGCGGGCTCCAGATCGCGGCCGAGGTGGGGGTAGTGCCGGGCCAGCACCGCGAAACGGTCGTGGTCCAGCCAGGTCAGCGCCGCGATCAGGGAGAACTCCTCGGGCTGCAGCATCGTCCTCTCCGCGGCGTTGCGCACGAGACCGAGGAAGGGGTTCGGTGGGATCCAGTCCATGCTGAAGATGGACGCGCCCTTGTTCAGCATCACCCCGGAGTCGGCGTCGCCCGCCCGGCAGGCGACCTGGCGTCCGTCGTCGAGGTCGAACACCTGGAGTTCGTGGCGGCGAATGGAGGGCCGGCCGCTTGTGCAGACCGCCAGCCATCGGCCGTCCGGGGACAGCGAGCCGGTGGTGATCCAGCCGTCGACGGAGATTTCGAGTAAGGGGTCGGCGGTCAGGGTGGCGCACGCCTCCTCCACGGTTCCGGCCGGGGTCGCGGCGAGCAGGTCGAACAGAGGACGTGCCGGGCCGTCCGGCCGCCACCGCTCGTCGAACAGCGGCAGGACGCGATCCGCCTCGACGAGGGGGACCTGCTGCTGGACCAGATCCCACAGGTCCGCCCAGCGCCGCTCCTCCGCCGACTTCGCCGCCGCGTCCTGCCAACCATGTCTCATGTGTCCCCTCCTGGCTTCGTGATCAGGCTAGGGACACGGGCAGACGCGAGGCATCCGCCGGGCGGGGGACTTCGGGGGGCGATCCGGCGCAAGCGGGATCCAATCTGGCCGGACTCCAGCTGCGAGGCACCGTCTTGTGGATCCGAAGCCTCCGACCCGCCTAAAGATCCGAACTCAGCACAGGCCCTGGTTGAGGCATGCATTGAGGCCACCCCGGTCGCAATCCTCCGCCACATCTTTCGATTATGATACGGTCGTTTTTATGACGACCGTTTCTAAAAAGATCGATTCTGGGGGAGGTTCGCCCCGACACGTCGATGTGCTGATCATCGGGGCGGGTCTGTCCGGCATCGGCGCCGCGTGGCGCCTGCAGCGGCGGCGTGACTGGACCTACGCGGTTCTGGAGGGCCGGGATCACCTCGGTGGCACCTGGGATCTGTTTCGCTATCCAGGTGTCCGTTCGGACTCGGACATGTTCACCCTCAGCTACGCGTTCCAGCCGTGGCGGGGGAAGAAGTCGTTGGCCGACGGCGACAGCATCCGCCGCTACATCGAAGACACCGCACGCGAGCATGGCATCGACCGGCACATCCACTACGGAACCAAGGCCGTCGCGGCCTCATGGTCCCGGAAGCAATCCCGATGGGTGGTGGAGACCCGGGAGGGTCAAGACTCTCGGGTGTGGACGTGTTCGTTCCTCTACATCTGTGCCGGCTACTACGACTACGAGCGCGGCCATCAGCCCGAGTTCGCGGGAGTGGAGCAGTTCGGCGGCCGGTTCGTGCACCCGCAGTTCTGGCCCGAGGATCTCGACACCACGGGCAAGCGGGTGGTGGTGATCGGCAGCGGAGCCACCGCAGCCACCCTCGTCCCCGCGCTGGCCACGACGGCGGCGCACGTCACGATGCTGCAGCGGTCGCCGACCTATCTGGCCGCGCTGCCCGACGTCGACCGGACGGCCGACGCGCTGCGCCGCTACCTTCCCGCACGAATCGCGCACGCGCTCATCCGCGAGAAGAACGTGCTGAGCAGCCAGCTGACCTACTGGCTGAGCAGGCGCTTTCCCGAACAGACCAAGCAGTGGCTACGCAAGTCCGCGCTCCGGTACCTGCCGGATCCGGCATACCTGGACAGGCACTTCACTCCCCGATATCAGCCGTGGGACCAGCGGCTGTGCGTCGTGCCCGACGGTGACTTCTTCCGGGCCGTGGCCACCGGGAAGGCGTCAGTGGCCACCGATCGGATCACTCGCTTCGTGGAGAGCGGGATCGTGCTGGACTCCGGGGAAGTTCTGGAGGCCGATGTGATCGTCTCCGCGACGGGGTTGTCGCTGATACCGCTCGGCGGGATCGGCCTGTCGGTGGACGAGCAAATGATCAACGTGGCGGATACCACCGCCTACCGCGGGCTGATGCTCAGCGGCGTGCCCAACCTGGCCTTCTGCGTCGGCTACACCAACGCGTCGTGGACGCTACGGGCCGACATGTCCTCGCGCTACGTCGTCCGACTGCTCGATCACATGAGGCGGCACGGTCATACGACCGCGATGCCCGCGTGCCCGCCCGGGCGGGCACGGCGTCCGCTGCTCGGCCTGACCTCCAGCTACGTGAAACGCTCCGCTCACCTGTTTCCACAGCAGGGCGAGCGCGATCCGTGGACGGCCTCACAGAACTACCTGCTCGACAGACTGACGTTCGTGTTCACCGACCTCCGCAAGGGGATGATCTTCGACGGCTAGCCAGGAGCTCGCATCGTGACCGATCAGCCTGATGCCGAAGGGGCCGGCAGACTTCCGCCTCCAGCGACATCCCTCCGACCCGGGCCATGCACGTCCTGCTCGCCCAGGCCGGGTGATCGGTGGCGCCCGCATCCCGAGTGGCATGCCGAGCCACACTCAAAACCGTGTTGCTAGAAACGTTCGTTTTGGATACGTTCGTTATATGAATGAACATCGAGTGGTCGCGTTGGGTGGGGCGGGAGCGATGGGCAGGCCCGCGGTCGAGACGCTCGCCGGTCGCGAGGACATCGCGGAACTGGTGATCGCGGACCGCGATCTGGCCGCCGCCGAACGACTCGCCGCCCAGCTGGCGGGCACCGCGTCCGCCACCCTGGTCCCGCAGGCGGCGGATGCGACGGATCCGGTACGGCTGCGCGAACTCTTCCGAGACGCCGACATCGTCGTCAACACAACGGGGCCCTTCTTCCGGCTCGGCGTGCCCGTACTGAAGGCGGCGATCGATACACGCACCCAGTACGTCGACATCTGCGATGACTGGGAACCGACACTGGACATGCTCGCGCTGGACGCCCAGGCACGAAGCTCGGGCGTGATCGCCGTGATCGGGGCCGGGGCGAGTCCGGGCACGAGCAACATGCTGGCCGCGCTCGCGACACGCGAGCTGGACATCGTTGACGACGTCTTCACGGCCTGGCCGGTGGACGTGCCGTTCGTCGGCGACGCCCCTGACGAGGACGCGATCGCCGGCGCCTCGGCCGCCACCGTGCACTGGATGCAACAGTTGTCCGGAACGATCCAGACCTGGGACGGCGGCAAACCCGCCGAGCGGCCCCCGCTCGAACCGGTCACGCTGGACTACCCGGGGCTGGGCACGGGCACCGTGTACACGGTCGGTCATCCCGAGCCGGTGACCTTGCCGGGGACCCGCTCGATCACTCGCAGCTCGGCCTGCGTCATGGTCGTCCGACCGACGACCGCGGCGTACCTGATGACCCTGCGCGACGACATCGACTGCGGGAAGCTTTCTCTGGAGCAGGCCGCCGCCGCGATCGACACCCCGTCCGCAGGCCATTTCGCCCGGTCCGCCCTCCGCCGGCCCTGGCTGCGTGGCCCAGGCGCGCTGCCCGCCTTCTTCGCACTCGCCACCGGGAGCCGGGACGGCCGGCCGCACACGGTCGGTGCTCGGATGATCGCCTCCCCCCGTGGGATGGCCAGGGCGACCGGCATCCCCCTGGCCCTGGCAGCAGGCCAGATCCTCGACGGGTCGGTGCGCACCCATGGCGTCCATCCCCCCGACGCCGTACTCGACCCCGAGCGATACTTCGACGCGCTGGCCGCCCAGTGCGATCCGCCCCGGCCCCATCGCGGCGAGGTGGTCAAGGTGGATCACGCACCCGTCGCTGCCGCCACGACCCCATGACCGGCATGAGCACGCCCGACGATCGCGTACTCCGCGGCGACGTCGCGCCCGGCTGGGAACCGGTTCGTGACGTGTTCGCCGCGATCATGAGCAGGCCGGACGAGCGTGGCGCCGGGTTACATGTCATTCACCGCGACAGGACCGTCGTGGACCTCTACAGCGGGACCGACGGCGAAGGACCCTACAGTCCGGACACCCGCCAAGTGGTCTTCTCCGCCTCGAAGGGCATCGCCGCCGCGTGCCTGGCGGTGCTCGCCGACCGCGGCGATCTCGACTTCGACGCGCCCGTGGCCAGGTACTGGCCCGAGTTCGGCCGCCACGGCAAGTCCGAGATCACCGTGGCGCAACTACTCAGCCATCAGGCCGGGCTCATCGCCCCCTCGCGCCGGGCCACCCTCACCGACGTGCTGGAGGGGCGCCCGCTCGCGGACGCCCTGGCCGATGAGCGGGCGCGCTGGCCCCCGGGCCGGCCCGGATACCACGCGGTCACCTGGGGCACGCTCGCCGACGAACTCGTCCGCCGCATCACCGGCGACCGTCTCGGCGAGGTGCTCACCGAACTGGTGTGCCGCCCCCGGGATCTGGCGATCAGCATCGGCACCCACCTCGGCCCCCCGCCTTCCCCGGTACACGCCGCCACCCGGGTCCCGCTCCTGGTCAGGCTGACCACCGCCGTCTTCGCGCGCCCCGGAACGCCGCTGTGGCAGGCGCTGACCGTGCAGGGGGCCATCACCGACCCTCCCGACCTCTGGGTACGACGCCCGGAGACCCTCGCCGGACAGCTCCCCGCCGCCAATGCCGTCACCACCGCCCGGTCCCTGGCCCGGCTCTATGCCATGCTCCTGCCCGGGGCCGAGGCCCCACTCATCAGCGACCGCACCCAGAGCGCCGCCGTACGGCCTCGCGCCGTCGGGCGGGACCGGGTACTCGGCCTCCCGTCGGCGTTCGGGTGCGGATTCGCCCTGCCCAGCCGCGCCTGGCGGCTCGGCTCCCCCACGGCCTTCGGTCACCCCGGCATCGGCGGCGCCCTAGGCCTCGGCGACTCTCGCCGCCGGCTCGCCCTGGCCTTCCTGCCACGCACCATGCCCGCCGACGCCCTGAGCGACGTTCGCCACCGCACCCTGCTGGACGCGGTGACCACCGTCATCGGTCCATGAACTACTCGTGGCGTCATCAGATTCGATAGTTCACCCACGTTAGGCAACGAGGTCTGTGACGTCGGTAAACTCGTGCACGCTGGGCACCTCATCGTCCGCCCGCATCCGCCAGCGCCTCGGCGTCGCCCGGCCACTCCTGGAAGGCTGCAGCATGACCGCCGCACCCCGCATGCCGGGACCGGACGTCCAGGTCCCCACCCGGATGCTCGTCGAAGCGCTCGTCCGCGCCGACCTCACCGTCGACACCGGCGAGCTCTACGCCACCGCCAACCTGCTGGGCATGACCGACCAGCAGGTGCGCCTGTGCATCAAACGGCTGGTCGCCGAGGGACGCTTCACCCACGAGGGCAGAGGACGCAAAGCACAACTGCGGGCCACCGGCACCACCGAACAGACCATGGGCCTCGATGTCGAATTCGTCACCCACGCCTTCCGCCAAGACGCCGGCATCGCCCCCTGGGACGGCACCTGGCACCTGGTCGCCTTCGCCGTCCCCGAGACCGCGCGCACCGCACGCGACGCCCTGCGCGTCGCGCTCACCCGCCTGGGCGGAGCATCGATCCAAGGGGGCCTGTATCTCAGCGCCAACCCGTGGGAACCCTACGTCGAGGACCACGCCCGCCACCTGAACGTCCTAGACCACCTCACCTTCGCGACCACCCGGGACCTGCGCCAGGGCGACCAAGACGATCCCGCCGCACTCGCCCGTGCCCTGTGGCCGTTGGCCGAGATCGCCGAGCGGTATCACCGGCTCACCGCCGTCGCCCGACTCCGGCGCGAGCGCCTCCACGATCACGCCGGCCTCTCCGAGCCACAGCGGCTGACGATCGCGGTAGAACTGGCGGCCGAATTCACTCGCGTCATGGAAGCCGACCCCCTCCTGCCGCCCCAACTGCTCCCGCAGCCCTGGCCTGGTACCCAGGCCCGCGCGCTGGTCGCACAGTGCTGGTCGCTCCTGGACGAGAGCGCCGGCCCGGACGGCGAGAACATCCGCCTTTTCCGCCTCTACGGCGACATGACCCGCCCAGCGGCTGCTCGAACGTGACAGGCGTCGTACCCGAAAGGGGCCGGCTCCGTGGCTGCCGGTGGGCTGATCCGTGAGCATGCGCCAGGCATAGGGTGGTCCTTCACACCCGCAGGCGGTGCCAAGGCTGTACACCTGGCTCCTGGCTCCAGCGACATACAAGCCGCTGGTCACGATGCCTCCTCGATCACGACCTCGATGGGCTTGGCGTGCTCCGCCAGGTCGGCGAAGAATCGATCGGGGTCGATGGCGGTTTCCGGCGGGTGGACTCCAGGTTGGCTGACGGTGCCGTCGAGCAGCTGGGCGAGCCCCAGGGCGGCCGGGATTCCGGTGGCCTCGGCCATGCCCTTCATCAGCGTGGCCGTACCTGTCAGGTGGGCCAGGACAGTGGTCGGCCGACCATCCTTGATCCCTCTGGCGGTGGCGAAGAACGGCGGCAGCGAGCCGGGCGTCTTGAACTTGACGGCGCGCACAGCGGCGCGCATGGCGCGTCGCATCGTGGGCTTGGCCAGGTCGGCGGCGGCCGTCTCGTTGGTGAGTCTGCCGCTGTCGATGTCACTGCGCAGCACGTCCAGATAGGCCACGGTCCCGGGCGTGATGACCATGAGGTTGGCCGAATCTCCGGCCAACCGATAGCTGCGCTGCAAGGTCACCGGCTCTGGATGGCCGACGGTGTATGCGGTGCCCTTGCGCCCCCCGGGCAGGGTGAGCGTGACCGGCTGCAGGGGCGGCCGCTGCACGACCTCCCCGTTGTTCACCGCGGCGACCGTACCGCTGATCTGCTGCATCCAGTGCACGGCGGCCGCTATCGGACGGCCGTCCGGACCGCGCAGGTCGGTCTCTCCGGCGCCGGAGCCCGGCACATCGACGGGCCAGGCAGTGTAGAGGTCGGTCACGGTGTCGAGTCTGGCCACCGCCCTGGCCGCGAGTAGGTTGCTGATGCCCGGGCTCGCGCCCATGCCGACCACGGCGCATACCCCTGCTATGCGAGCTTCGGCGTCGAGGTCGAGCATCTGCAGGGCGGGCTCCCAGTCGTCGCAGATGTCGAGGTAGTGGGTGCGGGTACGTATCGCCGCCCGCAACACGCCCAGGCCGAACCGGTAGAACGGCCCGACGGTGTTGAGGACGACGTCGGCCTCCTCGAGCGTCGCGTCCAACTCGGCCTCGTCGGCGACGTCGACCTTGCGGGCGCTCATCCGTACCCGCGAACCGGCCAGTTCGCGGACGAGTCGCCGCGCCGCGTCCACGTCGCGGTCGGCGACGACGATCTCCTGGACGCCGGGCAGCCCAGTGGCCACGCGCACCGCGACCCGGCCCATCGCGCCGGGTCCGCCGAGGGCGAGGATTTTCATCAGCCACTCCTTGCAGATCGTGACTAAATCGATCGTTTAAATTACGATCGGACTTATTATGAAAGTATCACTGGCGATGCTCTTCCGCGAGCGGCCGGCGAGCCGGCTTCTCGCCGTCGAGGCTCTGTGCGCCCTGCCGATCGCCACGCTGACCCTGCCCACGTCGACACCGGATCACCACACCGTGCCCGAGTGGGTGCAGCTCCTCGGCCTGATGATGCTCTTCGTCCTGTACGGCACCGCGCTGTACACCTGGCGCCTGGTCATGATCGGCGGGCTGCGCCCGACCCCGACGACCCGGCAGCAGATCCGCGACGACCGACGACTCCGGCTGCTGGTGCTGAGCTACCCGCCCCTTGTGGCGCTGCTCCTACCGATCCCGTCCACCTGGACCCCGTTCTGGTTCGGGCTCACACTGGCCACCGCGGTCGGCGGCGCGGTCTCGCTGGTCCGGATGGCGGTCATGCTCAGTGGCCGATCGATTCGAGAAACAGCCGCCGATCGCGCGGATCCCCCGACACCGAGAGCGACCAAGGTGCAGTGATCAAGACGGTTACCGCCTGTGGCCGTACAGCGGATCGCGGACCGGCCGGTAGAAGGTGTCGCGGGCGGCCTCGATCGGTTCCGTCGCCAATGATGGAATCCTCGCCCACACCGACCACTTCCTCGACCCGACAGCCGCAGCCGGTGACCGGATCCCCAGGGAGCTCCCCGACACTCTGCTGCGTCACTACGTGCACTACAAATCCAAGGAGGAACTGCTCCACTGGTTGAGCATCAGCCGCGCTGCCGCCGGCGCCGGCAGATGCGATGTCCTATGTCGCGGTGTCGACGACAGCCGTGCTGACCGTCTCGTTCGCCTGGGTGGCCCGCAGACGACGGCGCGCCGCGACGGCCGGGCGAGAGTGCGGCGAGGCCGATGTGCGGGCTACGACCGGCAGGTCGTGAGCGGCTGAAAGCGGTGTCGAGGAACAACACCGTGTCGGCGCCGCACGGCGACGGTGCGGGACGTGGTGCCGGGCACCGGCCTTCGCTGGTGCCCGCGTCTCACTCGCCGTGGATCAGCGCCAGGGCCGTCCGCACGATCTCGTGATGGCCTTCCGCCGATCGTCCGACTCCGATGGTCGAGCGCACGACGGAGGCGCCCTCGATGAGGCTGACGACAGCCTCGGCCAGCGCCGTACGCCGCGATTCAGGCAGCCGCGGTTGGGCGCACGCCACAAGTTCGGCTACGTGGCCGACGTATTTGCCGTAGAACTCTTGCACGACCGCGGCGATCTGCTCATCGCTCACGGCGATCGCCCAGATCTCCATGTACAACCGCACGCAGGTGGGATCGTCCTGCTCGGCGAGCAGCACCCCGAGAAGCCGCTCGGTGTCCGCACGCGTCGGCGTCCGATTCCCAGCACCGTCCGCATCAGGTCCCATTGCGGCGGACAGGCGTTCGAGAGAACGTCGCAGGGCGCGGTCGAGCACCGCCCGGATGAGATCGGCGCGGGTGGGAAAGTAGTGCTGGAGATGGCCGATGCGTACGCTCGCCTCCGCGGCGAAGTCGCGGAGCGCGGCGTTGGCGTTGCCTCTCGTGGTCAGCACCCGCTCAGCGGCGTCGAGCAACTCCGCCTGTCGTTGGGCACCCTTGGCCGAGGTCATGCGCGCCATACCTCCACGCCGTGTTCGCCGAGTTCCCGCAGCACGGCCACCGGCTGGGGGTGTAGTTCAGGGAAGGTCACCCCCGCCTCCGCGCCCGCACCGAGCACGCGACGCAGGCCCAAGAACCCGCCGAGCGCGGTGAGATGCGCCTGGCCCCGCGGATCGACGATCATCGCGGTCGTGGCGCCGTCGATGTCGATGTCGATGTCGATGCGGATCCGCGCGCTGCCGCCTTCGCCGGGCGAGTAGAGCAGGGACCGGCGCAGAGATGTCCAGCGTGTGCCACGCCCCCAGCGGAACAGGCCTGCCTTCTTCGCCGCCAGCAGGGCGGTCGTGGCCGAGTTCTGACTGAATCCGATCCGCGTTGCCGCGCTGCCGACACCGAGCGTCAGGGGCAAGGTGAACTGTTCGGGGGTGTCGAGTCGGGCGACCTTCGTCCGTGAGCCCGCGATGTCCACCCAGCGGCTGTCGGTGAGCGGCGCCACCGTTACCGTTTTCCCGCCCTGGCGTACGTCGTAGTCGTAGCCGAGCCGGTCCATGAAGTCCACGGAGTCGATGCCGGCGGAATCGTCCATGTCGTATCGGATCGCAATGTCCACCGATGTGGCGTCACCCCCTCGTTCCGCGATGAGCGCCGCCGTCACCAGGTTCGTGATGCCTCCCATCCAGCCCGACGAAAGAAGCACGGGCGCGGTCGGACGGGCGAGCGTCGCCACCGTGACCGCGCGTGCGAGCCGGCTGGTCCACCGCGTGATGTCGACGTAGGGGATCCCGGCGCCGACGGCGGCGCGGAGCACACGGTCGTCGGGATCGTTGACCGCGCTGACGACGGCGCGGACACCTGCGGCGAACGGCTCGGGATCCGCGAGATCCCACCGCCGCACCGACGCTCCGTACTTCTTCGCCAGGGGCGCTCCCTTGCCGGGATTACGCCCGGTCAACAACAGCGGCCACTCGGACGCGGCGAGCCCGGTCAGAGCGGCGCCCACGATGCCGTAACCGCCGGCCACGAGCACGGGGCCGGAGGAGTCATGTACGAGTTCATCGTTCATGACAGCCAGTTTAGGTCAAATGACCAATTTCATCAATTTTAAGGCTCTGGCTCACTTTCGGTGGTGACCGAGCGTGGTCACAGGTAATGAAGACGCGCTTGAGACGAATTAGCCGGCCAGAAGGGTGTCGTGGCGCGGTCCGGCGAGCAGGGTCACGGGCGACCGTGCGGTCCCACAGGCGTCTGATGAGGAAACCGCCCAGCTCCGCGACGTCAGCTTGATGCACACGTTCCGTTACCACCGAAAGTGAGCCAGAGCCGAAAGAGAGACAGAGCCGAAGCCCGTACAGGCCCTCGGGGCCCTGTAGGCCGAGCCGTTGTCGCTGAGCACTCGAGGGCGGCTCACGCCAACGGTGCTCTGCTCCTGCGGGTTTACCCCTCTGCGATGCGCGGCAGGGTCCGCGTATCGAAGTCTCCGCTCATGAAGTCCTCATCCTCGAGTACACGATGCAGTAGCGGCAGGTTCGTCTTCACTCCAGTGATCGTGAAGTCGCCCACAGCTTGTCGGGCACGCTTGATCGCTGCTGACCGACTCGTTGCGACGGTGCACAGCTTGGCCAGGAGGGGGTCGTAGTAGGGACTCACTTCGTCACCGGCGCGATAGCCGGAGTCGATTCGGACGTGCTCGCCGACAGGTTCCTTCCATTGTTCGATACGCCCAGGTGAGGGCAGCATTCTGACAGGATCCTCGGCGTAGATCCTGAGCTCGATCGCATGGTTCTCGCGAGCGGGTTCCGCGAGTTCGCCGTCTTCGTGGGCGGCCACAAGCAATTGGGCCTCGACGAGGTCCATGCCGGTGACGAGTTCGGTGACCGGGTGCTCGACCTGCAGCCGGGTGTTCATCTCAAGGAAGACGAACTCCTCGGTCCGCGGGTCGACGAGGTATTCGAAGGTGCCGACCCCGCGGTAGCCGAGGCACTCTCCGGCCCGACGGCTGGCGGCCAGCATCTGTTCCCTAAGGTCGTCGGAGATGCCCGGACAGGGGGTCTCCTCGATGACCTTCTGGAACCGGCGCTGCATCGAGCAGTCGCGTTCGCCGAGTGCGAGGACCCGGCCGTCGTTCAGGCCGAGGATCTGCACCTCGACGTGCCGGGCGGGCTCGATGTACTGCTCCAGCAAAATGTCCGCGGAGCCGAACATCCGCTCGGACCGGGTCCGGGCGGTCTGGAAGGCGGAGTCGAGATCCGCCTCGTGCCAGACGACCGTCATGCCGATCCCGCCTCCACCGCCAGCGGCCTTCACCATCAGGGGGTAGCCGATGCGCGTCGCTTCGGCTCGTGCTGCGACGGCGTCGGCCAGAGCCTGTGACGTGCCGCGCGAGACCGGCACGCCGTAGGACGCCATGAGGTTACGGGCCCTGATCTTGTCGCCCATCTCCGCGATGTGGTCGGGACTCGGTCCGATCCAGGTCATGCCCGCCGCTTGGACCCGGCGGGCGAAATCGGGGTTCTCGGAGAGGAATCCATAGCCGGGGTGGATGGCATCGGCGCCGCTTGATGACGCGGCGGCGAGGATCGCGTCCACGTCGAGGTAGGACCGGGCGACGGGCGCCGGGCCGATCCGGACGGCCTCATCGGCCTCTTCGACGTGCCGGGCGCTTGCGTCGGCGTCGGAGAAGACCGCTACCGTCCGGATGCCGAGCCGCTTCGCGGTCCTGATGACGCGTACGGCGATCTCGCCCCGGTTCGCGACCAGGAGGGAGCTGAACAACATGGGAACTCCTGCGAATGGTCAGTCGGCGCTGATACGGGCGAGGAGGTCGCCTTCCTGGACGGCCGCACCCTCCTCAACGAGGAACTCGGTGACGACGCCACTCACCGGCGCCTCGACCGGGATCTCCATCTTCATCGACTCGAGGATCGCGATCTCGTCCCCCTGACGGACGGAGGCCCCGACCGGGACGACGATCTTCCAGACGCTGGCGGTCAGCTCGGTGCGTACTTCCTGCATGATTTCTGCTTCCTTTCAGTCGAGGCGTTCAGGGGCGCATGCGCCAGCGGCGGTCACTGGGACCGACGCGGGACCGCATCGCGTGCAGGCCGGCGTTGAGGAAATCGGCGACGACCTTCCGGGTCCGGCGGGGATCGATCATCATCTCCATGCCGAACGCCTCGACCGTCTTCCACGGGTCGGCGAGGGCGAGCAGGCGTTCCTCGGCCTGTCGGCGGAACGCCTCCGGGTCCTCGGCCTGCTCGATCTCGCGGCGGAAGCCGGCTTCCACGCCTCCTTCGATCGGCATGTCACCCCACTCGGAGCTGGGCCAGGCGATGCGCAACCCCAGCGCGTCCGGGTTGGAGGTCGCCGAAACCGCCATGCCGTAGGCCTTGCGGACGTGGACGGTGACGACGGGCACCTCGGCCTCGGTGATCGACTGGATCGCCCGCATGCCCATGCGTACGACCCCACGGCGCTCGGCCTCGGGGCCGACCATGAATCCGGGCACGTCGACGAGGTAGACGATCGGGAGGTGGAAGGTGCTGCACAGATCGACGAAGCGGATCTGCTTCTCGGCGGCCGCACCGTCCAGCGCTCCCGCGAGATGCATGGGATTGTTGCCGATGACCCCGACCGGGATGCCGTCGATACGGGCGAAGGCGGTGATGACGGCCCTGCCCCAGCCGGGCCCCATCTCGAAGAGCGAGTCCCTGTCGACGATGGTGCGCATCACCTCACGCATCTTGTAGGGGCGCCGCCGGTTCTCCGGGATGATCTTCAAGAGCTCGTCGCAGGAGCGGTCCACCGGGTCGCTCCGGTCACCGCGGGCGGGGAGTTCCCACACGTTCTGCGGAAGATAGGACAGCACGCGGCGCAGCTGGTCGATGGCGTCGACCTCGTCCTCGGCCAGGTTGTCCATGGCCCCGGAGACGCTCGTGTGCATCTCGGCACCGCCGAGTTCGTGCTTGTCGACGGTCTGGCCGAGGGCTCGCCGGACGACGGGCGGTCCGCCGGCGAAGAGCACGCTGCCCTTGCTGATCACGCTGAAGTGGCTGACCACCGCGCGCCCCGCGGTGCCTCCCGCGGCCGAGCCGAGCACGGCGACCAGGACCGGCACCTGCGACATCAGCTCGAAGCTGCGCCGCCAGCTCATCGAGCTGACGAGGTAGGAGTGGCCCTTCTCGTCCTGGGCGGAGACATCACCGCCGATGCCCTCCATGAACAGGATGAGGGGGATGCGGTACTCGTGGGCGAGGTCCTCCACGAAACCGCCCATGCCGCCCTTCCACCGGTCGAGGTAGGTCTGCGGCGCCCCGGCGCGGACGGTGAAGTCCTCGCCGCCGATGGCGACCTGGCGCCCGTCGACCGTCCCGAGACCGCAGACGTAGCTCGACGGCAGCGTGCCGATCTGCGTTCCGGCCGCGTCGCGGATCGGGAACGTGGCGAACTCGCCGACCTCGGTGAAGTTATCGGCGATCTGGCCGATGCGTTCCCGGATGGTCTGGCGGCCCTGAGTGTGCTGACGTTCGACGCGTTCGGCGCCGCCGAGCCGGCGCGCCTCCTCGTGGCGCCGCCGCAGTTCCTCCAGGGCCGACTCCCAGGTGAAGGCCATCTCAGCTCTCCTCGACGGTGAGGGCCGCGGGGCCGGCGACATCCTTGAGGAAGGTCTCACCACCGTCCCAGTAGATCGCGGCGTAGTGCTCAAGAAAGGCGTCGGCGTCGAAGGCGCCCTCCGGCGCGTGGACGCCGACGGGGGCCTGCCCGATACGCAGGACGCCCACGACCGCCGGGCGTGCCGTCTCCAGGCTCATCGAGCCGTCGACCGGCCCACCGGGGAAGACGATGATCCCCTGTTCCCTTCCGCCGGCGGTGCCGGTGGCCACCGCTCCGATCAACCTGGGCAGGCGCGGGCCCCGGGATTCGGACACCAGGTCCTCGGGATGCTCGGCGAGCCGGGCGGCGATGGCGGCGATGGCCTCATCGGGCGTCAGCTCACCGGCGGCGACCCGATCGAGGACCGGCAGCATGAGCCGGTCGGTCCCAACGTTGACCGTGCCGATGTTGACGCAGTTCCGGAGTGTGATCGCCTGGGGCATGGTGACGGGCTCGGGATGGCCGATCACGCGGTAGACGCCGGTCTCACCGTTGGAGGTACGCACCCTGTAGGCCGTTCGCCAGGCCCGTTCGTTGACCGGTTCACCGTGGCGCCAGACCGGTACCTCGGCCGCGGTCTGCAGGATGAGGTGGGTGTAGGCGGCCCGGCCGGCGGCGAACGACGCGGCGAGGGCGTTGGCGTGCCGGGTGGCCTCGTCCAGGTCCATGCCTTCGCGGGAGTCGCCCCAGAAGGTGGCGACGGTGTCGACCTCATCGAGGTCGCGCGCGGCGATCATGCCGAGATAGTTGGTGAGACCCGGGCTCACACCGAGCCCCACGACGGCACGGACACCGGCTTCGCGAGCGGCGGGGTCACGCTTCATGAGCTCCTGGGTCGCGGCCGGGTCGTCGCAGACGTCGATGTAGTCGACACCGTGCTCGATGGCGGCGTCGAGCACCTTGGCGCCCCACAGGTCGAACGGCCCCGCCGTGTTGACCACCGCGTCGGCGTGGGCCAGGGCACGGGCCAAGGCGACGTCGTCGGCGAGGTCCAGCGCGACGAAGGCGACCGTCGTGCCGCCGGGCGCCACGCGGTCGGCGATGGTGATGTCGTGGTCGGAATGTTCGGCGAGTTCGGCCACGACACGCCTTCCCACCCGTCCGGCTCCCCCGATGACCAGGACGTTCATGTTCTTTCCCTTCGGATTTGGATCCATGTTTGCGATTCGGACGCTGAGATCAGTCCGCGGCCGCCGGTGCGGCCGCTTCCAGGAGGTCGATCGTGCCGGCGGTGATCGCCGCCGGGAGGAGGTGCTTCTGGATCGCACCGGTGCCCGGTCCCCGGACGAGAGCCGACTCCGCGACGATCTCGACGTACCTCGGCAGGGCGAAGCGCGGTAGCGACCGTGTGCAGTAGTCGCGGAAGGACACGGGGTCGAACGGCGCGTCATCGTCGAGCACCAGTACCAGCTTGATGTCGTCCTCGCCGCCGAGTTCGTCGCGGACGGCGAGCGCCGCGCACTCGCGGACGCCGGGGGCGCGGCGGACCACGTGCTCAAGCTCGAACGCGGAGATGTTCTCGCCGCGTTTGCGCAGGTTGTCGGTCAGGCGGCCGCCGTACCAGATGAAGCCGTCGGCGTCCTGCGTTACAAGATCCCCGGTGTGGAACCACAGGTCGCGGAATGCCTCGGCGGTGGCTTCGGGGCGCCGCCAGTACCCGAGAGTGAGCATGTGCGGATGCCGGGGCCGTGTCTGCAGCTCCCCGAGTTCTCCGACCCCGGCCTCGGTCCCGTCCGGGGTCGCGACCCGGATGTCGAAACCGGCGCAACTCCAGCCCACGGCCCCACGCCGCCGGTGCTCGGCGGTGGAGTAAAGCGGGCCGTCGGCCTCGGTCTGGCCGTACATCTGCAGGAGCGGGATCCCGAGCCCGTCCTCGAAGAACTCGTAGGCCTCGTCGGGGATGGGTGCGGCGAGGATCGTCCGGAGTCGCCGCAGGACCGGCGCCGGCGGCCGCCCCCGCGTGATGAGCGCGGACAGCATGGAGCCGACGGCACCGAACCAGGTGACGCCGAACCGTTCGGCGTCCTCCCAGAAGCCGCTGACGCTGAACCGGGGGGCGAAGGCGAGCGTGGAGCCGGTTTGCAGGCACAACGGAAGAGCGATGTGCGCGTCAACGTGGAAGAACGGCATCGTAAAGAAGCCGGTGTCACCAGGCCCCACGTCGAGCACCCTCGACAGGACGGCACCGAAGTTGGAGAAGTAGCCGTGCGGAAGCATCACCCCCTTGGACGGACCGGTGGTCCCGGATGTGTAGAGCAGTGAGGCCAGATCACCCGCCGCCGGGACCGGTCTGCCCTCCGCGTCGGCCTCGTGGTCCCGGTCGATGCGCACGCTCGCCAGGTCGACGATCCGCTCCGGGGTGACGCAGCCGATCAGCGGCTCATGGAAGCATGCGTCCGCCACGACGACGCCGGGCTCGCTGTCAGTGAGGACGTGCTGCAGGAACCACCCCCGCAACTCGCTGTTGACGGCGACCTCCACCGCGCCCAAAGCCCACACGGCGAACTGCACCGCGAGCATCCGAGCGCTGTTGCCAGCCATGATCGCGACCCGTTCACCGGGCCGCACCCCCAGGTCGTGGAGTTCGGCCGCGGCGGAGCGGACAGCGGATGCGAACCGGGAAACGGTCCACTCACCCTCGGCCCACCGCAGCAGCGGCTGGTCCGGCCACCGTCTCTGGGCGGCTTCGAGGTCGGCGAGCGGCCCGGTACGACCGAGCGCCACTCCGTCGAGGAGTCGACCTGTGATCATGCCGTCATTCCTTCCTGGATTCGTGCGGTGACACGGTGATGCGGAGCGCGAACTCGCCGTTCATCTCGGCGACCTGCTCGACGGTGAGAGGCCCCCCGGGCTGAAACCACAGGGCGCTGTACTCGCAGATGTTGAGGATCGCGAAGGCGGTGGCGTTGAGGTCGGGTACGTCGAACACCCCCTGCTCGGCGCCCTTCCGCAGGATGTCGCGCGCGTTGTCCAGGTGGCGTCGGTGCAGGTCCCGGATGAGCTCGTAGCGCTCCTTCGGCAGCGAGGACGCCAGTTGTGTCCGCGAGTAGGTCATCGACAGGAACGTCTGCGCCTGCTCAAGCTGGGACAGCTGGGCACGGGTGTGTGCGACGGCGAAAGCCCGCAGCGTCTCGACCGGATCGGTGAGCCCCGCGGTGGCGGCCTCGATGCGGTCCAGGAATTCCTTGAGGCTGGTGTGCAGGAACTCGAAGAGGATGTCCTCCTTGGACTCGAAATGCCAGTAGAGCGTGGGCGGGGTGATCCCCACCGCGCGGGCGATGGTGGCGACCTTGGTCTTGCTGTAACCGTCACGCTGGAACAGTTCGGCGGCGGCCGCGAGGATCTCCGCCTTCATGTCGACGTCGGACGTGCTCTCCGGTGCCATGTCATCCTCTCGATCACGGGTTGATTCCTCGCGCGAACCTATCCACCGAACAACCGCCTCTCCGCATCGGAAATCGCCCGGGACCGGCGGGCCTCGCGGTCCCACATGACGAGCGTCGCCGTGGAGCGCGCCCTCAGCGTCCCGTCCGCTCCGCGCAGCTCCTCGCGTACGTCGACCCGGTGCGCGCTGCGGCCGATCGGCTCGATCGTGAGCGTCACCGGCCCGTCGCCTGGGAGCACCTCGCGCTCGAACTCGATTTCCTGCCTGGCCACGACGTACGCGGGCTGCGCAACGCAGGCGCCCTCGACGAGCCACGCGACCCGGGCCTCTTCGAAGAACGCGAGGTAGGACGTCGCAGTCATGTGGCCCAAGTAGTCGAAGTCCCGGAAGCGGAGGTGGAACGTCGTCCGCCAGGCCGTATGAGCGCTCATCACGACTCCACCGTCGGCGCCTGGCTCTGGGTCACCGGGACGTTGCTGCGGGGCAGGAAGAGCTTGGCGCCGCGGGCGATGAGCGGCACCCCGAACACCAGGATGAGCGCGACGGCCCCGATGAGGTAGCCGACTGCGATGAGGTCGATGATCCCGAACTGGGCGAGGGCGGCTCCGAGCAGGAGCACCGCCAGGCTGATGCCGACGCGGACCCGGGACGTCATCACGGGGCGGCCGACGTCCACCAGGTTCTGGTCGACGCGCAGCAGGATCGCCTGGATCAGGCCGACCGCCGTGGCGACGAGAGTCCAGCCGACGAGAAGGCCGTACACGATGACCACCCAGGTCCCCTTGCCTTCGAGCATCTTGAGCCACGGGACCGGGGCGTCGAAGACCTTCGGGTCCGGGTAGAAGCCCATGAGGGTGGCGTAGGTCAGGAACCACGGCACGACGTACAGGCCGCCGGTGAGCGCCGCGGCCTTGGCGGCGTCGCGGCGCGAACGCAGGTGGCGGACCGTCATGAGGGTGGACGGGAAGACGACGAACCCCATGCCCACGTAGGTCATGCCCAGGAGCGCCGCGTCCCAGATCGTCGCGCCGGGCCGGAGCGAGTGGTCGCCCGCCGACATGACCTGCCCGATGCGCTCCCAGTGGGATGGGATGACGAGTAAGGCGAAGACGATGTAGCCGGCCATCAGCAGGATCGTGCCGATGCCGTTGAACCGCTCGACGACCTCGGTCCCCCGGAAGGTCACGAACCCGGTAAGCACGATGATGACTGCGACACCGGCCCAGTAGTTGAGCCCCAGGGTGTCCTTGAGGATGTTGCCGGTGGCCGAGGCCAGCACCGCGATGATCGCGATCGCCAGCGGAATGTAGACCGCGTCGAAGAGCCAGTAGAGCTTGCCGATGAGGTGGCGCAGCAGACTCCGGTAGTCGAACAGCCGGTGGCGGCGAGCCATCTCGTAGACGAGGTATGAGAGCAGGGACCCGGCGATCGCCATCGCCAGGCCGGCGGCCCAGCCCAGCGATCCGTGACCCGCACCGAACTCGATGATCTCCCGGCCCGTCGCGTAGGCGCCACCGATGGCGACCGCCTGAAACATGAGCGCCGGGACCAGCACTCCGCGCAGGCCGGGACCCGCCTGGTCGGCCCCGTTTCGACGTGACGATGAAGTGGCCATGCCGCACCTCCCACCTGGTTCGGGCACCGCCGCGACACTCTCGGCACTCCCGAATAATGAGTATTCGGGAACTGTAAAGGCGGGAACATCGATGCGCAAGGGTCACGGTGATCGCCGGCGGCCACGCCATTCGAGCTCTCCACAGAAGACGCACCATCGGGCTGAGCGAGGAGACGGCGAAGGAACACACCCGGGACGGGGGAATGATCAGTCGCCATGATGGGACTGCAGGCTCCAGTGGAGTGCGAGAGCGACGTGCAGGCGGCGCCGGCTGACTTACTCCGCCACCCTGGATGGGCTCCTCGGTAGCCGACCGAACTCAGTCGACCCGGATGTCCGACGGATGAGTCGCCGGCTGGGTGATCTCGATGGTCATGTACGGGAAGAGTGACAGGCCGGCGCTGACCATGTCGGCCTCGTTGAGCGCCGCGTCAAGTTCGGCCTCGTCGGTGACGTCGACCTTGCGGGCCCGCACCACGGTGGCACACCCGAAGTACGGGCTGTCATGGGGCCGGTCTCGACCCCGTTATCCCGGCTCGCCAGCGGCGGACCTCGCCACTCGTGCGCAGATGGACGACCGTGAGATCAGGATGCCGGTTGATGCGGTCGGCGGTCTCGTCTCTCCTGCGTTCGTACTGCGACCAGGCCCAGCGGATGGGATGCCCGGCGTCCAGCCAGTCGCGAAAGCTCTCCCGGTTGCCGTTCCACAGCTCGCGTCGCGTGACCGCTCGGACGATCGAGCGCCGCACGACCCGCAGCATGATGGCCGAACGGGGGAGATCCAGCCAGATCACCGTGTCCGCGCGCCGCCACAGCAGATCCCCCAGGGCGCCGTGATACTGGTCCTCGGTCACCCAGCGCGGCCCGGCCGAGAACGCCTCCACGTCGGACACGAACTCCGGCCGCTTCCCCCAGCCCGGCCCATGATGAAGAGCGTCGAGCTCGAACCGGGGTAACTTCAGCGCGGTCGACAACGCCACGGCCAGCGTCGTCTTTCCCGATCCGGAGATGCCCGAGATCAACACCCTGTCCATGGCACTCAATCCGACCCACCTTCGGTTGCCCGTAACGCGCACACTGCCCGACACCGGTCCGTTCGCCGCCGGGCGATCCTCGCCCGCCACGTGCGTACGATGTGGCGACGATGCCGCTGCCGGCCGGGAGACCTGCTGCGCCGGCAGGCCGTGGACGCCGCGGACCGGTGACGTCAACCGTCGGCGACGGTGGCCCTGGCCGACGCGTCGCGGGTCTCGGCGTTCACAGGTTCCGACAGGTCTAGGCGCGCCCTCGCCCCCCTGCGAAGCAGCGGTCACACCCGCGTCGTTCCGTACCGCCGCCTTCGGGTAGGCCCCACTCACTCCAGGCGGGCGACCAGGCTCTTGGGCGCGACGGTCCGGTAGGCGTCCCCGACGATCTCGGCGATCTCGGTCCAGTCCTGGGGAACGTCGAGACGGACACCGAGCCAGCCGCGGTGGCCTACGTACGGCGGACGGAAGAAGCGCTCGGGAGCCTCGGCGACCAGGGCCTCCTGGACGCCGGGCGAGGCGGCGCACCAGAAGGCGAGCCGGTCGTCGTGATGGTGGTCGGCGTACATCACGAACGTCTTCCTGCCGCGGACGAACCAGGTCGGCTCTCCGTGGCTGAGTCGTTCGGTGGTCTCGGGGAGCGCGAGGCAGAGCCGGCGCAGCGACTCCAGCGGATCATCGGCCATGGCCAGACGATACTTCGCCCAACGCCACGTCGGGCCGGGACTCCCTGGCCGGCCGCACCGCCTCGGCCCCGTCCGCGGCGGTGCCCACGACGTTGATGTCCGGCTGGGCGTTCAGCGCCGCGGCGAAACCGTGCCTGACGCTCTTCTGGTCGTCGGCGACCAGAACACTGATCACGCCGCCGCCTCCGCGATGAGACGGCCCACGAGCCGGTCACCTACCCGGCAGCCGGAGCCGGCGGTATCGGCCGCGAAGGAGCCGCGCGCGACGAGTGCGGGAGCCTGGTAAACCTTCATGAATTCCCCCTCTCGGCTACCGGAATTCAACGACATGGCAGTCATTTCGCCAGGCCGGCGGACCGGCAATTCTCATTGGTGACGATATTCGTGCTTCGTCGGCTCGCCACCCGGGCGGCTTAGGCGGTGTGTGTAGGACGCCATGCACGCCTGCAGGCGGTTGGCGAACTGGAGCTTTGACATGATCTGCGCCAGGTGGGCGCGTACCGTCCGTTCGCTCACGATGAGCCTGTCCGCGATCTCCTGGTTCGACCCGCCGTCGGCCAGCAGGAGGAACACCTCCAGTTCCCGCGGCGTCAGCCGGTCCAGGAACCCCAACGCGTTTACCCACCCTGGTTCCGGCGCGCTAATCATGATCTCCACGCGTCTCCCCGTTCCGAAGTATCGGCCGTATCTTGCACAGGATTTAGATCAGAGGATCGGATTGCTGATCACGGCGAGCGAAGTTGCCGTGTCCCATGAGGAGCGCGTGGCATGCGGGAGGATCCCTGCTCATGGGTGACCGCGACCGGCAACAGGAACACGGTGAGGACTGCGCCGACCTGGCCGCCGCCGGCCGCGGTCGTGGGCGACGTCTGAAAGCGGACGAGGACCCACCACTGCCGCGCTGCCGAGAGTCGCGGTTGTCTGCCACGGGCGACTGCGGCGAGCCGGACCCGCTCAAGATGATCCCGCCACGCCAGGGATACCACACCGTATCCGGAAGCTGCCTGTGGACCAGGCAGCCAAGGATCAGGACCCACGCCGGGCCAAGGGCGATGACCACCTGACCGAGCCGCGCGTCGGTGCGCGAGCCCACCCTGAGAGGATGGTCGCAATGGTGCCGATTAGGCGCTCGTAATCGATCGCGCCCTCGGATTCTCGCTCTCTGGAGCAAATCCGCTGGCGATTCCCATATCACGCTGGCCGTCCACACTCGATTGGGGGCGACAGAGATGTTCCGGCGAACCACGGAGAAGACGAAGGTCCCCGTCTCGCGAAGGTGCCGACCTGTCCAGCGAAGTCGGCCATGAAGACCCATGGGCTCTGTACGGATCGCACCGAGTGGTCGATGCGCATCCGGCTACCGCCAAGGACCCACGGGAAGGAAGGAAGAAGCCATGCTCTACCGCCGGTGTCGTCTCAATCAGCCGCTCCACCGCAACGTCGACCGGCTCCCCCCTCGGTTCGGAGAACTCCTCGGCGACCGCCCCTTGGCCCAGGACGAGTCCGCGGTCCTCCCTCCCCGGTCATGGGCGGCCGGTTCGCTCACGCTTTTCCGAAAGGCCCGGCCAGGCCTGGAGGGGCGCGTGAAAGCTCCCAGGACTCCTGGCGAGAACCGCCATATACCATAATGAATGCGCCATAACTCCCTAACCCCCTACATAGGTGTGATACAGACATTCGGGAGACTAACATCATTTTATAAGATTTGTAGTGATTGCCGATATTTTTCGTGATCAGGTAACATGACGAAGTTCCAGCCGCCACGGGCCGTGGAGCGCGATCCGCCTGTGTCCGGAACTCCTGGCACGGATGCTCGCGATTCAGCTTGCAGGGCGTTTGATTTGAGCAGATTGCACCTTATGTTCTAGCGACGTTTTCTCAGTAGAATCCGATTCGGATAGAAGGGTTTTCCGTAGCTCAGGCATGCCGTTCGAGTGGACACGCAGACAGATCGCTACGCCCCGAAACAGGCGTGCAGCCTCCGGTGGAAGAGGTCTCACCATAAGATCTCTCCACTACCAGAAGGCCCCACGTGATCGCCTGTCGAGCCATGCTCGACGTCTCCCGTGAACTGATCAGTTCGTCGTCGGCCCACTGCGCACCGAACGCCGGAGTCGCGGCACCAGGACGGGCTCCAGGGCGCCGACCTGCCGGGTTCAGGCTCTGTTCGCGATCGCACGGTTCCGGGACAGGCCCGATCTCGCCCGGCACGGCAAGGCCTTCGGCGTCTTCCTGGCAAGATCACGTGAAAGTCGGCGAGAAGATGTCAGATAGGCGCCTTGCCAGGTTGGGGCGGCCCCGTCCGCTATGCGGTTGGCGCGGCTGTTGATCGGGACAGTGTGGATCATGGCTTGGGAACCGGCGGGGAGGGTTTCACAGTCGCGGGCCAGGTGGCGGTATGACATGAGCCGGCCCGGACTTCGCTCGACGACCCAGCGGCGTTTGCCGACGTGAACACCTCGAGTCCGGATGTTTCCGGAGACGACTTCGACGCCGATGCCAAGCTTGGCGCCGTGTTCGGTCCCGGTGTTTTCGAAGCCGGTGCCGGCCCAGGCTTTGGATATCGTCGGGTAGCTGTTTTAGGCCCGGTCGAGCAGTCGTATTCCGATGACGTTGTCGGACAGGCTTGCGGCAGTGACCATCACGGCGAGGATGATGCCGAGCGCGTCGGTGACGATACCCCGCCTACGGCCGACGACCTTCTTGTTCTTATCCCGGTGCCGGGACAAGAACAATTATCGGGGGTGGCCTGTTATGCCGGGGTTGAGGCGGCCACCTTCACCCCGAGCACGAGTAGTTCGCCGTGCACGCGCCGGTACCCCCACCCGGGTTCTCCCGGGCCAGGCGGAGCATCGGGGCGCGGATGAAACGCGCGGCCGGCCCGGCCGCTTCGGTCTTGACCGATGCGCGTGCAGTGCCGTGATCAACCGGCGCGAAGCCGGCTAATAGCCTTCAAGATTGCTCCATCCATGATCACGTCCCGCTGGCGGGACAGCGCAATGGCAGCGGCACATCCCCTGGCCCGGAACTGCGCACTTCGAGTGGCGCTTTTGGCGGCCGGGACGGACGAGGATGGGTTTCTGAGGATTCTAGCGGGCATTTAACGGACGTTTCCACACTCAACGGGAGGCCGGTGGACACAACGCCCGCGTGCCACCGGGGAGAAGCACTATTATAGCCCTCGAATTGATGCGACGGCCCATGACGAAGGAAGCAGAATGCCCCTCGGCACCGACGGCGAGAAAGATGGCGAGAAGGATGGCGAGAACCCCCAAGATTGGAAGACCGGTGTCGGTGAGATGGTCGCCGACCTGTTCTCCTATTGGATGTTCGGCCTGGGCGCCTACACCGCCGGGGAGTCCGACCGCCAATACGGTCCCGTCAAGCTCGTGATCTGGACCGTGTTCGCGATCGGCATCGCGGCGGCCGTGTCCGCAGTGCGGATCGCCTTGTTCGGCGAGCCTCGGGCCGGCTGGGGGATCGCCCTGGTCCCCCTGATCCTGCCGATGGTCGGCGCCCTCGCGTACCGGCCCAGGCACTACGTTCCCGGCCTGGTCCTGGGCGTGATCGCCGGCCTGCTCACCACGGTCGGTCTGGGCCTCGACCTCGGCGCGACGACGAGCTCCTTCTGGGGCGGGCTGGCCGTGGTGTCGGCGGGCTTCCTGGTCTGCTCCGTGGTGTTCGCCGCGGTCACCTGGCCACGCCGGTGACCCCCGCGTAGCGCTCGGCCAGGCGTCCCCGGCCGAGCGGTACGCGTACTCAGGCCCTGGCCTCGACGGGCTGGTCGAGGTAGCCGGCCGCCTGGAGCCTGAACAGCTTGGCGTAGACGCCCTCCCGGTCCATCAACTCCGCGTGGGTGCCCTCTTCGAGCACCTTGCCATGGTCGATGACCACGATGTGGTCGGCCACCCGCACCGTGGAGAACCGATGGGCGATCATGAGCGTGGTCGACCGGTCGGTCAGGCGGGTCATCTGGCCGAAGATCTCCGCCTCCGCCTCGGCGTCGATCGCGGCGGTCGGCTCGTCGAGGACCACGATCGGCGCGTTCCGCAGGAAGGCGCGGGCCAGCGCGACCTTCTGCCACTCCCCTCCCGACAGCTGCCTGCCGCCCTCGAACCACCGTCCCAGCTGGGTGTCGAGCCCCTTGGGCAGCTCGTCGATGAACGGCAGGGCGCCCGCCTGGCCGGCGGCCCGCCGGACGGCCTCGTTGTCGTCCAGCGCCGTCACCCTGCCGAAGCCGATGTTCTCCCTGGCCGACGCCTCGTACTGCACGAAGTCCTGGAAGATCACGCCGATGTTGCGGCGCAGCTCCTCCAGGTCGTACTCCTCGATCGGGTGGCCGTCGATCAGTATCTCGCCGCCGGTCGGCGCGTAGAACCTGGCCAGGAGCTTGACCAGGGTGGTCTTGCCGGCGCCGTTCTGGCCGACCAGGGCCACGCACTGGCCGGCGGGCAGGAACAGGTTCAGGTTCGACAGCACGGGGGTGTCGGTACCGGGGTAGGCGAAGGTGACGTTCCTGAACTGCACGCCCTTGGTCAGGGTGGCGGGGAACGGCCTGCTGCCGCTGGGGAGCGCGTCCTCCGGGATGTCCAGGAAGGAGAACAGGTTGCCCAGGAACAGGTTGTGCTCGTACAGCTGGGCGATGCCGCCGAACAGCGATCCCAGCGCGCCCTGCACCAACGTGATCGCCGCGATGTACCCCGCGAACTGACCCACCTGGCCGGTGCCGACCGTGGTGGACACCGCGAACAGCACCGCCCCGCCGGCCGCGGCCACGCTCAGCAGGCCGAGCAGCGCCGACGCCACGGCCTGCCGGCCCTCCAGTTGGCGGTCCACCGCGTAGAACCGGCCCACCATCGCCCGGAACCGCTCCAGGAAGAGCGGGCCGAGGTCGAACAGGCGGGTCTCCTTGAATGTTCGGTCGGTCGTCACGAGGTACTGCAGGTACGTCGTACGGCGCCGGTCCGCGGAACGGTCGTGCTCGATCTTCCAGCCGAGCCTGCCGAAGAACAGGTTGGCCACCATGGTCGGCACCGGGGCGAGCAGCACCACCAGCGCGACCCGCACGTCCCAGGACAGCAGCACCACGGTCACCGACACCAGGGAGACGGCGTTGGAGGTGACCGCGATCAGGTCGGCGAAGATCTGGTACGGCCGGAACCCGGCCTCACGGGTCGCCCGCTGGAGACCGTCGTAGGTCGTGGGGTCCTCGAAGTGGCGCAACTGGAGGCGGATGGCCTTGGCCATGATGCGCTCGTTGACCTGGTTGGCCATCCGGTACTGCAGGAGCGTCTCAAGGTAGTTGCGGCCGACCGCGAAGAAGTGCGCGAGCGCCATGAGGCCGGCCAGCGCGCCACCGGCCCACAGCGCCGTGCGCAACCCGTCGCCATCGGTCACCGCGTCCGCCACGGCCTGCACGGCCATCGCCGTGAGATACACGTTGAGGGCCGGGATGACCGAGGTCACCGCCGTCAGCGTGAGGACCCCCACCACGTGCCGCGGGTTGACCTCCCACAGCAGCCGCAGGGCGCGCGCCCAGTATTTTCCCTGCCGGCCGGATTGCGTGTCCGACACCATCATCTTCTCCTCACCGAACCTCTTCCACCCGCCACCGTGGAGACGGCGACCGCGTCTCCCGATCCGTTACCCAGAAACGTCTGACAAAGGTTCACCGCCGGGGCCGTCCCCGCACGGCCCGGATGGCGAGCAGCCACAGCGCATGGACGGCCCGCTCGCGGTCCTGGTCCATTCCGAGTAGCCGGTTGATCTGCATGTGGGCCAGGCTCGCCAGGATGCGCCGCTCGTCGCCGACCAGGCGGCCCTCGTCCGCCAGGTTCCGTACCCGTGTGCCTGCGGCGGCCAACGTGTCCCGCTGGAGCGCGAAGACCTGGCGGAGCGTGCCCAGGTGTGCCCGGGCGACCGGATCGGGGTGCCGGTCCCAGGGTTCGACCAGGTCGCACAGGGTGCGCTGGATCTGCCGGAAGCGCTTGCGGATCGGATCGGCGATGTCCATCTCCTGGTCGCCGGCGATCCGCAGCGGGTCCAGGCCCCAGTCGCGGTACAGGTGGTGCACGGCCATGACGGCGAGGACGTCGGGCTCCAGCCCCTGGAGGCCGACCCGTAGCAGGGCCGCCAGTTCGGCCGACACGTCGCTGTTGGCGGTGAAGACCTCCTCCAGGGTGCCGATCGCCAGCGGGCCACCGTACCGCTCGATCTCCCTGTCGTAGCCCACCAGGGCGAGGTCCGCGGCGAGGCCAGCCCTGACGCACTCCCGCGCCCAGGCGATGCACCGGGTGGTCACCTGCGCGATGTCCGCCGGGTCCGTGCCCCGCACCCGCACCCGCACCCGCAGGTGCGGGCCGGGGTCGCAGTAGCGGATGTAGAACCAGCGGTCGATCAGGCCGTCCGCGCGCAGCCCCGCGACCAGTTCCCGCAGCGGCCCGACGATGACGTCGTCGTGCTGGTTGAGCGCGGAGTACAGCTTGAGGTAGACCCACTCGTCGCCCACCAGGCGTCGGCGGGGCACGGCGGGCAGGGTGCCGGCGGGAGGCACCTGCGAGATCGGGGGGCGGCGTACCCGCGCCGGATCCCTGGCGAGCATGGGCACCACGATCTCGCTCAGGTACCGCCCGCCGGCATCGTCGCCGAGCCACGCCTCCGGCATGCCGGGAAGCATCTCCTGGAGCACCAGAGGGCTCCCCGCGCCGCCACGCTCGGCCCTGCGCAGCTCCTCCTCAAGCTCGGCCGCGCACAGTGGGTGTTCCAGGTCCAGGAGCAGCCGGTTGTCCATCCAGGACAGGTAGACGTACCTGGGCACCCGCCAGGTCTCCCGCCACCGCGCCAGCCCGGCGCCGAAGTCGCCCTCGCCCAGCATTCGGGAGGTGAGTGTCCACTGCGCCGGATGCAGCACCGCCCGGCCGCGGACCACCCTGGGCAGGTACGGCGCGGCCGCGGCGGGGCCCCAGTCGAAGCCCACGTGCGGCATGAAGCCGTCCTGGGACAGCTCGATCAGCAGGCGGCAGACGTTCGGCGCGTTCTGCGCGGAGAGCATGTGGCCCTGGGTGACATAGACCTCCTGGCCGAGCCGGGCCGAGCGCAGGTAGAAGCGGTCGGCGGTGGCGCCCACCAGGATGTCGCCCAGCGCGATCCGGTGCTCGGGGACCACCGAGGGCGAGGTGTTGATGCAGATCTCGTAGCGGCGCAGCGGCGGATGGAAGGTGACGTTCCCGCCCCTGCCATGCGGCGGCACATAGCTCAACTCGGCGAAGATCGCATCGGGGTACAGTTCCTCCTCCGCGCGCGCGAACTCCTGCAGCCGGGCCACCGACTCCTCGTCCAACAGGTCGAAGAACCGCCCGAAGGTACGACCGCCGTCGGTCATCGCGCCCGGCGAGACGACGAACCGCCACTCCCCTGCGTCGATCGCGGCCGGCGACTCGGCCGCGATCTGCCCGTAGATGTCCAGCGACGGCCGCAGCGCGGTCCGCTCCCCTGGGGGCCGCCAGGCGGTCAGCCGGGCGAGCAGGTCATCGGTGATCTCGATCTCGGCGAGCCCGCGGTGCAGCGCGTCGGCCGCCAGGGAGGCGAACACCAGGTCCCTGCGCCGGCTGTCCTCCTCGGGGACCGCGGCGAGCGGGACCGCACGGGGCGGCATGGTGTACGTCGGCGGGGCGTCGAGGCCGGTCTCCGGGCTGAGCACCTCCAGCAGCGGCACCTCGGCGTCCACGCCGTACCGCTCCAGGAAGGCGCTGTGGTACTCGACGATGTGGTGCGGACGGCGCCGGGTGACGCCGAGGCGCAGCAGCACGTCGGTGGCCTCCGCCGCCACGGTGGCGACCTGCCGGGACAGCTCGCCGCGTGCCGCGAGGGCGGCGTCGACCTGGTAGGTCTCCCGGGTGTTGCCGGGCGTCATGGCGCGCTGCCGGGCGGACAGCCGGTCCAGCGCCGCGGTCCCCGCCGTACCGTGCGCGTCGTCGATCGCGTCGGCGAGTTCTCTGACCTCGGTGAGGCCGGCCCGCACCGCCTCCGTGCCCGCGACGCCGTCCAGCCGCTTGAGCAGATCCAGCTCGGACAGCGGCGCGGTCATCGCCGGCCGCAGATCGCTGATCAGCACGTGCAGGTCCCACAGCTGGGCCAGCAGGGCACGGGCCTTGTCCGGGGTGGCGCCCGGCACGTCGGTGGCGATCCGCTCGGCAATCTCGGCGTACGTGGTGCCCGGCACGGCGGCCATGCCGAGCGCCAGCTCGACCGGCGCCGTGACCCGGAACCCCACGTGCCGGTTGTCGGCCGTGCCGTACACGTCGGCGAACGACAGCACCGCACGGTCCCCGACCCGGTACAGCATCGGGTTGACGCCCACGTGCAGACCGTCGCGCAGCGTGTCGTCCTCTTCCAGTTCCTTGATGAGGGACAGCAGCCAGCCGGCGTCCGCCCGGGTACGGGTGCGGGCCAGCGGGTCGCGTGCCAGGTGGAGGGAGGTGGTCCCGGCGAACCGGCCCCCGCCCACGCCGGAGAACAGGCCGTAGGGCGTCGGCCTGGTCGCCATCCTGGTCCCGTACCGCAGCAGCGTCGAGTAGGCCCGGGCCACGCGCTTCTCGTCGGCGCCGGACAGGTGCGCGAGACCCGCGGTCATGCTCGGGCTGGCCACGTGCAGCGCCTGCACAAAGCGGGGGTGCTCGCTGAGCGACCTGAGTCGTTCCCTGGCGCCGTCCGCGCCACCGTCACCGGAGAGCAGTCCGGTGAACGTCTGGACGGGCATGATGGGGGCGCGCAGCAGGAAGAATCCGGCCGGGGTGTACAGCCGGGATACAGGGGTGTTCGTCATCGGTTGCCCTCTCCGTCGCTCTCGTCGCTCTGTCGCCGGGTTCGGTCAGCTGATGAGCAGCGCCCGTTCCCATCGGGTGGACGCCGACACGGACACCGACCACAGGGCGAGCGCCACCCCCGCGGCACCGGTGAGCAGGCCGGGACTGTCCAGCAGGACGCCCGGCTGTTCGAGGTCCTGGACGCCGAGCGGCAGGTCGGGGTCGCAGTGCTCCAGCACGGCCTCGGTGAGGACGGGGAGCGTCCGGCGCGCCACGGCGCTGTCGGTGTCCCTGGCGAAGCGCGCGCAGATCGCCAGCAGGCCGGCCGCTCCGTGGCACAGGGTGGCCGAACTGAAGTGGCCCTCGCCGGCGAACCTGTGCAGCACGCCTTCCAGCGCGGAGCTCGCGAACCGGCGCAGGGCGTGGTCGTCCAGCGCGTCGGCGGCGTGCAGCAGGGCGCAGGCCACTCCGGGGGTGCCGTAGCACCAGGCGACCCGGGCCGGGGCAAGACCGTGCCGGTGCTCCGCGCCGGAGGCGTCGAGCGGGATCCCCATGGCCCAGCTGGGGCCGTGCTCGTCGGCGATGGCGGCGTCCACGAGGTAGTCGGCCACCTGTCGGATCGTGGTGCGCACCGGCTCGCCGCCGTGCCCGGCGCGCCGGGCAAGGGCCAGCGCGGCCAGCGGGCCGGGGATCCCGTGGGCCAGGCCGAGGTTGACGTACCCGTGCGGATAGGCCTCGTGGTAGTCCTCCGCGGGGAAGAACTCCGGCGGTATGAACCACGGCCGGCGTTCCCCCGTCCCGTCGCACAGCCACAGCAGGTCGTCGATCAGTCGGCGGACGGCCTCCGCGGCGACGGGCTCGGCCGAGTCCGCGTCGGCCATCCTGGTGAGGCTGCCCGTGGCGCCCACGATCACGTCGTAGTCGTGGTCGGCCACTCCACCGGCTCCCCCGGCACGCCGCCAGGACGCGGCGGTGAGCACCTGGTCGGCCAGCTTGCGGTCCAGACCGCGGGCGGCGGCCTCGTACCGCGGGTCGTCACTCGCCGCGTCGGCCAGGACGAGCGCCAGACCGGCCGTGCCCGCGGCCATACCGGCGTCGGCCAGCGGCTCCTCGTGAGTGCTGCGCACGGCGGTGACCACCTGTTCGTGGGCGAGGTCCCGCCAGTGCTCGGCGTCGTCAGGCAGCGCCCTGGCGGCCTGGCGGAACAGCAGCGCGCTGCTCCCGTGTCCCGAGTACAGGGAGGCACCGCCCCAGCCGAAGGGGTACCGAGCGGTCTGCTCGGACCTGGCCACGGCCAACCGCACCACCTCGGGGTCGGCGAGCCTGCGCGCGATGAGCTCGGCGGTCTTCCTGGCCGCTTCGGACAGCGCCTTGGTGACGTGCCCGGATTCGACAAGTGTGCTCACGGATCTCCCTATGGGTCGCGCAACCGGCGGGCCTGGTGAGGGGCGCATCCCGGTAACGAACCGGGAGCCGGGACGCCGGTCGGCGGACTCCTGATCGCCACCTCGGGCGACAGGGCCGGTGGAAAAAGCTTTAATGAGAGGTGGCCGCCGTACCCGCGGCGTGAGGCGTTGGCGGGGCACGGCGGCTTCAATGGTGGGCCCGCCGTGATTCCAGCGCGGCGGATCCATCCACACCCCCGAACACGGCTTTCCGACACGACGATCGGAAAACGCTTCATTATTCCTGGCCCGCGGGCCGGACGGCATATTGTGGGACGTGATTCCGGAGGCCGTCATTCGTGACGCACATGACGCGCCGACGGCTCACCGGGCGTATTGCCGTTTTCGGATGGCACGGCTTTCCGAAATCACGACCCGTCTTACCTGAGCCGTTCCCGCGGTGTGCGGCCGCCGTGTCCGCGAGTTTTCTGCACGGACACGGCGGCTCGGGCGGGGCCGCCGAGATTCCAGCGCGGCGGACCCTTTCAGCGGACTACCAGCAGCCGAGCGGGCACTGCGTGATGCAGCTCACACAGGTGCAGCTGCGGCAGGTCACCCGGGTGCAGACCAGACGGGTCACCACGCTGATCGAGTCGGGCTCGGCGATGTCCCCGGGCTTGGCGACGCGGACGTCCAGGTCGAACTGGTCCCTGACAGCAGACATGTGTCTCCACCTTTTCATTTCTGGCCGTTAGGCCAAATGGGCTGGCACATGTGACGAGCGGAAATCCGGGGTGGTCTTTCCGGCGTTCAACCGTCGGGGCCCGCCCGGCTTTCCTCTTCCGGCGCCGGACTCTGTCACACACATTCATCCTGACATTTCAGGACCACATGGCTCTATTGTCGATTACGCCGATTTACTCGAGGGCCGCCAGCACATCGGCCAGGTCGGCCAGCGCCGCGCCGGGACCCTCGGTGGCCAGCACGCCGCAGGAGTTGAGCACGACCTCGTCCGCGCCGGCCTCGTGGAACCGGCGCAGTTCGGCCGCGATCTCGTCGGGCTTGCCCGCCACGAACGCCCCGGCGTCCAGCAGTGCCCTGGAGACATCCGCCGGGCCGAGACCCGCCAGTTCAACCCCCGCCCGGCGCAGCATGTCGGCGTAGTGCCCGGCCTCCAGGTGCGCGCCGGTCGCCACCCGGACGAGCCGCCCGATGTCCCGCCCCGGCCGCTCGACCGCGACGTGCACGACGGACACCACCCGGGGCGGCCGGGGACGCCCCTGCGCCCCGGCCCGCAGCGCCGGGAGCAGGACGCCGCCCAGATATCCGGCGGGCACCAGCCAGGTGATTGCGACGTCCGCGACCGCCCCCGCCGTACGCGCCATCATGGGCCGCAGCACGCCCGCGCCCACCTCGACCCCAGGATGCTCGGCGGGCAGCAGCATGCCGTGCACCGTGAAGTGCTCGCCCTCGTGCTCGACGGCCCGGCCGTCGAGCAGGGCGCGTACCGCCGACAGGTACTCCTCGACCGCCCGCCGGGGGCTGCGGTACGGCCGGCCGGCCAGGTTCGCCGTGAACTCCGGGTCACCGGCGCCGAAGCCCGCGACGTACGGCCGGCCGGTGAGCACGGCCAGCGACCTGGCCTCGACTGCGGCCTGGTAGGGATGGCGCAGCGGCAGCAGCGTGACGCTGGAGCCCATCGGCACGCGCAGCCCGCGCCCGGCCAGGTAGGCGGCCGCCAGGTGGGTGTCCACGTTCAGTGACTGGCCCAGCCACAGGCGTTCAGCCCCCGAACGGAGCACGAACTCGGCGAACGGCACGACCACGTCCGGATGGCGGATCTGCAACGGGTAGACGACCGAGACGGCGAGGGCGTTCGAAGACATGTGAACCTCTCACATCGGGCGGATGGCACGGGGTGCCCATCGTGGGGCGCGGTGTCCCGATCCCTCAATTGGCGGTCCTGACGATTTCCGGCTCGGTCCGGTGGAACCTGCCGGTTGAGCCGGGTCGGGGCGCGGTGCCGGCCTTACGGCCGGCCCGTCTCCCCGCCCCGCTCGCCGCACCCGCCCTCTCTGCCGGACCGAGCCCGCTCCCCGGCCTGCCGCCACACTGCCGGCCCTTCGTCGGCATCCAGAGGCCGCGGGCGAGCTGGGCGTGACCGAACCCCCTGGCAAGCTCCCCGTCAGGATGAATGAGAACTATCGTGGCCAGCATGGAAAATCCCCCTCAGCGTAGGGACTCCCAGATGTCACACCTGCGCGCCTCGGACAGCAATAGGGAGCAGGTCAGCACCCTGCTCGGTGAAGCCCTGAGCACCGGTCAGCTGAGCCACGAGGAGTACTCCGAGCGCCTGGACAGGCTCTACCAGGCCAAGACCGTGGGGGAGCTCGAGGTCCTCACCCGCGACCTACAGGTCGACCGGCACCGTCCGGCCGCGACCCCGGTGTCCTACCTGCCGGATGCGAACTCCAAGCCCGAGAACATCGTCGCCATCTTCGGCGGTGCCGAGCGCAAGGGCCGCTGGCGGATGCGGCGGCGGACCAAAGCGCTGGCCGTCTTCGGCGGCCTGCGGTTTGACCTGACCGACGCCGAGTTCGAGGCGAAAGAGGTCGAGATCACGGTCAACGCGATCTTCGGTGGGGCCGAGATCATCGTGCCCGAGGGGACGGAGGTGCGCTGCCATGGCATCGGCATCTTCGGCGGCTTCGACGTGCACAGCAGCCCAGACGTCGACCCGTCGGCGCCAGTGGTCGTGGTGAGGGGCCTGGCGCTGTTCGGCGGAGTGAGCGGTAAGGCCCGGCGCCGGCGCGAGCGCTGAGCGACGCGCCTGGGGCGCTTCGAAGGCATCAGGGCGTAACCACGTCCTGGAGCACCGCAATCGTCCGGCACAGGTGTTCACCATCACTACCGGCTCCGAAGCCTGGTCATCGGTGCGACGGCCATCTTCTTGATGGCCGTAGGCACCTTTTTTTGATTATCTTCCGCTACGCCTGACCCGCGTCGGCCTCCTGGCAGGGAAACGACCCCGGCACGGCGAAGGGGCCTGAATCAACGATCCTGGTCCCTTTTCCACTTCAGCACATCGAGTCTGCTCCGTCATGGTGACCGACCTGCGGTGATCCCCTGGAAAGCGTTCCAAGCCGGGGCGATTCAATGCTCATCGAGGAGCTGACCCGGGTCAGTGAAGCTCGTCTTCGAGCAGGCCCGTCGTGTACTTGTCGCACCACCTACCTTCGTGCCGGAAGATTTGGCGCAGTCGGCCTTCGTCAACGAATCCGACCTTGTGGTGGAGATGGTGAGCCGCGTGGTTCTCTTTCTCGAAGCCATACCGGCAGACCGCACGTACCGCGTCCGGGCCAAATCCGCGTCCGGCATAGCCGGGGTAGCTCCCCGCATGCTGCTGGCCATGACCAGGGCGACGTACCGCTTGTGGTGCGTCCCTCATCAGACCGGATCCGCCGGCCACGAGGAGACCACCCCATGACCACACGCGACGAGGCAAGCGGAATGCGACCCCTTCGGTATTCCATCAACGTCCACAGCTACCTGAAATGAAAATCGCTGAGATCACCTCAGTGATCGGGTGATGGGCTGGGCGGTGGCGTGGTTGTGGCCAAATGGCAGCGCTCAGTGCCAGGAGGCGCTGAGCGATACGTGGTCCCACGCACCGAGCTCGAGGTACGGGCACCGTGCGGTTCGAGGTCGAGCCGGCCTTACAGGGTGCCCTGTCGGTCCCAGAGACCCTCGATAATCTTCGGATGCTGCGATTACTCGCGACGCTCCTGATGTTGACTCTGCTCGTCAGCGACGGCCACCTCCTCGTCGGACAGCTCACCTTCGATGACCACGCCGCCCGCGCCGTCTGGACCTGGCGGACCAGCGGCGCGGCGGAGATCTGGCGCAACGGCTTCGTCCCGACGGAGGACCTGAGCAAGATGCCACACGACGTGGAGCAGCGGATCTCCAGTGACGAGGAGTACGGCTTCGCCGTGGCCGGCCCGCTCCCCCCGACCCCGGACGAGGCGCGTATCCGCTGGGACGACGGTTCCACCACGCAGGTCTCCGTGATCAGCGCACGCCAGGCGCTGATCACACTGTCCCCCTACGAGGAGGAGGCCTCCAGCCAAGACGATCGGGCGTACAAGATGACCACCGCCACCTTCACGACCATGCGCCTGCGGACCCTGCGCGGCATGGCCACCGTCCCGGCGTGGCGGCTGTACTTCTCCAACCTGCCCGGCCCGATCGACCACGTCGCAGTCGACCGGGCCACGCTCGGCACCGTCGAAGACGCCGTTGGTGACCACCTGTCCCCCGACGTCAGAGGCTTCGAGGTGCTCGACGAGCGCACGCTGCGGGTGAACTACGACTACGGCGTCTGCCTCGGCCGAAAGATGCCGACCGTCCACCCGCGGGCCGACGAGCGGCCCGACGTCGTGGTCCTCGGAATCGAGGTCCACGAGCGCGTCGGTAACGGCCTGTGTGCGGGCGTCGGCGCATCCGGCGAGGGCGTCGTCCGGCTCGGGGAACCGCTGGGCGACCGGGTGGTGCTGGATGCGAAAAGCCGACTTCCCATCTGCCTCCGTTGGTCGGCCCCCTGCCGCGCCGGGTGACCTCCGGGCGCAACCGGGCCACCGCCCAGCCCATCACTCGATCAACTGATCGGACTTAGGACCTACTCGTCCAGGAGGAGAAACCCGTCCTGCACATCCGTGTAGAGCTCCGCCGCGCAGATCTCCCCGGTCTCCCCGAGGCGACGTCCGCCCAAGGCTCGCGCGGCTCCTCGGGTACGTCGTCCCACGCCTCAAGCCGGATACCCACGCGGTCGTCGTCCGCGGAGACGCGGCAGCAGTTCGTGATCGCTCCGAACCAGCCGCCACCCGGGAAGTCGCCGGGATCGTAGGCGAACGTCACATCGACCACGAAGAACGTGCGGTCGTAGGCGTTCAGCTCGCAGTCGCTGCGAGAGATCAGGGGCACCGCGATCCTCCTCGGGCGAGGTTCTCCGGGCACGCGCCCGCCCCTACCTTCTATCGCGTGCCAGCTGAAGGTCATCAAGCGTGAAGTGCCCTGAAGGCCCCACATGACGAGATCACCGCAGGTCAGCGACCCAACAGCTCAGAACATCGAGATCTGATGCGTCATGGGGGCCGACCTGCGATGATCTCTTAGAAGGTGTTCTGAGCTGGGCTTTTGGCGTTCGCTGGTTCTCATCGTTTCCTGCTGCTTCTCGCGCCTGTGTGCCCTGAGTGTGCCCTGCCCTCGTAGATCTGGGTGATCTAAAACTGACAGACATCGTTGACACCCGGATCTCCGGCCACTACGGAGACCATCTATGTCCACCCCAAACCCCCCGCTGGATCGTGAGGCCAAGCGGCGCCTGGCCATCATCCGTCACGTCGAAGAGGTCTCGGGCAACGTCGCGCTGACGTGCCGCTACTACGGGATCAGCCGGCAGGCGTACTACATCTGGTACCGCCGCTACCAGGCCGAGGGCGTCGAGGGCCTGCGCACCCGGTCCAAGCGGCCCACACCTGGAACGCCTTGTCGAGATCCACGAGGGTGTTGTCCAGATCGAAGAGCGCAAGTCGTTGCACGGTGGATCATCCTAGGTCGGCACTTTGCCGGGTCTGAGAACTCACAGCAAAATGATCTACGTTGTGCTTTGATCTCTCGTTGTAGTGGCGGCAAGAAGAGCAGGAAGTAACTCGGCTGGAATCATGGGGCAGCGATGTCAAAAACGCGCGGGGGACGAATGGCGGCTTCGGGCCGGTGGCTGGCTGCAGGGGGAAGCGCCGCTCTAGCGCTTGGGGTTGCGGCCGCCGCTTGGTCCGCCCTGCAACCGTCCTGGTCTGATTACCCTGGCACAGCCAAAGAGGAGGTTGTCTCGGTCGACTCCTCGACGCGCGAGGCGCTCCTTGAGGCCGCTGACCGTTTTTTGGAGACAGATCCCGATCGTGTCGGAAGCTATGTCTTGGCTAGTGACAGGCCGGATCTGAGTCCGCGCGTGTTTTGCCATGAGGAATTCGTGGAGGTACGCCGGAAAAGCTCTCAACTACTGCTCGGGATCGTGGCCGTGTGTGAGGAACTCGCCCGCTCTGGGACCTTGCTCGTCGGCGGCACCGGTTACCGGACCTCGCTTCTTCTCACCGTCGAGTCGGTCAACGGAGGCTTCACTGTACGGCAGGTGGAGGAACCTCTGGACGGGGACCTGAACGTTCCTTCGGTGCGCGAGATGTTCTCTCCCGGAGGAGCACCGCGGGCATTGAAACTGACCGCCACCGGTTCGGACATGCACGATGTGGTCAGAGAAGAGGCCCGCGAGGTCTTCGGCCTGCCCTCGGACACCGATGTCACGTACATCACCGAGTTGGAGAGCACTTCCAGCCCTCGTCCGTAGTCCGTGGGCTCATCCACGTGACGTTTCCGGCCAGCCCCTGGCCGGTTCATCTACATGACGGGCATGACCCGTACAGAGATCATTCTGTAGGGGCTTCGGGACGGCTGCGGGATCGGGAGGCTCTGGCGTGCCAGCGGTTCGCCGAGTTGGGGGACGACCTGCGGAAACACCGTCAAGATCATTCCGTGTATATTCCGCGGCCACTGGCACAGGGCTGCCTACAGCTGCGTTCGGTTGCCTAGGTGCGCTGAGGCACGATCGTGAATCACTCCAGGTCAGGGGTGTATCCGCTGGTCAGAAGAGTGCCCCCGGCATGATTCGAACATGCGACACCCGCTTTAGTCTCCAATCTCCCCTGGCGGAGGAGGCCGTTCGGGCCTGAAAATCGGGGTGGTTGCTCGCTGACGTCGTATCTCCTTGGTCGTTCAGGCCG
>NZ_JBEOWJ010000001.1:604385-608812 GCF_040295965.1 Streptosporangium sp. NPDC002544 | reverse complement strand
CAACGGCACCGCCTCACCAGGCCGACCCAGATCACGAAAGCTGGAGGCGAGGTTCCCCAGTCGGATCGCGACGTCGGGGTGGTCGGGGCCATAGGTGGCCTCGGTGATGGCCAACGCCCGCTGCTCCAACGGCACCGCCTCACCAGGCCGACCCAGAGCGCGAAAGCTGGAGGCGAGGTTTCCCAGTCTGGTCGCGACGTCGGGGTGGTCGGGGCCGTGGGCAGCCTCGGCGATGGCCAACGCCCGCTGCTCCAACGGCACCGCCTCACCAGGCCGGCCCAGAGCGCTAAAGCTGGAGGCGAGGTTTCCCAGTCTGGTCGCGACGTCGGGGTGGTCGGGGCCATAGGTGGCCTCGGCGATGGCCAACGCCCGCTGCTCCAACGGCACCGCCTCACCAGGCCGACCCAGATCACAGAAACTAGCGGCGAGGTTTCCCAATCCGATCGCTACGAAAGGGTGGTCAGGGCCATAAGCAGCCTCGGTGATGGCCAACGCCCTCTCAAACAGCGGCACCGCCTCACCAGGCCGGCCCAGATCACGGAAGTTGGAGGCGAGGTTTCCCAATCCGATCGCGACGGTGGGGTGGTCGGGGCCGTGGGCGGCCTCGGTGATGGCCAACGCCCTCTCAAACAGCGGCATCGCCTCACCAGGCCGGCCCAGGTCACGGAAACTAGCGGCGAGGTTTCCCAATCCGATCGCTACGAAAGGGTGGTCAGGGCCATAAGCAGCCTCGGCGATAGCTGATGCTCGGCTGGCGAGGTGATGGGCTCGTTGAGGTTGGCCCTGTGCCAAGGCAAAGAGCGTGGCGTAGTTAAGGACCTCGCCGAGGGTTCGTGGTTCGCCTCCCTGCCGGTGGCAGGAAGTAAGGGCATCGATGTGGGGCATGAGGTCGCGCCACGCGGGCCAGCCGTCGACGTTGGAGCTCGGATCGGGAGGGAGCGCTTGTTCTAACCAGGTCAGGGCGCTTTGCCGGGCGGCGTGCTGTCGAGGATCGTCGTAGTCCAGGCCGTTGCGGATCACCGAGTGGAAGAGCCGGTGCATGCTGATCGTCTCGGCGTCGTCCAACCCCACGCGGGTGATCATGCTGTACGAGGCCAGCACCCCCAACGCCTCTTCCCAGTCACCCTCCTCAGCGTCGATCTCCTGATCACCTGGCGAGTGGTCGCCGAGCAGAGTCCGAGGAACATCATCGGGGGCGTAGCAGGCCAGCACTCGCAGTAGATGTTCACTGGCCAGGCCATCGATGCGGTCTCGTTCCCGCAATGCTTGCAGGTGTCGTTGCCACAGCCTGGTCATGATCCGCTCAGCGTCACCGCCGTGTGGAAAGCGAGCGTGCGTCTTGGCTGGCTGGTCTCGTAGCTGCCGCAGGTAGCGGGCGGGGCTGCGGCGTTGCTGGTGCATGTAGGCCGCCGCCTGCTCCAACGCCAGCGGCAAATACCCCAGCTCAGCCGCGATGACCTCCAGATCGGCCACCTCGCGCGGCCCGACCGGCTGGGACTGCTCGATGATCCCTCGCATCAACTCCAACGCGGACTGCTTGCCCAGCACCGGTAGGGGGAGCGTGGCCAGGTTCGGCCAGTAGACATCGCGCCGGGTGGTGATCACCACATGCCCGGCAGACAACCGATCCAGACACTCACGCACGTCGCCGGGATCCTCGACGTTGTCCAGCACCACCAGCCACCCGGGATGGGCCTGCAACCACTCCAACGCCCACCCGGCAGCCCGTGCGGCATCCCCCACCAAGGCGACCGGTGGATGAATCGCCGCCGCCAGCCCGGCCAGCCCCTGCTGCAGGTTCTGCGGGGAATCAGCGGTGATCCACCACGCCACCGGATACCGGTCCTGATGAGCATGGGCGTAATGGCGTACCAGCTCCGACTTGCCGACCCCGCCCATACCGTGCACCACCTGGCGCACCACCACCGGCACACCCTCACCGGCCAGCACCCCTCGCAACCGCTCCAGTTCCTGCGTGCGCCCTACGAACTGCCAGGAACGCGGCGCCTCCAACCGGCGTACCGGCTCCTGCGAGAACACGTGCACCTGACGAGCCGGCAGCAAACTGCCCGCCTCCAGCCGCGGCGCGTAGATCGGGGAGTCGTTGCCCGTGGTCATCGGAGCGGTGATGTCACGACCGGCTGCCACCGCCCGCTCCCCGGGAACAGAAACCCTAGACTCCGGTACCGGGGAGGTGTCCATCACGTCAGGTGGGGTCAATAGGGGAGTTGTCTCCCGTGCTCACCGGAGCGGTGATGTCACGACCGGCTGCCACCGCCCGCGACCCCGATGCGATCACCGTCGTACTCCCGCTTCGGCCGGTGGCGGCATCCGCCTGCTCGCACATGGCCCGCACCTGCGCGGCCAGTACCGGATCGGCCTTCAGCAGCTTGCCGATGTGCACGCGCAACACCGCCTGCAGGTCCGCGTTCTTCGGCTCGGCCACCAGTTCGGCCACCACCTCGGGCAACTCCTCTTCGGCGGCCGTCACTCCGAAGATGCGCTGCAGCAGCTTGCGTCCCCATCCCACCGTCGTGTCGGCGGCCTCCTCGTTGGCCCTGGCCAGCACCGCGCCACCATAGGCGCTCACTGCCGCCGTCACATACGGCGACAGATCATTGGCCAAGCTCACCAGATCCCCGCTCATCCTTCAGCCCTTCCCCAGACGAACGACGCCCCCCCGACGGCACGCACCCGGCACACCTCATCGTTGAGGACTCTAATCATCCAGCCCCGATCAATGCGCACAAAGCGTCGACTTTGATCCACCCTGCGCCATCCAGCGGCAAGGCCCGCCGAAGAAAGACCGCGACATGGATAGGCAACACAAGTGGCGCCATCCGCAACAGCCAAAGAACCGCGCCGCGGCTAACCTAGCTGGCTGACACGCCGCCTTCCGGCCGACAAGCCGCATCAAGGGCTTTCAGCCCTAGACCTCTTCATTACGAGTTAAGGGACGATCGTCCAGGACCGTCCACCGCTATCTCCTCTGCCTGATCGGACGGGGTCGGCAGCGTCCAGAAGTCCAGGCGTGTCCAGGGTCGTCCAGGACCGGTGTTAGCATCCGCGTTAGCAAGATCACCATTCGCGTTGTCCAGAGGCTTGCACCGGCTACCGCTCCGCTTGCAGGATCTCCATCGCCTGGAGTACGTCAGTAACGACATAATCCGCGTCATGCTCATGCCCCGGCCACGTACCCCGGTCGATCCAGACGGTTCGCAGGCCCGCGGCCTGTCCCCCGCCGATATCTGCGACAAGGTGATCACCGACCATCCATCCCCCGTCTGCGAGATCCGCACCGCAGCGCCTGGCGGCGATCTCGAACAGGCCGGTGTCGGGCTTGCGGATGCCCTCGATTCCCGAAAGCGCGTAGGCGTCCACGGCCTCGGCCAGCCCGGTGCGCTGGATCTTGCCGAGCTGATTGTCCGCCGTCCCGTTGGTGACGATCCCCACTCGCCAGCCCGACGTGCGAAGCCGTGACAGTCCGTCCATCACTTCGGGTCGGCAGCGGACGAGGTAGGGCATCCGCTGGCGATAGCGGCTCCACAGCTCGTCGACCGGCTCGGGTAGGGCGAAACGGTCGCGGACCTTGTTGAAGAAGACCTCGCGGTGCGGGTAGCCGGCCTGGTCGAGAGCGATCAGCCAATCAACCGCTTCGCGGCCTAAATCATGCGCCTCGACGAACTCCCCAGCCCACGCCTGGAAAGCCGCGTCCAGGTTGACGAGGGTGTTGTCCAGATCGAAAAGCGCAAGCCGTTGCACGACGACACCCTACGCAGGACCGTCGCCACAAGCTTGAGTGCCTGTTTGCAAACAGGAGCCAGCCACGACGTAGAGGGCTCCTCGCCCTGGTCACATGGCAGATGCGGTCTGGTGGCATGTGATCGTGTGAGGCGGTGTTGCTGTATCCGGCTGCTGTACGAGCTACAAATCACTCCAATACCTGGGATTCCTCCAACCGCCCCAGATCCCTCAGCACACTCGCCAGATTGTTCCGGCTGGACAGCGTGTGCGGGTGCTCCTCACCCAGCACCCGACGGCAGATCTCCAGCACCGCCCGATGCTCAGCCACGGCCTCGGCCAACCGCCCCAGATCCCTCAGCACACCCGCCAGATTGTTCCGGCTGGACAGCGTGTCTGGGTGCTCCTCACCCAGCACCCGACGGCAGATCTCCAGCACCGCCCGATGCTCAGCCACGGCCTCGGCCAACCGCCCCAGATCCCTCAGCACACTCGCCAGATTGTTCCGGCTGGACAGCGTGTCTGGGTGCTCCTCACCCAGCACCCGACGCCGCACCTCCAGCACCGCCCGATGCTCAGCCTCAGCCTCAGCCAACCGCCCCAGATCCCTCAGCACACTCGCCAGATTGTTCCGGCTGGACAGCGTGTCTGGGTGCTCCTCACCCAGCACCCGACGCCGCACCTCC
>NZ_JBEOWJ010000001.1:604013-604288 GCF_040295965.1 Streptosporangium sp. NPDC002544 | reverse complement strand
TCCAGCACCGCCCGATGCTCAGCCTCAGCCTCGACCAACCGCCCCAGATCCCCCAGCACAAGCGCCAGATTGCCCCGACTGGTCAACGCATCGGGGTGCTCCTCACCCAGCACCCGACGCCGCACCTCCAGCACCGCCCGATGCTCAGCCTCAGCCTCCTCCAACCGCCCCAGACTCCACAGCACACTCGCCAGATTGTTCCGGCTGGACAGCGTGTGCGGGTGCTCCTCACCCAGCACCCGACGGCAGATCTCCAGCACCGCCCGATGCTCAGC